>REEJ01000311.1 GCA_007695125.1 Trueperaceae bacterium | reverse complement strand
AGGCGTTCGCTCGCCTCGGGTGCTGCGCCACGACGTCGCATCCGCTCGAGCAGCGCGGCCTCGCGTGCGGCGTCCGCCGCCTCGACGGACACGAAGCGCGTGACACCGGGACGGTAGAGCGGTCCGACCGTCGCCACCGCGAACGCCGACAGTACGAGCACGCGGTCGAGCAGCGACAGGTCGCTCGCGTCGACGGCTGCCGGCGGTGGCACGTCGCTGACGTCGCGATACCGGAGCACGGGCATCAGTCGTCCCCCTCGAGATCGAACGCGTCGCGTAGCCGAGCGGCGTCCTGAGCGTCGATCGGTCGTGCGGAGTCGCGCTTGAGCTGGTAGAGCGTGCCTCGCTCCATGCCCCTCACTCCGGCCGCATCAGCGGGAACAGGACGACGTCGCGGATCGATGGGGCGTCGGCCAGGAGCATGGCCAGGCGGTCGATGCCCAGCCCGAGCCCGCCGGTGGGCGGCATGCCGTACTCGAGCGCTGCCAGGAACTCCTCGTCGATCGGTTGCGCCTCTTCGTCGCCCGCGGCGCGGCGCGCCGCTTGCTCCTCGAACCGGCGGCGCTGGTCGATCGGGTCGTTGAGCTCCGAGAACGCGTTGCCGAGCTCCATGCCCACCGCGACGGGCTCGAAGCGCTCCACCAGGCCGGGTCGGGAGCGATGGCGCTTGGCCAGCGGGCTGATCAGCTCGGGGTGGTCCATCACGAAGGTCGGCTGCACCAGCGTCGGCTCGACGTAGATGTCGTAGAGCTTGGCGACGAGCTGATGAAGGGGCTGCTCGGCCAACGGCTGCGTCTCGCCGTCGCCGGCGCCGGGGTGGCGCTCGGCGGCCCAGGCGCGCAGGCGCGCCTCGTCGAGCACGTCGAAGTCGATTCCGGCGCGCTGCGCGAGCGCACCGGTGTAATCGATCCGGGGCCACGGCGGCGTGAAGTCGAGCTCGCGGCCCTGGTACGAGAGCACCATCCCACCGGTGAGGTCGCGCACGAGCTCGGCGTACATGGTCTCGACCAGCGTGAGGATGTCGAGGTAGTCCTTGCCGACCCAGTACAACTCGAGCATCGTGTACTCGGGGTTGTGCTTGTAGCTGATGCCCTCGTTGCGGAAGTTGCGGCCGATCTCGTACACGGCGTCGAAACCACCGACGATCAGGCGCTTGAGGTAGAGCTCGAGGCTGATGCGGAGGTGGAAGTCGTGGTCCAGGGCGTTGTGGTGCGTCACGAACGGGCGCGCCTCGGCGCCGCCGGGGACGGCCTGCAACACCGGCGTCTCGACCTCCAGGAAGCCGCGATCGTCGAGGTAGCGCCGTATGAACGCGATCGCCCGGCTCCGCAACACGAACGCGCGCCGCACCTCGGGGTTGACCATCAGGTCGAGGTGGCGCTGGCGGTAGCGCGCCTCCTTGTCGGCCAGGCCGTGGAACTTGTCGGGCAACGGGCGCAGCGACTTCACCAACGGCCGGAAGGCGGCCGCATCGACGGTCAGCTCGCCCGTCTTGGTGACGAAGGGGTGGCCGCTGACCTCGAGCCAGTCGCCGATGTCGAGCTTCTTCACGGCGCCGTACGGCTCGCCGATGCGGTCGCGCTGTAGGTACGCCTGGACGTCGCCGGTCGCGTCGCGCAGCGTCACGAAGGTGACCTTGCCCATGTTGCGCACCGTCATGGCGCGCCCGGCGATCACCACGTCCTCGTCCGGCCAGGCGTCGCCCGGGGCGCCGTCGGGGTGCGCAGCGTGCAGGGATGCGGCGGTCGTCGTCGTCGTGAACGCGTAGGGGTACGCCTCGAAGCCGCGCTCGACCAGGCTCCCGAGGTTGCGCAGTCGTTGCTCGCGTTGCTCCTGTAGGCTCTTCTGGGACATGACGCATCAGTGTACTCGCGCAGTGGCGACGTCTTGGCGTCACGCCACGGTCGGCTCGGCGGCGCCGGTGTACCCTTGAAGCGTCCGAACGGAAGCAGGCACCGGCACCACGCCGTCGGTCTGCGCCGCCGATCCGCGGTGCGCCGTGCACCTCGGGCATCCGGAAGGGGTAACCCCATGTCGACATCGACCTATCCGCTTCGCCGTCTTCTCGTCGGTGTGATCGCACTCTCCGTGCTGATCGCCGGTCTCGCGCTCGCCCAGGACGATCCCTGCGGCGGCTTCGATCGTCCGATCATGTTCGCCGAGCTCGATTACGACAGCGTCAACATCCTCACCGAGGTCGCTCGCTTCGTCCTCGAAGAAGGCTTCGGCTGCGCCACCGACGCCATCCCCGGCACCACGCTGCCGCTGCTGCAGGGCTCGATCCGCGGCGACATCGACGTCACCATGGAGGTCTGGACCGACAACACGCCGGACTTCTGGCGCGAGGAGCTGGCCGCCGGCACCGTCCGCGAGCTCAGCCCCGTCTTCGACGACGCCTCGCAGGGCTTCTTCGTGCCGCGCTACCTGGTGGAAGGTGACGCCGAGCGCGGCATCGAGGCGCTCGCACCCGACCTGCGCAGCGTCTTCGACCTGCCGCAGTACGCCGAGCTCTTCCGCGACCCCGAGCAGCCCGACAAGGGGCGCTTCTACAACTGCGTGATCGGCTGGTACTGCGAAGGCGTCAACAACGTGAAGATGGTCGTCTACGGCCTCGACGAGTACTTCACCAACTTCACGCCGGGCACGGGCGTGGCGCTCGAGACCACCATGGAGACCGCGTTCGTGCGCGGCGAGCCGTGGCTTGGCTACTACTGGGAGCCCACCGGCATCCTCGGCAGGCTCGACATGCTCCGCCTCGACGAACCGCCGTACGACGAGGCCTGCTTCGAGCACATGGATTCCATGACCGACACGCCGGAACGGGCGACCGAGGCCTGCGACTACCCCGTCGTCGTCGCCGTCGTCGCCCTCGGCGCGAACTTCGCCGACGTCGCACCGGCCGACGTCGAGGCCTTCCTCGATGCCATGTACGTGCCCACGGCGCTGATCAACGAGATGCTGGCGTACATGGAGGAGAACGACGTCGGGACCGACGCCGCCGCGATGGAGCTGCTGCGCTCGAACCCCGACGCTTGGACGCCCTGGCTGGCTGGCGCCGACACGAGCGTGCTCGAACGGGTGCGCGCGGCGCTCGACTGACGGACGCCGCTCCGACTCGAGTCCGTGAACGGCTCGGCGCGCACTTTGGCGCCGAGCCGTTCACGTCTCCGCTTCGCCCGAGACCCATGGCGCTGGCCGCGACGGCCGTGTCGTGGCCGGCCGTGTCGTAACCGGCCGGGCACGACCGAGGCAGCGTTCCGCGCTCTGGTATATTCGACGTAGTTCCCATCCGGCCTCGCGTCGGTCACGGACCGTCCGGCAAGCATCCAGGGTTTCGCCTGGGTCGACGATAGGCGTCGGCCGCGGCCCTGGTCCGGTGCCACCCATGGCGTACCGGATCGCCTCACGAACGGAAGGACCATGCACATGCATCATCACCGCCTTCGTCGCGCCCTCGCGGCGCTCCTCGTCGTGCTCGTGTCCCTGGTCGCGGGCAGCGCCAGCGCCAGCGACGCCGTCTGCCCGATCGACCGCACCATCGTCTTCGCCGACTTCGATTGGGACAGCGCGATGCTCCTGAACGGGATCGCGCGAACCGTCCTCGAGGAGGGCTTCGGCTGCACGACCGACGCGTTCCCGGGCTCGACGATCCCGATGTACCAAGGCGCGATCCGCGGCGACATCGACGTGTTGATGGAGGTCTCGAAGGTGAACATCCCGGACTTCTGGCCGGGAGCGCTCGCCGACGGCTCCGTCGTGGAGATCGCCGAGGTCTTCGACGACGCCATCCAGGCCTTCTACGTGCCGCGCTACGTGATCGAGGGCGACGCCGAGCGCGGCATCGAGGCGCTGGCGCCCGACTTGCGCAGCGTGTTCGATCTGCCGCGGTACGCCGAGCTGTTCCGCGACCCCGAGCAGCCGGACGTCGGGCGGTTCCACAACTGCATCCTCGGCTGGCAGTGCGAGCTGATCAACAACGTCAAGCTGCACGCCTACGGGCTGACCGACGCGTTCGTGAGCTTCGAGCCGGGCACCGCCGTCGCGCTCGCCACGACGATGGAGACCGCGTACCTCCGCGGCGAGCCGTGGCTCGGTTACTACTGGGCCCCGACCTGGCTGCTGGGACGGCTCGACATGGTCCGCCTCGAGGAACCGGAGTACACCGACGCCTGCTGGGATGAGCTGATGGCGAACCTGGACACGCCGGAGCAGGCCGAGGTCGCGTGCGCGTACCCCGACGCCGCCGCGGCGATCGTCGTAGGCGCGCCGTTCCACGCCGCTGCCGGCGACGCGGTCCTCGGCTTCCTCGCCGCGGTTCGCGTGCCGACCGACGTCATCAGCGAACTGCTCGCGCACATGCAGGACACGGGTGACGACCCCCTCGGCGCCGCCCGCACGTTCCTCGCCGAGCGCCCGGACGATTGGACGCATTGGGTCGACGACGCGGTCGCGGAGCGCGTGCTAGCCGCGTTGGACTAGGCGAACGCCATGCTGGCGTTCCTGACGCAGGAGTTCCCGAGCGCGTGGCGCATCCCGCTGCGCAGCTGGACCAACGACGCCGTGAGCGCGCTCGTCGTCAACTTCGGCGACGTGTTCGCGGCGATCACCGGGGCGCTGCTACAGCTCCTCATCCGCGTGGAGCGCTTCCTGGTGGCGCTGCCGTGGTGGTTGGTCGTGCTCCTCGTGGCGGTGCTGGTGTGGCACGCCACGGGCCGCAGGATCGTCTCGGGAGTCGTGCTGGCTGGCCTCATGGTGCTCGTCGGCACCTTCGGGTTGTGGTCGCAGATGATGACCACGCTCGCCATCATGCTGGTCGCGACCGTGTTCACGATCATCATCGGCATCCCGATCGGCGTGGCCATGGCTCGCAGCGATCGTCTCAAGATGTGGCTGCAACCGGTGCTCGATGCGATGCAGACGTTGCCGAGCTTCGTCTACCTGGTGCCGGTGGTGATGTTCTTCGGGCTCGGCAACGTGGCGGCGATCATCGCGACGTTCGTCTACGCCGTCCCGCCCGTCATCCGCCTGACCGACCTGGGCCTGCGTCTGGTGGACCCGGAAGTGGTGGAGGCCGGCGCCGCGTTCGGCGCGTCCGAGCGTCAGACGCTGTTCCTCGTGCGCCTGCCGCTGGCGGTACCGACCATCATGGCGGGCATCAACCAGACGATCATGATGGCCCTCGCCATGGTGGTGGTGGCGTCGATGATCGGCGCCCGCGGGCTGGGGCAGGAGGTCCTGCGCGGCTTGCAGCGCGGCGACGTCGGCCTGGGCCTCGAGGCGGGACTGGCGATCGTGTTCCTGGCGATCGTCATGGACCGGATCACGGCGGGCTACAGCCGCCGCTGGGACCACACCGCAGGGGAGCGCTGAGATGGCGCACATCGTCGCCGAAGGGCTCTCGAAGGTCTTCGGCCCGGACCCTCGCTCGGTGTTGCCGCTCCTCGAACGAGGCGTCGGCAAGGACGAGATCCTGGAGCAGACGGGGCACACGGTGGGCCTGCTCGACGTCGACGTCACCGTCGAGCCAGGCGAGACGTTCGTCGTCATGGGCCTCTCGGGCAGTGGGAAGTCGACGCTGGTGCGCTGCTTCAACCGGCTCATCGAGCCGACGTCGGGCACGCTGACGCTCGACGGCACCGACGTGCTGGCGCTGCGGCCGCGCGAGTTGCGTGAGATGCGCCGCAGCCGCATGGGCATGGTCTTCCAGCGCTTCGCGCTCCTGCCACACCGCAACGTGCTCGACAACGTCGGCTTCGGCCTGCGTGTCCAGGGCGTCGCGCGCGCCGAGCGCGAGCGCCGCGCGGGTGCCTGGATCGAACGCGTGGGCCTCCAGGGCTACGAACGCTCGCTGCCGCGCGAGCTCTCGGGCGGGATGCAGCAGCGCGTGGGGCTGGCGCGCGCGCTGTGCACCGATCCAGACGTGCTGCTGATGGACGAGGCGTTCAGCGCGCTCGACCCGTTGATCCGCCGCGAGATGCAGGGCGAACTGCTGCGCCTGCAGCAGGAGCTCGGCAAGACGATCGTGTTCATCACCCACGACCTCGACGAGGCCCTGCGCCTAGGGGACCGCATCGCGGTGCTCAAAGACGGCGTCGTGGTCCAGGTGGGCACGCCGACCGAGATCGTCACGCGCCCCGCCGACGACTACGTCAAGGCGTTCGTGGAGGACGTCGATCGCTCGCGGGTGATGAAGGTGCGCCACGTCATGACGCCGCTCGGTCGCGACGATGCGAACGCCGCCGCCAGCCAGGCCGAAGGTGCCGTGCTCGTCTCGTCCGAGGCGCTCTTGCAGGACGTCGTCGCCGACGTCGCCGCAGCCGAAGGTCCGGTGTTCGCCGTGGACCGCGAGGGGCGTCCCGTCGGCAGCGTGGCGGCGCGCACCGTGCTGGCTGCGCTGGCGCGTGGCCAGCGGGACGAGCCGTCGTGACCGGGCGAGCGGCGCGCTAGACGATCGCGTCGATCTTGTAACGCCGCTTCTTGTCGCCCATGGTGACCGTGACCTCGTCTCCGAGGCCGCGGCCGATCAGGGCGCGGCCGAGTGGCGACTCGTCGGACACCTTCGGCACGTCGCCTTCGAGCACGCCGGCCTCGACCGGCGAGACGACCTGCACCCGCATCTCGCGCTGGGCGTCGAGATCGGTGAGCGCCACGACGTTGCCGAGGTCGACGCGGTTCGGATCGTTCTCGGAGATGATCACCGCGCGATCGAGCTGCGTCTCGAGGTCGTCGATGCGGTTCTCGATGCGCGCCTTCTCGCGCTTGGCGTCCTCGAGACCCGAGTCGTCGTAGTCGTCGCTGGTACCGGTGAGGTCCTGCAGGATCTTCGTCGACTCCTCGAGCCGGCGGTACTCCTGCTCCAAGGTCGCCTTCAGGCGGTCGAACCCTTCTTGCGTGAGACGCACGTTGCTGCGGACCACGATGATCACTCCTTCGTTGCGCTGTCGAGAAGCGGCTTGCCCCTGACCGGGGCAAGCCGCCGTCGAACTGCTTTGTAGTGCATAGTGTAACGCATCAAGATGAGAATGGAGCGAGCCCGACCCCGCGCAT
>REEJ01000309.1 GCA_007695125.1 Trueperaceae bacterium | reverse complement strand
TGTAACCCGACCACGCTGACCCAGCGGCTCGGCCGCCTGGAACGGCTCGGCATCATCGTCAAGGAACTGAGCGACGGCACCTGCCGCGCGTGTTATCGCCTGACGCCAGCGGGTGAGCGCCTCGAGGACGTGATCGCGGCCATCCACCGTTGGGCCGACGCACACCTGCCAGCCGGAGCCAGCGCGAACGACTGATCGGCACTCGGCACGGCGCGGTGTCGCCGCGCCCTCAGCCGCCCCTACGTCCGAACAGGCCGCGCGGCTTCTTCGCCTCCTCGAGCTCGTCCTGCAAGACCTTCGCGCGCTCCTTGAGCTTGGCCAGGCGCGCCTTCAGGGACTCGTTCTCGTGACGCAAGCGCGCCACTTCCGCGCGCAGTCCACCGAGTTCGGTGGCGGCCCCCGTCGGGGCGTTGCCGAGCGATCCGAACTCGTCGAGGTCGCTCGACGACTCGAGCACCGCCGAGTTGAAGATCGCGCCGTCACGGCCGTGTACCGGCGGAGCCGCGAGCAGTCGCTGCACGCGCTCGCGCAGGTTCTTGTCGCCCAGGGGCTTCTGCAGCAGCAGATCGGCACCGACATCGCGCGCTTCGCGCTTGATCGAGTCGCCGAGCGTCCCGCCGGCCGACGGTTCGGGTGCCACCAGGACCACCGGCACGTGCATCAGGCGCTTGACGCTCTTGACTTTGCGGCAGATGACGCTGCCAGCCACGTCGGGGAGGTCCATCGCCATCAGGACGACGTCGGGTGTGTGGGAGCGCAGGTGAGCGAGCGCCTCTTCGCCGCTGGCGACCATCGTCACATCGAGCGACTCCACGCTGAGCAGCATGTCGAGGAGCTGACGCTGCAGCGGGTCCGCATCGGCCACGAGGACGGTGCTGGTACTCATGAAGGGGAAGATAGCATGCGTCGTCGCACGATCGAGACGCAGACGGCACGTGCCGCCAAGGTGTCGTGCCGCGTCGCGCGCCGAGGCGCACGCGCGGTGCGGGTATCAGCGATCCTCGTCCTTCATCGGCAGGTTCGCGACCAGGACCATGCGGTTCCCCTGCTGCTCGAAGCGGACGTCGTAATCGGCGGCGTCCGATGGGAAGTACTTGGCGATGACCGCCAGGAGCTCCCCCTTGAGCTCCTCCATCTTCCCCGGGGTGAGCTTGGCGCGATCGTACGAGAGCACCAGCTTGAGGCGCTCCTTGAGCGCGTCACGGCTCTTGCGACGCTTGAACCACCCGAACATCAGGCGCCCCCGAACAGCTTCCTGAGACCCGCCATGAAGCCGCGCTTCTCGTCGAACTGGAGGTACGGCACCTCGTCGCCGCGGATGCGGCGGGCGATGTTCCGGAACGCCTGCGACGCGGACGTCTTGGCGCCACCCTCTTCCAAGCTGGCGGGGTTGCCGATGTTCGTCGACACCAAGATCTGCTCGTCCTCGGGGACGATGCCGATGAGCTTCACGCCCAGGATCTCGAGCACGTCGTCGACCTCGAGCATGTCGCCGCGCTTGACCATGGCGGGGCGCAGCCGGTTCACGATCAACCGGACCTCGGTGATCTCGCGCGATTCGAGCAGTCCGATGATCCTGTCGGCGTCGCGCACCGAGCTGACCTCGGGGTTGACGACCACGAGCGCGCCGGTCGCGGCCGAGGCGGCGGTCTGGAAGCCCGACTCGATGCCAGCGGGGCTGTCGATCACCACGCGGTCGAAACCCTCGTCCTCGAGGAGCTGCCGCACCGTGTCCTGCATTCGGTGCTCCGAGAGCGAGCTCTTGTCCTTCGTCTGGGAGGCGGCGAGGAGGTAGAGCGTCTCCACGCGCTTGTCGCGGATGATGGCCTGACGCAGCTTGCAGCGCCCTTCGAACACGTCGATGAGGTCGAAGACGACGCGCCCTTCGAGGCCCATCACCACGTCGAGGTTGCGCAGGCCGACGTCGGTGTCGATGACGCACACCTTCTCGCCGAGCTTGGCGAGTGCGGCTCCAACGTTGGCGGTTGTCGTCGTCTTGCCGACACCACCCTTGCCCGAGGTCACGACGATCGCTTTGGCGTTCACAGAAGCGGAGCCCTCCCGAAGTGCGGCCGACCGAGCGACGCGCCCGAACGGGCGCGCTCCAGAGCGGTCGGCGTGGCTGGAACGATACCACAGGGCCGGCCCCGCGCCTCGCGCCGCGCCGCCGTCGCGGCGCGCTCAGCGGGCCTCGCCCGAGGCGCCGGATGTGCGCGCCTCACGCGCGTTCGAGGTTCGCGAACTTCACCAGCAGACGCTTCGCCCCGGCCTCCTGGAACACCACCGTGACTTCCGCGCGGGCGCCCTCGCCGCTGACTCCGACCACGGTGCCGGCACCGTACTTGGGGTGCTTCACGCGTTCGCCGCCACGGTACGTGAGGGCGGCCCCAGCGCCGGCCGCAGGCGTCGGCGCGCTCGGCGCCACCCAGGTGCTGCGAGCGGCCGCCGGCCGCCCCGCAGCCGGGGCGTCCAGCACCTGGCCGAGCACGTCGATCTCCACGAGCGTCCCTTTCGGGATGTCCTCGAGGAAGCGGCTGGGGCGCGCGAACTCGGTGCGGCCGAACGTCATGCGCGACGCGCAGTGCACCAAGTAGAGCTGCTCCTGAGCGCGGGTGATGCCCACGTACAACAGCCGGCGCTCCTCCTCGATGTCCTGCAGGCTGCCGGTGGACGAGCGGTGCGGCAGCAACTGCTCCTCGAGCCCGACCAGGAACACGACGGGGAACTCCAGGCCCTTGGCGTTGTGGAGGGTCATCAGCGTCACGGCGTCGTCGGGGACCTCGTCGTTCACGGCCTCGATCGCGCGGTCGTCGACGCTCGTCATCAACGCGGCCTCGTCGAGGAAGTCGGCGATCGACCCGCCGGCCTCCGCCTCCCACTCAGACACGGCGCTCACGAGCTCGTCGAGGTTCTCCAGCCGCGCCAGCGACTCGTGGCCGCCCTCGTCCTTGAGCGCTTGGAGGTAGCCGCTCTGATCGAGCACGGCCTTGAGGAACTGGCTGGCTGCGAGCGTGTCGGCAGCCTCGGCGAGGTCGTCCATCAGCGCGACGAAGTCGGCGATCCGCCCCACGGCGGGGGTGCCCTTGAGCGCCTCCGGAGCCGCTCGCAGGGCGTCGGCGAAGCGCAGGCCGTGGCGTCGGGCGTAGGCCGTGAGCCCGTGTTCGCTGGTCTGCCCGATGCCGCGCTTGGGTCGGTTCAGGACGCGGCGCCAGGCGACGTCGTCGGCGGCGTTCAACGCGGCCCGCGCGTACGCCAGTGCGTCCTTGACCTCGCGGCGTTCGTAGAAGCCGACGCCGCCGACGATCACGGCGGGCAGACCGGCGCGCCGTAGCGACTCCTCGAGGACGCGCGACTGCGCGTTCGTGCGGTAGAGCACCGCGCAATCCGAGAGGCGCAGCCCTGCTCCGTGCACGCGCTCGACGGTGCGCGCCACGAAGTCGGCCTCCGCGCGGTGGTCGTTGGCGCGGTACAGGCGCACGGGATCACCCTCGCCGCGGGTGGCCCGCAGGTCCTTCTCGAGCCGGCCGACGTTGTGGCTGATCAACGCGTTGGCGATCCGCAGGACGCTGCCGGCGCTGCGGTAGTTCAACTCGAGGCGGTAGACGTTCGCATCGTCGTAATCGCGCTGGAAGTCGAGGATGTTGCGGATGTCGGCGCTGCGAAAGCTGTAGATGCCCTGGTCGGGGTCGCCCACGGCCATCAGGTTGCGGTACTTCTCGGCCAGGAGTCGCGTCAACTCGTACTGGGCGGGGTTGGTGTCCTGGTACTCGTCGACGTGGATGAAGACCGCGCGCTGCTGGACCAGGTCCAAGACGTCGGGCGCCTCGCCGAAGAGCTGGACGGTCCGCCCCAGGATGTCGTTGAAGTCGACCGCGTTCGACTGACGCAAGCGCGCCTCGTAGCGCCCGAAGACCTCGGCGACGAGCTCGATCGGCAGCCCGCCGACGTCGCGTCCGTACAACGCCGTCGCCTCGTGCTCGAAGCGCTCGGGGGTCCACAGGTTCGACTTGGCGCGGTCGATCGCGCCGCGCAGCGCCCGCGGGTTCGCCTCCTCGAGCCCGCGCACGGTGCGCAGCAACTCCTTGAGCAGGTCGAGCTGGTCGCCGTCGTCGTAGATCGCGAAGCCGGGCACCAGGCCGACGCGCTCACCGAAGGTGCGCAGCACGCGCAGGCACGCCCCGTGGAAGGTGGCGACCCAGAGGTCGCGGGCCGGGGGGCCGATCAGTTCGAGCACCCGCTCCTTCAGCTCGCTGGCGGCCTTGTTCGTGAAGGTGACGGCGAGCACCTGCTGCGGCAGCACCTCGTGCGTGCGCAGCAAGTAGGCGATCCGGTGCACCACCGTGCGCGTCTTGCCCGATCCGGCGCCCGCCACGACGAGCGCCGGGCCGCTCAGGTGCCGCACGGCCGCGCGCTGCGCGTCGTTGAGGGGCGCCAGCAACGGGTCGTCGGCGGTCGCGAGGTGCGGCGGGGCGGGGGCGGGTCTGCTCACGAGGCGACAGCATACCGCCGCTCGAACGGTGGCCGGCGTCGGCGCAGCGCGCCCCGAGTTCGGCGCGCTGCCCGGCGAGGACCGCATGGCGTACCCTGACCCCCATGCGACGAGGCGTGTGTTTCGACCTGGACGGAACGCTGCTGGTGCCGCACGGCGACTGGCCCGGTTGGGTGTCGGCCACCGCGACGGCGCTCGGCGTCGGGGCCGACGCTCGGGTCCGCTTCAGGTCGGCGCTCGAGCGGGCCACCAGCATCGACGCGGCCGTCACGCTCGAGAGCGCGTGCCGCGACGCGCTGGCTGCCTGCGGGCTCCGCGAGCCCACGGCACTCGCCGACCTCGCCCGCGAGGCGTGCCTCGACTACGGCCGCGGCGTGCGCGCTCACCCGGCCGCGGCGGCGCTCCTCGAGCGCCTCGCGACCGCCGCCGCGCCGATCGTTGTCGTCACGAACGGCCCCGTCGACATGCAGACCGAGGCGCTGCGAGCCAGTGGGCTCGCGACCTACGTGCGGGCGACGATCGTCTCCGGAGCCCCCGACGTGGCGGTGCGCAAGCCGCATCCGCGCGTGTTCTGGCTCGCGCTGACCGCGGTGCGCGCGCGTCCCGAGGACGTGCTGATGATCGGCGACGACCTCGAGGCGGACGTACGGGGAGCGCAGCGCTTCGGGCTGGCGACCTGCTGGATCTCCGGCGACCGTGTGGACCAACCGTCCGACGTACCGGTGGGCACGATGGTGGTGAGCGATCTCGCGGAGGCCGCCGCGCCCCTCGAGGCGTTCCTCGCAGGCTGAGGCCGTGACCGCCTTCGACCGATCCGTGGGCGGGGGCCCGCGAGCGCGTAGCATGCGTCATGCGCGAGCCCACCACCGGTGCGCTGTTCCAGCCGACCGACCCAGCGTTCCTGGCCGATCCGTACCCGACCTACGCCAGGCTGCGCGACGAGGCGCCGATCGCGTGGTTCGAGGGCTGGAGCGCGTGGATCGTCACGCGCCATCGCGACGTCGACGCGCTGCTCCGCGATCGACGCCTGGGCCGCGTCATCGACCCCGCGGACGCGAGCCACGCTCCGCCTCCCGATCCGGCGCACGCTCCCTTCGCGGCGATCCAGGCGGGCTCGCTCCTGGAGATCGAGCCGCCTGACCACACGCGGATCAAGCAGGCGGTGCACGACGTGTTCACGCCGAGGCACGTCAGGGCGCTGCGCGAACGCATCGATGCCATCGTGCGCGAGCGCATCGACGCGCTCGAGGCCCGAACCGAGCGCCGCGCCGATCTGATCCGGGACGTCGCCGAGCCCCTGCCGGTCACCGTCATCGCGGACCTCCTGGGCGTGCCAGTGGAGGGCCGTGCCGAGCTCGTGCCGTGGTCGAAGGCGATCATCGGCATGTTCGAGCCGGAGCGGACGCCCGCGATGGAGGCGGCCGCGGTGCGCGCCGCGGCCGAGTTCGCCGCCGCGGTCCGCGCGCTGATCGAACGCTCGCGCGCGGCGCCCGGCGACGACCTCATCAGCCGGATGACCGCCCTCCACGACGCCGATCCGGCACGCCTCAGCGAGGGCGAGATCGTCGCCAACGCCATCCTCTTCCTCAACGCGGGTCACGAGGCGGTGGTCAACGTCATCGGGAACGGCATGCTGGCGCTGCTGCGCCACCCGGAACAGCACGCAGCGCTCGTCGCCGATCCGGACGGCGTCCCGCGCGCCGTCGAGGAGATGCTGCGCTTCGACACGCCGCTGCAGTTCTTCGAGCGGCGCGTCCTCGAAGACATGACCTACGGCGGGCTCGTCTGGCCGCGCGGCACGAAGCTGTGCCTCTACTACGCCAGTGCCAACCGCGATCCGGAGGTGTTCGACCACCCCGAGCGCTTCGACGTCGCCCGCTACCCGAACCCCCACGTCTCCTTCGGCCTGGGCGTGCACTACTGCATCGGCGCGCCGCTCGCGCGGCTCGAGTTGCAGAGCGCCCTGAGCGCGCTGCTGCGGTTGCCCAACCTCCGCTTGGACGGCGCGCAGCCGGGTTATCAGCCACGCAACGTGTTCCGTTACCTCACCTCGCTCCCGGTCACGTACTGACTCCAGGCCGCGCACCGAGGGCGGGCGCCAAGGGCTAGACTGGCGCCATGGTCGACGCCGCACCCCTCACCGACCGCGATCGGGCGTTCTACGCCGCCTGGAGCGAGCTGCTCACGTGGGCCCGCAGCTTCGCCGAGGGGCGGGACGACGCCGCGTACGTCAAGATCGCCGACTTCCCCGACTACATCTACCGGATGGAGCGTCCGTACGACCTGCCGGTGATCGTGATGAGCGCCAGCCTGACTCGACCCGCCGATCGCCAGCCGGTGCTGTTGCTGAACGCCAGCCCGCGCCACGCGGTGTTCAAGGAGGTCGTGGTGCACCCCTTCGACTCGCACGTCCACCGGCGCCTGACGCTGGCGGAGGACGGCGAGGGGTTGGTCGAGGGGCGCCGACGCTTCGATCGTCAGCGCTTCGAGGCCCTCGCCGCGGCGCTCTTCCATCGCGCCCAGGACGCCGCGGACGCGCCGGTCGCCGGCGGCGCCTGAGC
>REEJ01000119.1 GCA_007695125.1 Trueperaceae bacterium | reverse complement strand
TGCGCTACCGCCTGACCGACGTCCGCGTGTTCGACGGCCTGGAGCGCGTGATCGAGCGCGCCTGGGTCGAGATCGACGGTGAGCGCATCACGCTCGTCGAGGACGCCGCCGCGCAACCGCCGCCCAGCGGCGACGGTGTGCCGTCGTACGCGCTCGGCGGCGCGACGCTCCTGCCCGGCCTCATCGACGCCCACACCCACCTGGTCGGCGGCGACGTGGTGGCCGGCGCGCAGGACTACGCCACGTCGCGCCGACTGGCCGAGTCGAGCGGGCTCACCGCGTACCGCACCGTGGCGGCCGCGCAGCACACGCTGCGCCGTGGCTTCACCGCCGTGCGCGACCTGACCGGGCGTGACTACCTCGACGTCGATCTGGCTCACGCGGTCGACGCCGGTATCCTCATCGGCCCGACGGTGCGCGCCGCCGGGTTGGGCCTCACCATCACCGGCGGCCACGTGCACCAGCGCTGCGTCGAGGTCGACGGCGAGTTCGAGATCCGCAAAGAGGTACGCCGCCAGGTCAAGCGCGGCGTGCACTGGATCAAGCTGATGGGCGTCACCGGCGGCATGTCGAGCGCCGGCCGCCACCCGCTGGCGGCGCAGTTCACGCTCGATGAGGTCCGCGCCGGGGTAGAGGAGGCGCACCGCGCCGGCGTCAAGGTCGCCGCGCACGCCCACGGCGGCGAGGGCATCATGAACGCCATCGAGGGCGGCGTCGACACGGTCGAGCACGGCCTGTTCCTGGACGATCGCAGCGCCGAGCGCATGGCCGATCGCGGCACGGTGCTCGTCGCCACGCTGATGAACGAGATGAAGTACCACGAGGCGCTCGAGCGCGGGCTGGTGCCGCAGACGGCGCTGCGCCAGCGTCAGCGGCTCGCCGACGAGGGCTTCGTCATGCCCTCGCCCGAGGAGCGCATGGCCATCGCCCGCCGCCACGGCGTTCGCGTGGTCGCCGGCACCGACGCCGGCGGCAACGCCATGGTGCGCCACGGCCAGAACGCAAACGAACTCGTGATGCTGCAACGCTGCGGCTTCGGCCCGCTCGAAGCGCTGGCGGCGGCCACCGGTCACGCCGCCGAGGTGGTGGGCCTGCCCGGACGCGGACGCGTGGTGGCTGGGGCGATCGCCGACCTCGTGCTGACCCCGTTCGACGCCACGCGCGACGCAGCGGTGCTCGCGAGCGAGGACGCCGTTGCAGCAGTGATCAAGGGCGGCAAGGTGGTGCACGTGGCTGGGCTCTCGTCACCGCTCGCGGAGCGCGTGTTCGAGGCCTGACCGCGAGCGGGTATCGACGCACACGGCACTACCCCGCCCATCGCAGCAACGCGATACTGACCACGCCCATCACACCCGCCCCGATGAGCCCGACCGCCAACGGCGCCGAGCCGATGCGCCGCGCGTCGCGCAGGTCGGTGCCCAGGCCGACACCCGCCACGGCGGGCGTGATCACCGCCTGTGCGGCGCTCGGCAGCGCCGCCGGCGAACTGCTGCTCGAGCAGGGCGAGCAGCTGCTCTGTCGCTCAGCGCGACGGGTCGCCACCGCCCATCGACGACTGGTTTCGGATACCATGAACCGGCTGACAATCGAGCGAACGTCATGGCGGGCTCGGCCGGGCGTGGGAGGTTGTCTATGACGAGAGGCGCGTGTGGAGCGCGGCGCGGGGGAGCGCGCCGACGCGGGGTACTCGTGGCGATCGCGGCGATCGTGCTGGCGATCGGCGCGATCGCCTGCGGCGAGGGTGGTGGTGGCGGCGACGGTTCGGCGCGGTGGGACACCGCGGTCTGGGGCAGCTCGCGGTGGGCGCCGTGATCCGCCGAGCCGTCGCGGTGCTCCTCGTAGCAACGGCCGCGTGGGCGCTGACGGGTGATGCGCTCGGGCCGTTCGTGAGCAGCGGAGCGCCGCTCTCGGCGTCGGCCCTGCGGGCAGCGCTCGATGCTCGTTCGGAGGCGGTCGCGGACGTGCGCGAGCAGGTGATCGACGTTCGACGGACGCAGATCGCGCAGCGCGACCGGGTCGCCTTCTTGGAGCAGAGCGTGGCGGCGGCGAGCGCCGACGGCGTCGTGGCCGGTCCGCTCGAGGCCGGCGATGACCCCTGGACCGAGGCCGGGATCGTGGCGGGTCAGGTCGCCGATGCCGAAGCGCTGAACGCGGTGTTCGAGCGCTTCGTGGAGGATGCGTCGAACATCCGCGCGTTCCAGGGTCTGCTCATCCTTGACCAGGACGCCCTCCTCGGCCGCATCGCGGCGCTGGAGGAGGTCGCTGGGATCCTCGATCCCCCGGATGCCGGCCTGCTCGCTGCCGACGAGGACGAGGTGTCGGTGCCGCACGCTTTCGCGGCCGGCACGCCGATGCGTGCGAGCGAGATGAACGCGAACCTGCAGGCCGTCGACGGCGCGGTCGCGGCCGAGGCCGCCATGGCCGCCGCCATCGCTGCGCGCCAGGCACTGCTCGGGACGCGCATCGAGGCGCTCGAGACGGAGCTCGGTCCCGAGCCGCTGTTCACCTGGCGCATCGGCACGTACGACCGGGTGTCGGGACGCTCCACCGAGAGCCACTTCATCTTCCAGAGGCTTGGTGCGTTCGAGCCCTTCACGATCACCGTCACGGGACCCGAGGCGTACGAGCGCTCGCTCGAGGTCACGAACGCGGCCACGCGGAGCACCGGTTGGATCGACCCGCTGCTCCCGTCAGGCACGTACACGGCGGCGGCCACGTACGGCGGCGTCGACTTCACGTTGCCGATCGCCTACGACGCCACGCGCGTGCTCCCGCGCTCCGAGGTGACGCTCGATACGGCCACGACCTCGACGGTCGCCGTCACCATCGGCCGGGTCGAGGCCACCGCCGTGTACGACGTGCGCCTCATCGCGTCCGCCGGCCCGTTCATCACCGGGACGCTCCTCGCGCCGTTCGCGGAGTCGACGCGGACCGTGGAGTTCACCGGGCTCGATCTCGATCCCAGCGCCACCTACTACGTGTTCGTCGCGACCGCGAGCGTGCTCGACCCGTGGAGCCTGACGATGGCGCCGCAGCAGATCGACCGTGGCGCCTCGACCACGGAGACGTTCACCCCGAGCGCGCCGTAGGGAGCGCGCCGCGCACGTCTCGCCTCGCCCCGCGCGCCTGCTGACGCCGCGGGAGATCATCGAAGGGATGGTCGTATGCAACCTCGCTTGTCGTTCGTGCTCCTCGTGTCCTTCACACTCGTCCTGAGCGCCTGCGGAGGTCCGGCCGACCCGATCGGCGGCACGCCCAACGGAGACGACCCGAGCATCGCCGAGTACGTCGTCGGCCCCGGACGCGTCGCCACGGTGACGAGCGTCAGCGGCGTCATCGACGGCTACGACGGCGGCGCGGTCGACGCGACGTTCGCAGGCATCGGCGGTGTGGGCACCTTATGCCCGATCGACGATCCGGAGTGCCAGCCGAGCTTCACCCCCAGCCGCCCGTGGGTCCCGACGGCGATCGACGCGCAGGGCGCGTTCACGATCGCGCTTCCGTCCTCGCCCACGCTCGACGACTTCAGCAACGCCGTGTTCTGCGGCGAGGAGCACCCGTTCTCGTTCACCGGCGTCCTCTACGTGCACGATGAGCCGTTCGGCCAGCCGGGCTCGTCACCGACGGCCTCGTACGTGCGTGCGCGCTTCGAGGACCCCAAGGTGCCCGTGGGTTTCCTCGCCGATGCCGCTGCGCTCGTCACGTACGCGTTCACCACGAGTTCGGTCGATCTCACCTGCACTCAGGATGACTCGGGCAACGGTATGGGGACGCTCCTGCTCGACATCGACCTGCGGTTGCGGCCGGGGTGGAACGTCGTGACGTGGGTGCAGCGCAGCGAGGACGACGACATGGTGCTCTACCTGCGCACGGGCGAGCCCGGACTGTCGGTCCCGTGGGACGTGCCGGAGCAGCTGTACTGATCGGCGTCTGCGCTGGTCAGAAGTCGAACGCCGACGGCCCCGCGAACTCCTGCCCCAGGTAGAAGGGCAGTGCCAGCACGTGGACGGGGCTGGTGTCGTCGTTCACCAGGTGCACGGCCTCCATGCCGGTGATCGCGTCGCTGCTCGAGCGCACCTCGGCGCGCACCTGAGGCGAGACCGGGTCGGCGTGTCGGGCGGCTGCGCCCCAGGCCGTGCTCGATCGGAAGTGGCCCGCTCGGGTGAACGGTCGCGCATCGGAAGCTCCTCATGCCAACGCGGTTCCAGCTCGGCAGGTTCCCCCCTCCCGAGTCGATCTGGCTGCGTTGTTGCCGAGCATCGGCCGAGCGCAAGCGGCACTGGCACGCTACGACGGGCTGTTGACGGCCGTCCCGAACGCGCGCCTGCTGCTGGCGCCGCCCTGGATTTCATCGCTGACGCCATCGCGGATCGGCCATCGTCGGAGCATCTGCTCCGTGAGACCGACGCGCTGCTGATGCGGGGTGTGCGCGCTCAGGCCGAGGACCCGGGGGGCTACCGAGCCGATCAGAACTGGATCGGCGCGCCCGGCAGCACGATCGACGACGCCTCGTTCGTGCCGATCGCCCCTGAGCACCTGAGCGCGGGCATGCACGCCTGGATGCAGTACCTGAACGACGAATGGCAGCCTGACCCGATCGTCCAGCTCGCCATCGCCCACGTCGAGTTCGAGGCGCTGCACCCCTTCCGAGACGGCAACGGTCGCCTTGGGCGCATGCTCATCCCGCTCTCCCTGTATCGGCGCGGCCTGCTTGGGAAGGCGAACTTCTACATGAGCGCGTACTTCGAGCGTCATCGCGATGCGTACATCGAGGGCTTGCGCGCGATGTCGAGCCACGACGCATGGACCGAGTGGTGCCGCTTCTTCCTCGATGGCGTCGCCGATCAGGCGGGAGAGAACGAACGCAGAGTCAGGGCGATGCTCGCCTTGTACGAACGGGTCAAGGTCGACATCGTCGACAGAACCCGTTAGCAGCATGGTGCGCGAGCCCTGGACTTCGTCTTCCGACAGCCCGTGTTCGGGTCTGCACAGTTCGTCGCACGCTCGGAGATACCGAGGCCAACGGCGCAGCGGTTCATCGCGCTCTTGCGGGACGCGAGCGTACTGCGCACCGCTCGGCCCTCGCGCGGTCGCCGCGGTGGTGTGTACGTCTTCACCGAGCTCATGGGCATCGTCGAGGGTAGGTCCATCGAGGAGCCCGGTGGTGCCGCCAGAACCGACGCATCGGCCAGATGAAGGGTCTCGACGCCGACTTCGATGCCGTGCTGATGGTCGGCTACAACGGCAATAGCCGCCCTCGGACGCATCTCCTGCGATGTTGCGCTGTATCGTCACGTTGATGCCGGCCACGCAGGAGATCGAGGTCATCCCGGTTCCGCTCGCGGAGGCGGTCATCGAGGTTCGCTTCCCGGGCGAGGCCGATGTCGAGAGGCTACGTGGGTCGTTCCAGAGGACGGTCCGCGAGCGCTTCCCGGACCTGCTCGTTCCGCGGGTGGTAGCTGGGGAGTCGGTCGCTACGATGCCCTACGTCTTCTCGAGACGCGACAGGTCTCAGGCGGTGCTGCTGAGCGTCAACCTTCTGGGGTACATCGCGCGGTCGTACCCGGGTTGGGTACGCTTTCGAGACGCGTTCCTCGAGCACTGGCAGCACCTGACGGACCTCGTGCCGGTCGGGCGGGCGACCCGAGTCGCCGTTCGGTTCGTGAACAGGTTCGACGGCCAGCTTACTGAGGTCGTCCGGCGGACCGACCTACCGCCGTTCCTTGCGCCGCTTCAACTCGACACGGTGCGACATGAGGCGTCGACACGCTATCGAACCCAGCGGGGCCACTCCGCACACGTGCAAGTGCTGTGGGAGGCGAGCAACAGCGCTTTGTCGCTCGACTTCGACGTTGCGCTCGACGATCTCGAAGACGTCGATTCGCTGAGCGGTACGCTCGACCGACTCCACGACGATGTGGAGGCGTTGTTCCTGGCGTCCGTCGAGCCGCGATTCGCGGCGGAGCTCGGCATCTCCGTGGAGGAACCAACATGACGCAGACCCTCGATTGGAACGACGTACTGGGCGAGTCGACGTCGGTGTGCCATCGGTCTGGCGATGGAACGAGCGACTTGCGATCCATCCTGCAGCGGCACGATGACGAGGACCGCGAGCGTTGGATCGTGCGCAACGTCGTCGTCGTGACCGGTTCGGGTCTGGCGCGTCGCTCGAAGTCACGAGCGGCTTTCGACGTGGACCGCGGCACGGTGATAGAGGTCGAACCGTCTACCGTGGGTGGCGGTTTGGACATGGATCGTCTCGCTGCCTCGATCACGAAACAGCTCGCCGCGGGTTCGCACTCGGCACGTGACGTTGCACGCGAGTCGAGCGGGCTCGCTACCGAGAACGCTGCCGATCCCAGCGGCACCTCTGAAGCCATCGCCGCTGCCGAGCTGATCGCACGGCGTTCGTTTCCGCCCGATGCCCACATCGATTGGAGTGAGGACGTCGACGACGAGGGCGTGCCGTACACGCTGATGCGTGTCGTCAGCCCAGGTTCGCCTGAGCACGTTCATTCGGCGTACCTCGCGTTCATGCGGGCCTGGGTCCGTGAGGAGACTCCGGAGCGTCGACGTCCGATTCGCGTGGCGTATCGAGCCGGCGGGAGCGGTTGAACGGAGCGTGCGGTGAGACCGGAAGCGTTCCTCGAGGTCGCAGACGAGCTGGCGGTCGGTGACGCACCGCGGTTGCGGTCGGCCGTCAGCCGCGCGTACTACGCCGTGTTCCACGTGGCGTCTCGAGCCACGGTCGAACTGGGTGGGCCGGCTCGATCGAGCAGCCATGACCTCGTTGGCAACCGGTTTCAAAGCAGCGGCGACCCGGCTGTCAGCGAACTCGGGCAGCGGTTCTTGAACCTCAAGGCTGCTCGTCACCGGGCCGATTACACGCTCGCCGACGGTCTGGACGTCGATGACCAGGCGACCGTCGCTACGCTCGTGCGCGAAGCTCGAGGCCTCGTCGCCGCGTTCGCGCATCTGCCGCGCGGCGATCTCCGTGGGGCCGCTGCGGGAGCGATCGCAGCGTACGAGCGCATGCTCAGGGGAAGGTAGGCCCGTCCGGCAGCGTTGGGCTTCGCAGCACGACGCCACGCGCCACGACCTCCCTCCGAGCG
>REEJ01000308.1 GCA_007695125.1 Trueperaceae bacterium | reverse complement strand
GCCGCCGCGCTTCGAGCCGGACGACGTCACCCGCCACGCGATCGCGGACGTGGCCGAGCGCTACCCGGACCATCCCGGATCGCTCGCCGGCTTCGCCTGGCCGGTCACGCGCGCTGACGCGCTCACGGCCCTGCACGCGTTCGTGCGCGAGCGCCTGCCGCGCTTCGGACCGTTCGAGGACGCGATGCTGCGCGAGCAGCGCGTGCTCGACCACAGCCAGCTCTCCGTCCCACTCAACCTCGGCCTCCTCCACCCGCACGAGGTCGTCGAGGCTGCCCTGGAGGCGTTCGAGGGCGGACGGCGCGGTGACGGCCCCGAGGTGCCGCTGGCGAGCATCGAGGGCTTCGTGCGCCAGGTGCTCGGCTGGCGCGAGTTCATGTTCCACGTCTACCGCACGCGCGGCGAGGCGCTCTCCAGCGCCAACGCACTGGGGCACCACGCCCCCTTGCCGAACGCGTATTGGGACGGCGAGACGCGCATGGCCTGCTTCGCGACCAGCTGGCGCGAACTGCATGAGCACGGTTGGAACCACCACATCCAACGCCTGATGGTGTTCGGGAACCTGGCCCTCGGCCTGGGTGTCGACCCGGTCGAGCTCACCGACTGGTTCTCGGCGCTGTACGTCGACGCGCTGGACTGGGTGATGGTCCCCAACGTGATGGCGATGAGCCAGTACGCAGACGGTGGCGGCATCACCACCAAGCCGTATCTGTCGGGCGGGGCGTACGTCGACCGCATGAGCGACTACTGCCGGAGATGCCCGTTCGACCCGAAGCAGCGCAGCGGCGAGCACGCCTGCCCCTACACCGCGCTGTACTGGCACTTCGTCGACCGCCACGCCGAGCGTTTCGAGCGCCACCCCCGCATGGCCGTGATCGTGCGCTCGTGGCGCAAGCGCGACGCGGACGACCGGGCGGCGACGCTCGCGACGGCGGAGCGCTACCGCGAACGGTTGCCCTGAGCGCCCGTCGCGGCGCCCGTACCGCCCGTGGACGCCGAGCACGCGCGCCGGCTCAGGTGACGACGCCGGGACGCCACTCGTCGTCGTCGCCACGCCACACCTCGAGGTCGGTCGCGAAGCGCTCGCGCCAGGTGGCGGCGTCGGCGTGCGTCACGGCCTCGAGCGCCTCCCATGCGCCCCACTGCGGCTCCGCGGCGAGCTGCGCGCGCAGGGCGCGCACCCACTCGGGGTGGCGCTGCTGCAGCGAGCGCCCGCGTGCCAGGGATTGCGACACGGCCAGGGCCAGCGTGCCGGGCGGCACCTCGGCGTGCCGCGCCAACGCCTCTTCGGCGAGCGGCGGTCGACGCACGGCGCGCTGCACGTGCCGCGCGAGGTGGTCGCTCCAGGTGTCGCGCTCCGACCAGGCGTGCGTGAGCGGCGTCAGAGCGGCGGTCAGCAGCCAGTCGGGTGAGCGCGGCGCCGGGCCTCGGTACTCGGCCTCCGCGGTGGCCGCGTACCACAGCACCTGGCCGAGCTGGTAGCTGAGGACGCCGGCGGTAGCCGGTGAGCGCTGCTGCACGCCGCGGACGCTGTGGCGCAGCGTGGCGGCGGCGGGGTTGGCACCGCTGGCGCGCGCCTCGGCGAGCAGGTCGACCCGCAGACGGCCGGTCCAAGGCGCACCCAGGTAGGCCTCGACCACCGGCCACAGCGCTCGCACCACCTCGACCGCGGCGCGGGCCGTCGCGACGTCGCTGCTGGGGTAGCGCACCACCACGTCGCCGGCATCGAGATCGGCGACCAGGTCGTGCTTGAGCCGTGGCGTGCCCACGCCGCGGTGCTCAACCCTCGTCGGGCGCAACGCGTTCGCGGTGCCGCCCTTCGAGCACCCGAGCCACGTCGTCGAGGCGCCGGCCGCGCAGCGCCACCAGGACGGTCAGGTGGAAGAGCAGGTCGGCGGCCTCTCCCAGGAACGCCTCGTCGTCTTGCTGCAACGCGGCGACCACCGTCTCGCCGGCCTCTTCGATCACCTTCTGGCCGACGTAGCCGGCGCCCCGCTCGTGCAGGCGCGCCACGTACGAACCCTCGGGCAGGTCGCGCAGGCGCTGGTCCACCACCCGCTGCAGCAGCCCCATCGTGGTCCCGATGCCGATCGCGTCGCCGTCCACGGCGCCCTCGGCGGGGTCGCCGACGACGCGGAAGAAGCAGCTGCGCTCACCCGTGTGGCACGCCGGACCGGCGGGTTCGACGCGGTACAGCAGGGCGTCGGCGTCGCAATCGAAGCGCACCTCGCGCACGCGCTGCACGTTGCCGGAGGTGGCACCCTTGTGCCACAATTCGCCGCGCGAGCGCGAGTGGTAGTGCGCCTCGCCGCGCTCGAGGGTGCGCCGGAGCGCCTCGCGATCGGCGTACGCCAGCATGAGGACGTCGCCGCTCGTGACGTCCTGGGCGATCACCGGCACCAGCCCGGTCTCGCCCCACTCGATGCGTTCAAGCGCCTCGTCCATGGCCGCTCCTCCCCCCTACACCGCGAGGCGCGCGAGCGCCTGGGCCAGGTCGTCGATCAGGTCGTCGTGGTGCTCGATGCCCGCCGAGAGCCGCAGCAGGTCGCGCGGCGTGGCCGTGCCCTCGGGCTCGATGCTGGCGCGGTGCTCGATCAGGCTCTCGACACCGCCGAGGCTGGTGCCGCGCCGCCACAGCCGCACGCCGGCCGCGACGGCCATCGCCGCCCCCTCGCCACCGGCGAGCCGAACCGACAGCATGCCGCCGAACCCCGTCATCTGCCGCGCCGCCACCTCGAAGCCCGGCTGGCCCGGCAGCCCGGGGTAGTGCACCGAACGCACCGCCGGGTGGTCCACCAGGAACGCTGCCAGCGCCTGCGCGTTCACAGCGTGGGCGCGCAACCGGTGCGGCAGCGTGCGCAAGCCGCGCAGCGTGAGCCAGCACTCGAAGGGGCTGGGCACGGCGCCCTCGACGCGCTGCAGCGCGCGCACGCGCTCGAAGGCACCGATCGGGTCGGCCGCGACCACGGCGCCGCCGAGCACGTCGGAGTGGCCGGCCAGGTACTTGGTCGTCGCATGCACCACCAGGTCGACGCCGAGGGCGAACGGGTCGGCCCAGCCGGGCGGCGTCCAGGTGGCGTCTTGCGCCACCAGCACGCGCGCCCCCGCGCGTTCGGCGTGAGCGCGCGCGAGCGCGACGACGGCCTCGACATCGGTCAGGTGCAGCAGCGGGTTCGACGGCGTCTCGACCCAGATCAGCCGCGTCTGCTCGGTGAGCGCCGCCTCGATCGCACCGAGGTCGCGCTGGTCGACCTCGCTCACGCGCAGCCCAGCTGGCGCCAAGACCTCGCGCAGCAGCACTCGGACGCCGTGGTACAGGTCGCGCGGCACGACCACGTGGCTCCCCGACGGGAGCGCGCGGAAGACCGCCGAGGTGGCGGCCGAGCCCGAGGCGAAGGCGGCCGCCTCGCTCGCGCCGTGCAGCAGCGCCAGCGCCCGCTCGAGCGCGTCGCGCGTCGGGTTGCCGGGGCGCGAGTACACGTAGCCGTGCGGATAGCTACCGTCCTCGCCGCGCTCGAAGGTGGTGCTGAGGTGGATCGGCGGGGCGATGGCGCCGGTGGCGGCGTCGGGCTCGAGGCCGAGGTGCACGGCCAGCGTCTCTGGGCGCAGGCGCCGCGGGGCGTCGCCAGCACCGCTCACGTCGGCCTCACGTGGACGCCGTGCTCGGCCAAGTAGCGCTTCACCTCGGGCACGGTGGTCTCGCCGCGGTGGAAGATGCCGGCCGCGAGCGCCGCGTCGGCGCCGGCGTCTTGCAGCACGGCGCGCATGTGCTCGGCGTTGCCGGCGCCGCCCGAGGCGATGACGGGGACGTCGACGGCGCGCGCCACCGCGGCGGTGGCGGCCAGGTCGTACCCGGTCGTCATGCCGTCGGCGTCGATGCTGTTCAGGACGATCTCGCCCGCGCCGAGGGCCTGGCCGCGCTCGGCCCAGGCGATCAGATCGAGCCCGGTCGCACGGCGGCCGCCGGCCACGTAGACCTCCCAGCCCCGCCCGTCGGCGCGCCGCCGCGCGTCGATCGAGAGCACGACCGCCTGCGAGCCGTAGTGCTCGGCGGCGGCGCGGATGACCTCGGGGTCGCTCACCGCGCCGGAGTTGATCGAGACCTTGTCGGCACCGGCGTCGAACAGGGCGCGGAAGTCGTCGAGCGCGCGCACGCCGCCGCCGATGGTCAGCGGCATGAAGCAGCGCTCCGCGACGCGCGTGGCGACGTCGAGCATGCTCGCGCGACCGAACGCGGTGGCGGTGATGTCGTAGAACACCAACTCGTCGGCGCCCTGGCGGTCGTAGCGCAGCGCCAACTCGACCGGGTCGCCCACGTCGGTGAGCTCACCGAGCTCGGCCTTGCCGAACTGCTGACCGCGGGTGGTACGACCGTCGTGCACGTCGAGACAGGGGATCACGCGTTTCGCCAACACGCCACGGAGTCTACCGCTCGGCGCGCTCCACCCCGTGCCGCCCGGACGCCAGCAAGAGCGCGATGCCGAGCGTCAGGGCGAAGGCGGACGCCAGGAGGAGCGCCGGGTTCCCGAACACGTCCATCGCGCCGCCGACCAGCGCCGGCGCGACGATCGCCGCTCCCGACCCGAACAGGTAGTACATGCCGGTGTAGAACCCGATCCGGTCGCGTCCGCCCAGACCCACCACGAGTGGGTAGGCCGGCACCAGCACCGCCGCCCAACCGGCACCGGCGATGGCCATGCTGACGGCCAAGACCGTCGGGTCGAAGCGCACGAACGCGACCACGAGCGCCACGGCCAACACGGCCGCCCCGAAGCACATGGTGCGGAGCGAACCGAGCCGCCGCGCCACCGCGCCGGCCGGCAGGGCCGCGAGCACGAACGCGCCGCTCGCGAAGCCGAGCATGCGTCCGGCCGCGCCACCGCTCACGCCGAGGGTCTCGGTGGCCAGCACGCTGAACTGCGCCTCGACCGCGGCGAACCCGAAGAAGCAAGCGAAGAGTCCGGCGAGCAGCCACAGCGCGCCGCGCTGCGAGCGCTGCATGAGCGAGCGCAGGTCGCGCACGAGGGCGCCCAGGAGCGGGGCGTCGTCTTGGATCGCGCCCGTGGAGACGTGCGGCGGGTGGCGCTGCGCCGCGACGACGAGCACGATCAGGGTGGCCAGGGCCACGCCGGCGGCGAGCGCGAAGGGCAGCCAGACCGCCCGGTCGAAGGTGGGGGCGATCACGAGCAGTGCGACCGCACCGCCGATCGCGGCCATGAGCGTGATCACGCCGTTCGCCGTGGGCCGCGCGGACTCCGTCACGTGGTCGGGCATCAGCGCCACGAGCGGCGCGCGGTACACCGTGATCGCGAGCAGGAACACGACGTCGACCAGCAGCAGCGTCCACAGCGCCGCGGCAGCCCACGGCAACGCGGCGAACGCCAGCGCCGTGATCGGCACCCCGACGAGCAAGAACGGCAACCGCCGCCCCCAGCGGCCGTCGACGCGATCCGACCAGGCGCCGAT
Organism: Trueperaceae bacterium; assembly: GCA_007695125.1. Classification (GTDB taxonomy): domain Bacteria; phylum Deinococcota; class Deinococci; order Deinococcales; family Trueperaceae; genus CSSed10-48. Next base: position 1,647 of record REEJ01000308.1, on the reverse strand, counting down.
CACCGGGATGAGCATGATGGCGACGACGTTGTCGAGGCCCATGATCGCACCGCGCAGGGCGCGGCTGTCGATGAACGCGCCGAGGAGCAGAGGCATGAACACGTTGTAGAGGCCCCAGATCGCCGCGAGCGCCAACGAACCGGCGCCGATGCCGAGCAGGCGCAGCACCAGCGGACGAGGGAGCACGCCTCAGCCGGTCGCCGGAGCGCGCTCGAAGCGCGAGAGCAGCTCGAGGTGGTGGGTGTGCGGCTGGAAGTCGAACGGCTCGAGCAGGGTCAGCCGCCAGCCTCGGCGCAGCAAGTCGGCGGCGTCGCGCGCCCAGGTCGCGACGTCGCAGGCGACGTAGAGGAGCGCTCGCGCGCGGCTGCCCGCGATCGCGCCCCGCACGTCGCCCGCGAGACCCGCCCGCGGGGGATCGACGCTGATCAGGTCGATGTCGTCGGGGACACGCATGTCGCGCGCATCGCGGCGCAGCAGCACAAGGTTGCCGATGCCGGCCGCGCCGGCGTCTTGGCGGCCGCGCTCGACGCTGCCGCGGTCGATCTCGATGGCGGTCACCTTGGCGACGCGCGGGGCCAGGTGCATGGCGATCGCGCCGTTGCCAGCGAAGAGCTCGAGCGCGTGCCGCGCCTCCGGCGCGATCGCGGCGAGGCGGCGGTAGAGCGCCCCCGCCGCCTCGGGGTTCGGTTGCGCGAAGGCCGTGGCGGTGATCGTGAGGGTCACGTCGCCGTAGCGTTGTCGAAGGTTGCGTGCCCCGGCCAAACGCTCGGCACCGCCGCGGAAGCGCCCACGCGGGTCGAACGGCGCGAGCGCGACGCCCGTGACGCCGGCCGCGACCAGGTCGTGGGCCGCGTCGAGCAGGGCGCGTGCGGGCGTGGTGGCGATCAGCGCGACGAGCGCCTCGCCCTGGTCGTTGCCGCGAATCGCGACCTCGCGCACGCCCCCCGGCCAGCGCCGCGCCGCGACGGCCGCCCACGCGGCACGACACGCCGCTACGGCGGTCGGATCGTCGTCCAGCACCACGATCTCGTGCGTCCCCGGGCGCCTGTACCCGAGGCCGCCGCTGGTCTCGTCGTCGCGCTCGCGGAGCGCGGGTTGCACGGTGTTGCGGTATCCCCAGACCTGTGGCGACGCGACCACGTCCGGGACGTCCGGCACAGGCGCCGACGACCCCACGGCACGCTGCCAGGCGTCGAGCAACACCTCGCGCTTGAGCGCCAGCTGCCGCTCGTAGGCGACGTGACCGAGGTCGAGCCCCGGGTGCGCGGGCGCCTCGCGGCGATCGGGGCTGGCCTCGAGCACGTCGACGACGTCACCCATCCACACGCCCTTGCGGACCGCGCCCTCGGCGACCACGCGCTCGCCTGGGATGGCGCCACGCACGAGCAGCGCGCGCCCGTCGGGGCCGGTCGCGAGCGTGCGGCCGCCGTGGACCATGCGAGTGACGTCGAGCTCGACGCGTTCCATGGGCCCAGCGTACCCGCGCAAGGGCGATGCTAGACTGGGGCCATGAAGCGTTCTGCGCAGGAGATCGTCGAGCTCGTCGTCTTCGGGCTCATCGCGCTGCTCCTCGGCACGGGCCTGCTATGGCTCGCAGGGTGGCTGTTCGGTGCCATCGGCGCCGTCTTCGCCTGGCTCGCGGGGCTG
>REEJ01000194.1 GCA_007695125.1 Trueperaceae bacterium | reverse complement strand
GCTGGAAGAACATCACCACCATGCCGAACACGGTGTTGCCGACCAGGAACGACTGCACCAGGTCGAAGGGGCTGCGCTGGCTCTCGATCGGGTGGAAGTCGACCACCACGAAGGCCAGGATCAGCGCGGCGAACATCCCCTGAGCGAAGCCGCCGACCAAGCCGACGAGCGGGTAGAAGAGATCGATCGTCGTGGGGAAGTCGCGGAAGATCAGGTACTCCGGTGCGGCGAAGGTGCCGGTGTAGAACATCAGCGCGATCCAGCCGTAGAAGACCGCGAACACCACGCCGCCGAACGTGAGCAAGATGGCGCCGATCATGCGCGACTGAGCGTCGAGACGGCGCGTGAACAGCGAGCCGAGCGTGCCCAGGGCGTCGTACGTCTTGCGGCCCCACAGCTGCGGCAAGTTGAGCGCCGCGACCATCACGGCCGTACCGAGCGTGCCCGTGAGCACCGAACTGAGCGTGAGCGGAAGGATCACGTCCACGAGCGCCCCCTCACCACAGCCGGAAGCCCGGCACAGGCTGCTGGTTGGCGAACATGTAGATCAGCGACGGACCGTACGCCACCAGCACCAGGAACACGGCGAAGCCGAACCACACCTTGAAGTTGTCGAGCATCGCGATGACGCCCTCGCGCCGCATCGGCCGGGTGCTGGAGAAGGGGATCTCCGGCACATCGGCATCCGCGAGCCGCTTCGACGTGAACACCGTGCGGAAGAGCACCGTGAAGTAGAGGAAGATCGACACGAGCAGGATGGCGCCGGAGATCGAGGTGATCACCATCGGCACCTGCGCGTTCATGTAGGCCTCGGCGTAGGCGGCGGGGAGGTTGCTGATCTGGGCGCGGCGTGGGACGCCGAGGATGCCCTGCCAGTGCATGCCCAGACCGAAGATCATCATGCCCACGAACCAGGTCCAGGCCGACCACAGTGCCATGCGGGGGCTGAAGAGCGGCTTCTTGAGCAGGTGCGGAACCAGCCAGAAGGTGATGCCCATGAAGGTCAGCGTCACGGCGGTGCCGACGGTGAGGTGGAAGTGGCCGGGGATCCAGGCGGTGTTGTGCACCAGCATGTTGAGGTTGAAGCTGGCGTTCACGATGCCGCCGGCGCCGCCGAAGATGAAGCTGATCATCGCCAGCACCTGCGCCGTGAACGAGGCGTTCTTCCACGGCAGGGCGCCGATCCAGCCGAGGATGCCCTTGCCGCCGCGACGGCGGCCACCGATCTCGAGCGAGGCGGCCACGGTGAACGCGGTCAGCAGGCTGGGGATGCCCACGAACATCGTCAGCATCGAGTGCACCATCTTCCAGCCCGCCGGAATGCCGGGGTCGGTGAACTGGTGGTGGAAGCCGACGGGCACGCTGAACAGCAGGAACATGACGAACGCGAGCCGCGCCAGCGCGTCGCTGGCGAGCACGCCGCCCGCCTGCTTGGGCACCAGCGCGTACCAGCTCACGTAGGCCGGCAGCAACCAGAAGTACACGATCGGGTGGCCGGTATACCAGAACAGCGTGCGCATGAGGAGCGGGTCGACGCCCTCGCGCCAGCCGAGCGACCAGGGGATCAGGAACCACACCACCTCGACCACGATGCCGACGCTGGCGAGCATCCACATCAACCAGGTGATGGCCGACATGTAGGTGACGATCGGGGTGGCCTGGCCCGGGTTCTGGGCGCGCCACTTTGCGCGCAGCCGCAGCACCTCGGCGCCGATCATCAGGCTCGCCACCACCACCAGCGCCAGGCCGGTGTAGAAGCTCCAGTGGCCGTAGAGCGGCGGGTAGAAGGTGTAGAGGACGTTGCTGGTGTTGCTGACGATGCCGGCGCCGGCGATCACGAGGCCGGCGAGCATGATGAAGTACGCAGCCCAGACCCACTGCATCGCCGGCCGCAGGCCGAGCTCGCGCGCCGGCAGGTAGAGCAACAGGCCGCTGATGAAGAAGGTGGTGAACACGAGCGCGTTCAGGACGCCATGGAGCGTGAGGCCCTGGTAGTACGAGCGCAGGAACGGCACGTACTCGTAGAGGTTGATGTTGCCGTAGTTGAAGGCCTGCAGCGGTCCGAGCAGGGCCCCGACCAGCAGCGCGATCAGGCCGGTGAAGAGGAAGGCGAAGGTGACGCGCTTCTCCGGATGCGTGGTGATCGCCTCCGTGCGCGCAGCCGTCGCGGTGGTCACAGCCATGCGGGGCCTCCGAGGGGGGCGGCGCTCCGCGCCGCTGCGCCGCACGTGGCGCTCGAGACGGTGGTGGTCACTGGCCGATCACCTGCCGGCGGAACTCCAGCACGTCGGAGGGACTCCAGCCCTTGCCGCGCTCGGCGGCGACCTCGTCGGCCTCGAACGGTTCCACCGAGGGTCCGCCCAGTTCGACGATGTGGTCGAGGACGGCTGCGATCTCGTCGTCGCTCAACTGCCCCCAGGCCGGCATGACGCCGTTGTAGGTGGTGCCGCGCACCACGATCTGGCCCTGCAGACCGTAGAGCAGCGAATCGATCAGGTAGGGGCGGCTCTGCTCGGCGAGCTCGGCGGCGTGCCCGGCGAGCGGCGGGAAGGCCCCCGCGATGCCGGCCCCGGCGGGACCGTGGCAGCTCGCGCAGTTGGCGGCGTAGAGCTGCGCTCCATCGACCACGTCGGCCACCATCGCGTCGTCGTCGTCGACGCGCGCGAAGTCCGAGGCCGAGACCACCTCGATCTCGCCGAGCATGTTCTGGTGGCCGATGCCGCAGTACTGGTTGCAGACCGTCAGGTACGTGCCGGGGCGCGTGAAGGTGTAGCGCAGGACGGAGATCTCACCCGGGATCACCTCGACGTTCAGGTTGGTGTTCACCACCTGCCAACCGTGGATCACGTCGCGCGAGGTGAGGTAGAAGGTCACCTCGGTGTCGACCGGGATGCGGATGCGCTCGGGCACGAAGTTGAACGCCTGCGCCACGATGGAGACCTGCGCCTGCCCGGGGCCGGTGATGCGCAGGCCGGGTTCGGCGAAGATCTCCCGCGAGAGCAGCGTCTCGGGCGTGCCGCGCGCGGCCACCTGAGCGATGTGGCCCCCCTCGGTCGCGAGGTTGTAGGCGATCAGGATGACGAAGACCAGGGACATGAGTCCGGAGGCTGCGATCCAGCGCCGCTCCCACTTGGCGATCTGGTCGTGATGCCGCTCGTCCACGCTCAGCTCCTAGCCATGTTCAGGGCGTACATCCCGAACCACATCACCAGGATGGTGACCGTCAGGAACCCGGTCACGGCGAGCGCACCCAGCGGCCGCTGCTCGGTATCGGGCGGCGGACCCTCCACCGGCCGTTCGGTGCGTCCGTCGTCATGCTGCTTGTCCTGCTCCACGTATCGACCTCCAGGAACCCCCGCGCATTCGTGCTGAGCGCCATTGTAGTCACGGCAGGCAGGGTGCATGCTTGATTCATGCCTCTTCCGAAGATCGTGATCGCAGGCGCGGGCGGCGTCGTGGGCCGCGCACTGCTCGAGACCACCGAGGGCCGTTTTGAGCGCGTCGTGCTGACGCGCGGTGGCACCGAGCGCACCGGAGCGGCGAGCGTGAGGTGGTCGCCGGACGCCGCCGAGCGCGGCGACGAGGCCGAGCTCGACCGGCTCGCTGACGTGCTGGACGGCGCTGCGGCGGTCGTGAACCTGGCCGGCTCGTCGATCGCGGCCGGCCGTCTGGGCGACGCCCACCTGCGCCGCGTGCGCGAGAGCCGTGAGCGCGCCGGCGCCACGCTGGTCGCGGCGGCGCGCCGGGCGCCGTCACCGCCGCCGGTCTGGTTCCAGGCATCCGGTGTCGACATCTACGGCGACGGCGGCGAGCGCGTGTTGGACGAGAGCGCCAGCGTCGACGGCGACGGCCCGATCAGCGTCATCGGTCGCGTCTGGGAGGCCTCGGCCGATCCGGCCAAGGCCTTCGCGCGGGTCGTCGTGGGTCGCATCGGCGTGGTGTTGGCGCCCGACGCCGAGGCCTGGACGAAGCTGCTCCTGCCGATCAGGCTGTTCGTGGGCGGGCCGCTGGGCTCGGGACGGCAGTGGTTCCCGTGGATCGAGGCGGGCGACCTGGCGCGCGCGATCGTGTTCCTGATCGAGTCCGAGGACGCCGAGGGGCCCTACAACCTGGTGGCGGAGCCGGTCCGGCAGATCGACCTGACGCGCGCAGCCGCCCGGCGGCTGCGGCGCCCGGTGTTCGTGCCCGTGCCCGCCTTCGTGCTGCGGCTGGTGCTCGGCAACGTGGCCGACGTGCTGCTCCTGACCAGCAAGCGCGCCGTGCCGCTGCGCTTGCGCGAGGCCGGCTTCACGTTCGCGGCGCCGACGGCGGACGAGGCCGTACGGCAGCTGCTCGGTTGAGTCGGCGCAAGCACGACGTCACGTAGAGTTCACATGGTGTCGTTTATCATCGCTTTGTGGCGGTAACGACGCACATTCCAGCGTTCACGATGTGGACCGCTCCCGAGGTCGCTGGCGCGATCGCCGACCGGGTTCGCGCGGCCCGACTCGAACGTGGCTGGACCCAAGCAGGCACCGCGCGCCGCGCCGGCATCACCCTCGCCAGCTACCGGCGCTTCGAGTCGAGCGGACAGATCTCGCTCGAGCGCCTGCTGCGCGTCGCCACGGTGCTCGACGCCCTGCCGGGGTTCGAGGCGCTCTTCGCGCCGCCACCGGCACGCTCGCTCGACGAGCTCGAACGGCGCAGCGCACGGCGCCGGCGTGGGCGTCGCGGCGATGCGTAGGCTCGAGGTGCGGCTCGACTGGGGCGACGGCGATCCACGCACGGTCGGGACGCTCGCCGACCTCGAGCGGCGCACGCTGTTCGAGTTCGACCCAGCCTTCCTGCGCGAGCCGCTCCCGCTGTCGCCGTTCAAGCTGCCGGTCCGCCCTGGCGTCCACGAGGACGCAGACCGGACCTTCGCGGGCCTCTTCGGCGTGTTCGACGACTCGCTTCCGGACGGGTGGGGGCGCTTGCTCATGGACCGAGCGTTCGAGCGCGCCGGTGTCCGGCGTGACCAGGTGACGCCGCTCGACCGCCTGGCCTACCTCCACACGCGGGCGATGGGGGCGCTGACGTATCACCCGCCCGCCGACGTCGCCGAGGCGAACGACGCGCCGCTCGACCTCACGACGCTTGCCCAGCACGCCGAACGGATCGCCGCGGGCAGCGCCGAGGAGGTGTTGCCGGCGTTGTACCGCGTCGGCGGCTCTCCAGGTGGCGCCCGTCCGAAGGTGCTGCTCTGGGTCGGCCCCGGCGACCACCTCGTCGCGGGCACCGACGAAGCGCCGACCGGGTACGTGCCCTACCTGGTGAAGTTCGGTGCGCGCGACGACGAGCCCGTCATGGGTCGGGTCGAGGCGGCCTACGCCCGTATGGCACGAGACGCCGGCTTGGACGTTCCAGCCACGCGCACCTTCACCACGTCGGACGGCGTCGTCTACTTCGCGACGCGACGCTTCGACCGACTCGGCGACGCACGCCTCCACATGCACACGCTCGGTGGCTTGCTCCACGCCAGCCATCGTGTGCCGTCGGCCGGGTACGAGGCGTTCCTACGCGCCACCCGCGCGCTCACGCGCGACGAAACGATGGTGATCGAGGCCTACCGGCGCATGGCTTTCAACGTCCTCGCCCACAACCGCGACGACCACGTCAAGAACCAGTCCTTCCTGATGGACGCCGCGGGCGAGTGGCGACTCGCGCCCGCCTACGACCTCGTCCCGTCGACCGGGATCAACGGCTGGCACAGCATGGACGTCGCCGGCGAGGCGCGGACGCCCGGCGTCGACGACATGGTGCGGCTCGCGGCGGCCACGGCGGTCGACCAGGACCACGCCCGGGCCGCCATCGAACGGGTCAGGGACGCGGTGCATGCATGGCCGAGACACGCCGACGCCGAGGGGGTCCCGCGAGCCGAGACCGAACGCATCGCCACGTTGCATCGGTCCGCGGCGGTGTGATCGCCGACGTTCGCCAGTGCAGACGGTCGCGCTGCTCAGGGAGCGCTCGGCCCCGGCGGCCGGCCGGCGTTCGGCGTCTCGAGGCGCGCGACCTCGGCGGGTGTCAGCTCGAGCTCGAGCGCCGCGAGGGCGTCGGACAGGTGCCTGGTGTTCGTCGCGCCGATGATCGGCGCCGTCACGCCGGGCCGCGACAGCACCCACGCCAGCGCCACCTGGGCGGGCGTCACGCCGCGCTCGTCGGCCACGTCGCACACGGCCTCGACCACCGCGTCGCGCCAGGGCACGTCGTAGAGCGCCTTGCCCTGCGTCTCGCCCTCGTGCACCCCGCGCGTCGTCGCCGCGCGCTCGGCCGGGCGGCGGGTGAGGTACCCGCGCGCCAACGGGCTCCAGGGGATCACGCCGATCCCCTCCGCGCGGCACAGCGGCATCATCTCGCGCTCGGTCTCGCGGTCGACCAGGTTGTAGTGGTCCTGCATGCTCACGAAGCGCGCCCAGCCGTGGCGCTCGCTGACGCCGAGCATCTTCATGAACTGCCAGGCCGCCATCGTCGAGGCCCCCAGGTAGCGCACGTAGCCCGCCTTCACGAGGTCGTGCAGCGCCTCGAGCGTCTCCTCGATGGGCGTGCCGGGATCGAAGCGGTGGATCTGGTAGAGGTCGATGTAGTCGGTGCCCAGGCGCCGCAGCGAGGCGGTGCACTGGTCGAACACGTGCTTGCGCGACAACCCGGAGCGGTTGGGACCCTCGCCCATGCGGCCGTGCACCTTGGTGGCGATCACCACCTGGTCGCGCTCGGCGAAGCGCGTCAGCAGCCGCCCGGTGATCGCCTCCGACACGCCCAGCGAGTAGACGTTGGCGGTGTCGAAGAACGTGATGCCGGCCTCGACCGCGGCGCGCACGTGCGGCGCGGCGGCCTCCTCGTCGAGGATCCAGGGCCGCCAGCTGGACGAGCCGTAGCTCATCATGCCGAGACAGAGCCGCGAGACCTGCAGACCGGTGGCGCCGAGCGTGACGTAGTCCATGGTCGAGGCTAACAGGCTCGGGCCCGGCCCGGTCGCGCCTGCGGGACGCTGCGGCGAACCGGGGGTGCGCCCGAGCCGACACGCGCATCCACGCTCGCTGGCTATCCTGCCAGGGAAGCGCAGCGCCGAACCACGCGGCGCGCCCGAGCGCAACCGAACGGAGACGACCGCATGCCGG
>REEJ01000256.1 GCA_007695125.1 Trueperaceae bacterium | reverse complement strand
GCGGGCGATGGACATCACCGTGGCCAACGTGAAGGCAGCGGCGGAGGCGTCCGTCGCTCACACACAACCGGGCACCGAGCGGCCCAGCGCCCTGTCCGAACCTACGACCTACGACCCATGACCTCACGCCTACGACCTTCGGTGGACGCGACGGCCCGGCGGCGATGGCTACCTTCGCATCGGGCCGCACGGACGGGAACAGCCCAGCGGGCTCGGGATTCCGTGCGGCTACGTCGCACCATCAGCAGATGCTGACAAGGAGATGGACGATGAAGCGATTCGCAGCGTTGACGGGTGTTCTGGCTCTCCTCATGGTGGGTGGCATGGTCTGGGCGATGGGAGAGGATCACGGGCCGGTGGAGCACGGACATGTGCTCGTTCTTGGTCTCCAGTACGACGACGAGGGAAACCCATCCATCCGCAAGTGTGTCGATCTCGCGAACGGGCGCGCGCTGAGGAACAACGCGCATCACGACCACCTGCACACGGGCAGGGCCGGAGAGGCGGTCGCAGGAGCAGGGCACGCAGTCATCCCGACCGCGCCACTGCCGCGTGTCCCGTGGAGCAACTGCGCCGAACTCAAGGCCGAGTTTGGCCTCGACTAGTCCGACCGGCACAACCGCGTTGACGTCGAGCTCCTCCGCAGGCGGCCGCTACCTTCCCCTCGGGTCGCTCGGCCCGAAAGGAGCCCCATGGAGCCTGCCCGCCTCACCCAGTTCGGCGCAGTCGAGCTCGCCCGCGCCATCGCGGCCGGCGACGTCTCCGCACGCGAGGTCGTCGACGCCCACATCGAGCGCATCGAGGAGGTGGACGGCGACCTCAACGCCGTCGTCATCCGCCGCTTCGAGGCCGCCCGCGCCGAGGCCACCGCCGCCGACGCCGCGCGCCGCGCTGGTGCCACGCTCGGACCGCTCCACGGCGTCCCGGTCGTGATCAAGGACCAGTTCGACGTTGCCGGGCTGCCGACCACCTTCGGCACGGCGTCGCGGCGCGAACGCGTCGCTCAGGACGACGGGCAGGTGGTCGCCGCCTGGCGGCGCGCGGGCGCCATCGTGCTCGGCAAGGGCAACGTCCCGCAGTACCTCCAGGCGGTCGAGACCGACAACGACGTGTTCGGCCGTACCAACAACCCCTGGGACACCGAGCGCACGCCGGGCGGGAGCTCCGGCGCCGACGCCGCCATCGTGGCGGCCGGCGGCGTGCCGCTCGCGCTCGGTGCGGATCTGGGCGGCAGTCTCCGAGTTCCGGCGGCCTGGTGCGGCGTCGCGACGCTGGCGCCAACCGTCCGGCGCCCCCTCGACGAGGCCGCCGCCGCGGCTCGCGCCGAAAGCCCACCAGACGGCAGAAAGGGTGTCCCGATGATGCACACGCGTACGCCGCACGGTGGGGCTGCCCCCATCCGGCGTCGCGGTCGAGCGCGACCGTCTAAACCGAGCGGCCCGGAGTGCTGGGTGAGCGGTGCCAGGTAGACTCCCTGAACGCGATCATCCGTCTGCTCGACCCGCACGCCGTGCGTCGTCGGCGTGCACACCTGGAACCGCGCGGACTCGCGAGCTCTGACGTGCGCACCCGCACCCGAGGAGGAGCGATGATCCACCCGCGCCTGCACAAGATCGCCTACGGCGGCGACTACAACCCGGAGCAGTGGCCCCGCGAGGTCTGGGACGACGACATGCGGCTCTTCCGCCTGGCCGGCATCGACATCGCCACGATCGGTGTCTTCTCCTGGTCGCTCCTGCAACCGAGCGAGGACACCTACGACTTCGACTGGCTCGACGACGTCGTCGAACGCCTGCACGCCACCGGGATCGCGCTGTGCCTGGCGACGGCGACCGCCGCCCATCCGGCCTGGATGGCGCATCGCCACCCCGACGTGCTGCGGGTCGACTTCGACGGTCGCCGGCGCGCGTACGGCCAGCGACACAACTCGTGCCCCAGCAGCCCCACCTACCGCCGCTACGCCAAGGAGCTCGCCGGGCGCCTCGCCGAACGCTACGGTGCGCACCCCGCGCTCGCCGTCTGGCACGTCAACAACGAGTACGGCGGCCGCTGTTACTGCGGCGCGTGCGCCGCGTCGTTCCGGACCTGGCTGCAGCGTCGCTACGGCGATCTCGATACGGTCAACGAGGCGTGGAACACGCGCTTCTGGAGCCACACGTTCTATGCGTGGGACGAGATCGTCCCGCCCAACCTCCTGAGCGAGCACCTCGACGAGCGACGCACCACCTTCCAAGGCATCTCGCTCGACTACGCCCGCTTCAACTCCGACAACCTCCTAGCCTGCTACCTCCTCGAACGCGACGCCATCCGTGAGCACTCCAGCGACGTCCCGATCACCACGAACATGATGGGCAGCTACGAGCCGCTCGACTACTTCGCCTGGGCACCGCACCTCGACGTGATCTCGTGGGACTCGTACCCCGCGCTCGACACGCCCGTGAGCACCACCGCGTTCCGCCACGACCTGATGCGAGGCCTCAAGGACGGACAGCCGTTCATGCTGATGGAGCAGACGCCCAGCCAGCAGAACTGGCAGCCGTACAACAGCCTCAAGCGACCCGGCGTCATGCGCCTGTGGAGCCTGCAGGCGGTCGCCCGCGGCGCCGACACCGTCATGTTCTTCCAGCTTCGGCGCTCGCGCGGCGCCTGCGAGAAGTTCCACGGGGCCGTCATCGAGCACGCCGGCCACGAGCACACGCGCGTCTTCCGCGAGTGCGCCGAGCTCGGCGCCGAGCTCGAAGCGTTGGGCGACACCGTGCTCGGCGCCCGCGTCGAAGCGCGTGTCGCCATCGTGTTCGATTGGGACACCTGGTGGGCCCTCAGGTACTCCAGCGGCCCCTCGGTCGATCTCGACTACCTCGGCGAGGTGCTCGCGTGGCACCGCGCGCTGTTCGATCGCAACCTGCCGGTCGACGTGGTCGGCGTCGACGCGGACCTGGCGCGCTACGACCTGGTGTTCGCGCCCCTGCTCTACATGGTCAAGCCGGGCTTCGCCGCCAAGCTCGAGGCGTACGTCGCCGGCGGCGGGCGCTTCGTGACCACGTACTTCAGCGGCATCGTCGACGAGCGCGACCTGGTGACCTTGGGCGGCTACCCCGGCGAGCTGCGCGCGCTGCTGGGCATCTGGGTCGAGGAGACCGACGCCCTGCTCCCGGGCTCCGGCAACCGCATCGTGATGCACGATTCCAGCGACGGCTTCGCGACCGAGTACGCCTGCGACCTCCTCTGCGACATCGTCCACGCCGAGTCGGCGGAGATCGTCGCCGTGTACGGCGACGACTTCTACGCAGGAACGCCCGTCGTCACGAAGCACCGCTACGGGAACGGTGAGGCCTGGTACGTCGGCTCGCGCACCGACGCGGCGTTCCGGACGGATCTCGTGACGGCGCTCTGCGCCGACGCTGGGATCGCCGCGCCCCTCACCGTGCCATCGGGGGTCGAGGTGACGCGCCGGGAGCGCGACGGTCGCCGCGTCCTGTTCGTCCTCAACCACAACGACGCACCGTGCGACGTCGACCTCGGGCCGTCGGTCTTCCGCGATGCCGTGCGGGACCGCCAGCTCACCGGCGCGGTGGTCCTCCCACCGAAGGAGGTCTTGATCCTCGTCGAGAGATCCACAACTCAGTTGAGGTAACGCCAGATCCTCTCGCCGGTTCGCGGATCTCTGACACAGGTGTTACCGAACGTGCCCAGCGACGTCTCGGCCTCCCCCGTCGCGACCGAGCAACACCTCGACACGCGCGTCGTCCGCCTCCAAGGCGGCAGAGCCGCCGTTGGCGTCCCCGAAGAGCCACGTCGACATTCTGCTCCGTCACACAGGAAGACGATGAGGGGGTCGCCGTTCCGGGGCGTACGATGTCGGCGTGAGCCCCGAGGTCCTCCTGATCGTGCTCATCGTGGTGCTGATCGCCAGCACCACGCTCGAGCAAGTCGCCCGCGCGCTCCAGATCCGCCACCAACCCCCCGAGCCGCCGCCGGAGGTGGCCGAGGCGGTCGACGCTGACGCCTACGCCACCGCGCAGCGCTACGCGCGCGATCGCGGCCGACTCGGCTTGGCTCGGGGCGTGACGCTGCTCACCGTCTGGATCGTGCTGCTCGCCAGCGGCGCGCTTGCCGGCGGTTACGCGCTGGCGGACGCCTGGACGAACGGCGGCTGGCTCGCTCCGCTCCTCTTCCTCGGAGGCGTGTTCCTCCTGCTCGACCTCATCAGCCTGCCCTTCGCCATCTACGCCACCTTCGGGATCGAGGCGAGGTACGGCTTCAACCGCACCACGCCGGGCCTGTTCGTGCGCGACAAGCTGATCAGCTACGCGCTCACGGTCGTCCTGGGCGGCCCCTTGCTGGCGCTCCTCTTCTGGTCGATCGACGCCTGGGGAGGCGCCTTCTGGCTCCCGTACGCGGCCGTGATCGCCCTCGTGCTGGTCCTCCTGGCGATGTTCCAGACGAGCGTGCTGCTGCCGCTCTTCAACCGGCTCACGCCGCTTCCGGAGGGGTCGCTGCGCGACGCGATCGCCGACTACGCCAGCGCGAACGGTGTGGCGCTCGATGGCATCTACGTGATGGACGGCTCGAAGCGCTCGAGTCGCGCGAACGCGTTCTTCGCGGGCCTCGGCCGGCAGAAGAAGGTGGTGCTGTTCGACACGTTGATCGAGCGCAACACGGTGGCAGAGGTGGTGGCGGTGGTCGCGCACGAGGTGGGGCACGAACGCCTCCGGCACATCCCCAAGCTGCTCGCGGCCAACGTTGCCGCGATCACCATCACGCTGTTCCTGATGTCGCTGCTGGTCGAGAGCAGCACGCTCTCGGCCGCGCTCGGGGCCAGCGAGCGGATCGTGGCGCTCAACCTGATCGGCGTGGCGCTGCTCTTCGGGCCCGTGTCGACGCTGCTGGGCGTGCTCGGCAACGCGCTCTCGCGGCGCTTCGAGTACGAGGCCGACGCCTTCGCGGCGCGTACGGCTTCAGCGGCGGCGATGTGCGACACGCTCCGCAGCTTCGTCCAGCACGACCTGGCGCTCGCGACGGCGCACCCGCTCTACACCGCGCTGGAACTCAGCCATCCGGCGCCGGTGGAGCGCATCCGGGCGATCACCACGACCGATGCGACGGCACCGTGATATCGTAGAACTCGTGGCTGATACTACTCCCTCGAGCAGCGCTCCGTCGGGCCGCTTCGTGCTGCGCCTGCCACCGGCGTTGCACGCGTCGCTGCGCGACGCCGCGGAGCGCGCTGGGCTCTCGCTCAACGAGTACTGCGTCCGGACCCTGGCCGCGCCGGGGCCGGACCCGACCGGACCCGGCGCCGCCGTCGCCGCCCGCGCGATCGAGGCCTTCGGGCCAGCGCTCGTGGGCGTCGTCCTCTACGGCTCCTGGGCGCGCGGCGAGGCGACCGACACCTCGGACATCGACGTCCTCGTCGTCCTCGAACCGACGCGGCGCGTCACGCGTGCCACGTACCTCGAGTGGGACCGCGACCCGCTGGAACACGAAGGTCATCCCGTCGAGGTCCACATCGTCTCCCTGCCGCCCGTGGAGCGCGAACCTGGAACGCTGTGGCTCGAAGCCGCCCTCGACGGCGTCGCGGTGTTCGACCGAGACCGGCGCGTGTCGCGCCTCCTCAGCCAGGTGCGTCGCGACATCGCGGCGGGCACGATCACCCGGCGCCACGCCCACGGGCAACCGTACTGGACGGTGGCGGACTGATGCGCAACCTCGATCTCGCGCTCGACTACGTCAAACGCTCTCGCGTGCGCCTCGCCGCCCTCGACGTCCTGTTCGACGGCGAGAGCTGGCCCGACGTGGTGCGCGAGTCGCAAGAGGTCGTCGAGCTCACCCTCAAGGCCCTCCTGCGAGCGAGCGGCGTGGAAGCCCCGCGCATCCACGACCTCGCGCCGATCCTGCGAGCGGAGCGCGCACGCCTCCCGGAGCCGCTCGCGCCGTTCATCGACGAGCTCGCCGACGCGTCGCGCCAGCTTCGGCGCGACCGCGAACTCGCGTTCTACGGCGCCGAGGACCTGACGCCCGGGGAGTTCTACACGCGAGCGGACGCCGAGCGCGCGCTCGCGTACGCTCGCCGCGTGGTCGACCTCGTGTCTCGCAACCTACCCGGCGCGAGCTGAACGGCTACCGCCCGCTGCAGGGCGCGCCAACAGGCTGGCACCCGATCGTGCCTCGACCGCTCAGCGGGCCCGATCACCCTCGCTCCCGCGTGAACTCGAGCAGCTCACGACGGAACACCTCCGGCGCCTCGCGCGGGACCCAGTGCCCGCACCCCGGTACTCGGACGAGCCGAGCGCCCGAGATCCGCTCGCTCGCCGCGTCCGCCTTGCGCGCGGGGATCACCCGGTCGTTGCGCCCGTGCAAGAGGAGCGTCGGCACGCGCAGCTCGCCGAGCCGCTCGGCGTAGGAGGTCCCGAGCGCGAAGGGGCGGAGCTCGCCGCGCAACCAGTCGACGAAGCTGCGCTCCGCCTCGGGCGCACGCAGTTGCTCGTGCACCTCGCGCACCAGCGCGTCGTCCACCAGCCGCCCGTCGGAGAAGACGACGTGACGCAGCACCAACCCCGTCAGGAACCGGCTGCGGCGCAGGCCCCACGTCACGCTCTGCCCGAGCCACGGCACGCGCATGGCGACGAAGGGCAGGATCGGCACGGGGAGGCCGCCGTCGAGGCCGTAGGCGCCGATCGCGGTGAGGGTGGCGACGCGCTCCGGTGAGCGGAGCGCGAAACCGAGCCCGACGGCGGCCCCCATCGAGAAGCCCGCCAGGTGCACGCGCGCGAGCCCCACCTCGTCCAGGAACGCCGCGAGCAGCGTCACCATGTCGTCCATGCTCGGCAGCGCGCGCGGGTGCTCGCTGCGGCCGTAGCCGGGCCAGTCGAGCGCCAGCACGCGGTGGCGAGCCGCGAGCTGCGGCAGGCTCGGTCCGTAGGTCAACGCAGCGGAGTCGATCGCGGTGCCGTGGAGCAAGACGAGCGGCGTCCCGCTGCCGGCCTCGAGGGCGTGGCAGCGCGTTCCGTTCGCGACGACGTGGCGATGCTCGACCCGCACGTCGTCCCGCACTGCGTCCTGCACTGCGTCCTGCACTGCGTCCTGCACGCGGGTCAGGAGGCGTCGCCGGTGGTCAGGGCTTTGAGCTCGCCGCGCTCGACCGCCGTCCGCACCGAGCGGTAGCCGACCTCGAACCCGTCGTCGAAGCGCGAGAAGTCCTGCGTCTCGAAGTCGTGCGGCAGGTCCGGCCGCAGCCAGACGTGCGGCGGGTGCATGGCGACCGTCACCTCCACCAAGCGCGTTTGGGTGATGGTGTAGGCCTGCATGAGGATGTCGATGGTGATGGGGACACCGTGTGTGAAGAGCTTTCCGATCTTGCCCAAGAACGAACCGGCTTCCTCTTCATCGAGCCCGAGCGAGCGCTTGGGCGACGGTCGGACGTCGATCGCCAGGATCGGCCGGCTCGTCATGGAGCGGATCAGGTCGACGGGGAAGTTGTTGAGGATCCCGCCGTCGAGCAGGAAGCGCCCCTCGTGCTCGACCGGCGTGAAGAGCCCGGGGAAGGCGTTGCTGGCACAGATCGCGGGCGACAACGGCCCCTCGGTGAAGACCAGCATCTCGGCGAGCTCGATGTCGACCGCGGGCACCGCGAGCGGGATCGTGAGCTGCTCGAAGGTGTCCACGGCGTGCTCCGCGAGCAGCGCCTCCACACCGTCGTGACCGATCAAACCGGTCGAGCCGTCGGCGTCGAAGAACGTCTCGTAATCGATGCCGCGGACGATGTTGGCCACCGCACGGGCGTCGTGCCCGCTGGCGTAGAGCGCGGCGATGATGGCCGCGCTCGAGTTGGCGGCGATCGCGCTGACGCGCAACCCCTCCTCCTCGATGGCCTGCAGGGCACCGACGTGCGCGAAGCAGCGTGCACCGCCACCGCTCAAGACCAGACCGATCTCGCCGCTCCTCAGGTCGTCAGCCATGCCTGGACCATACGCCACGATCGCCGTCATCCCGTGACCAGGTGGGGACCGTCGCGCAAGGGCGTCACTGACACCGGCATCGACTGCACAAGCGCCGTCGGTCGCTCCGCGTGGGCGTACCCGGGTCAACAGCACCGGAACCGCGCGTCTCGGACAGTAGGGTGGAACTGATGCATACCGCCACGAACGGACGAGAGCTCACCCAAAGAGAGCTTTACGCCTTGCTCGAAGCCGGGCAAGACGCGCTCTTCGTGACCGATCCGTCCGGCGAGGTGGTCTACATGAACGTCGCCGCCATCCATCTCTACGGCATCGGTGACCGCATCGAACAGCACGGTGGGAGCATCAATCTGCGCACCCACTCGTTCGAGGCGTTCGACTTCCGAACGCTCGAGGGCGTTCGGGTCGCCGACGAGAACCGGCCCGTGGTGCGCGCCCTGCGCGGCGAGCGCTACCGCGACGTGGAGCTGCTGGTGCGACGCTTCGGCGACGACGACCCGCGTGTGTACGTCTACAGCGGAACGCTGCTCGAGGGCGACCCGCCACTGAGCGTCCTGACCGTTCGCGATGAGACCGATCGCTGGCGCTCCGAACGACGCTACCGCGTCGCCTTCGAAGCCGACCCGGCCCCCAGCGTGATCGCTCGTCTCGCGGACATGCACATCGTCCAAGCCAACCACGGCATGGCCGAACTCACCGGGCTCACCACGGACGACCTGACGACGAGGTCGCTCACCGACCTCGAGCCGTTCCACCGCTACATCGACATGTTGACGATCGCGACGAACCGGTTGCTGTCGGGCGACGCGACCCACAAGATCAAGATGTCGCTGCGCACCTCGGACGGAGCGCAGGTGATGGTCCTGCTGTCGGCTCGAGCGATCGAAGTCGACGGACGGCAGTGCGGCATCTACACCTTCGTCGACATCACGGCGCTGGAGACCGAGCAGCGTGAACACCTGGCGACACAGGACCTGCTGGCCAGGAGCGTGCGCGAGCACGCCGACGAGCGCGACGTCATGGCCTACCTGGCCATCTTCGACACGCTCACCCGCATCCCCAACCGACGCGGCCTCGACGTCCGGCTCGCCGAGGAGTTCGTGCGCGCAGAGCGCTACGGCAGCGCGCTCTCGGTCCTGCTGCTCGACATCGACCACTTCAAGGCGGTCAACGACGAGCACGGCCACGACGTGGGAGACGCCGCACTTCGCCAAGTCGCGCACCTGCTCCAAGAAGCGTGCCGCGGACCGGACTTCGTCGGGCGTTGGGGCGGCGAGGAGTTCATGATGATCCTGCCCGAGACCGACACCGCGGCGGCCACCGACGTCGCTTCGCGCGTGCGAGCCCGCATTGCGGACGAGACCTTCGCCAGCATCAGCGGTCTCACGGTCAGCATCGGCGTCGCCTCGTTCGAGCCTGGCACCACCACAGACGCGCTGTTCAGACGCGTCGATCGAGCGCTGTACGCCGCGAAACGGAACGGCCGCAACCGCGTCGAGGTCGCCACGCCCGGCCTCTACGACGGTTAGTCCCGCCACGCACGCTGCCGCCCTGGGGCGGGAGCGAACGCTCAGCCGCTGCGTTCGTGCTCGATCAGCACCGGTCGCCGTGCGTGGCGCACGACCTTCTCGGCCACGCTGCCGTTGAGGAACAGCGCGATCCCGGTGCGGCCGTGCGTACCCATCACGATCAGGTCGGCCTCCCAGCTCTGCGCTTCGTCGAGGATGGTCTCGGCGGCGGGTCCGACCCGAACCGCACAGGTCTCGCCCGGCACGGCGAGCTCCTGGAGCTGCGCCAGCACCTTGTCCTCGAACGCCCGCCGCTCGTCGCCGACCGAGACCGACGCCAGCGTGTTCGACGCGACGCGTTGTGGGTCGATCACGTGCAGGAGGCAGCGCTCGGCGTCCGGGAAGTGCGTGCGCGCCAGGACCAGCGCGGCGCCTGCGCTGCCGGTGAAATCGGTGGGCACCAAGATCCTCATGAACATGCGTTGCCTCCCTCGTTCCGTGAGTCTATCCGTCCGTTCGAACCTCGTCGGGCCCGCATCAGTGGCCACCGCCCAGGCGCGATCCCGGTCGGTCGTGCATCGCCAGGCTGGTGAGCAGCTTCGTACTTGCGTCGTTGAGCCCGCGCAGCGAGACGCGCGTGCGGCGCCCGCGGAAGCGAAGCACCACCTTGTCGATCGCGGCGACCGCAGAGCCGTCCCAGAGCTGCGCGTGGCTCAGGTCGATCACGACCTCGTCGACGTCCTCGGTCACGTCGAAGCTCGCCAGGAACGACTCCGTCGACACGAAGAACAGTTGCCCCAGCACGGTGTACGTCCGCGTCCGACCCGCCGCGTCCAGCTCGCTGTCGACCTCGATGAGCTTCGCGATCTTGCGGCTGAAGAAGAGCGCCGAGAGCACCACGCCGACGCCGACGCCGAGTGCCAGGTTGTGCGTCCACAGCACGACGCCCACGGTGGCGAGCATGACGATGGTGTCGCTCTTGGGATGGCGGAGCATCCCCGGCAGGCTGCTCCAATCGAAGGTGTTGATCGAGACCATCACCATCACCGCCACGAGCGCCCCGATCGGGATGAGCTGGACCAGGTTGCCGAGGAGCAGGATCATCGCCATCAGGAACACGCCCCCCATGAGCGTGCTGAGCCGCGTGCGGCCACCGCTGCCGACGTTGATGATCGACTGGCCGATCATGGCGCAGCCGGCCATGCCGCCGAAGCAGCCGGTGACGACGTTCGCGATGCCTTGGCCGCGCGCCTCGCGGTTCTTGTCGCTCGGCGTGTCGGTCAGGTCGTCGACGATGTTCGCCGTCAACAGGGACTCGATGAGGCCCACCAGCGCCAGCGGGAAGGCGTACGGCAGCACGATCATCAGCGTCTCGAGCGTGAACGGCACCATCGGCAGCCCGAAGAACGGCAGCGCGGACGGCAACGCGCCCATGTCGCCGACCGTCCGGAAGGCGATGCCGGAGAAGACCGCGAACACCGTGAGCACGACGATCGCCACCAGGGGCGACGGCACCACCCGCGTGAGGCGCGGGAAGAGGTAGATGATGGCCAACCCGGCGATGACGAGACCCATCACACCGAGGCCGGCGCCCTGGAAGTGTTCGAGTTGTGCGAGGAAGATCATGATCGCGAGCGCGTTGACGAAGCCGATCATCACGCTCTTCGGGACGAAGCGCATGTAGCGGCCGAGCTTCGCGATGCCGAAGACGACCTGGATCAGGCCGGTGACGACGGTGGCCGCGAACAGGTACTCGAGTCCGTGGTCGCGCACCAGCGTGATCATGAGCAGCGCCATGGCGGCGGTCGCGCCGCTGATCATCGCGGGTCGACCACCCACGAACGCGGTCACCACCGCGATGCAGAAGCTGGCGTAGAGGCCGACCTTGGGGTCGACGCCCGCGACGATCGAGAAGCCGATCGCCTCCGGGATCAGCGCCAGTGCGACGACGATGCCGGCGAGCAGGTCGCCGCGGACGTTGCTGAACCACTCGCGTTTGATGCGTGCGGTGTCTATGGCGTGGATCATGTGTCTCCTACGGTGCGCGTGCGGCGCGGGTGATGACGAGGCGCCGGACGTGCTGTGAGGAGCGGCCGACCCACCCGTACCGAGGGCGGGGCCGGTTCGACCCGGACGCGAAGTGACATGCAGGGCGTTCCTAGGAACGCGTTGCTGTGAGGTTGGGGGCCGGCGGAAGGTGCCGGCAGAAGCACACTATAGAACTATGCCGGGTCCGACGCGCCACGGTGCGGCCGATTGCGCACCGTGCCCCCCAAGACGAGCGCCGCGGCGATGATCACGAGGTTCTTGATGATGTACTGCCCCTCCATCGTCGGGGCGTACGGGAAGCGTCCGGCCTGGAACGTCACGTCGCTCAGGATGACCAGCGGCATGAACGCGCCGACCATCTGCAGGAACAGCAGTGCAACGGCGATCCGGAGTGTGCTCCGGAAGAGGAACGTCACACCGATCGCGACTTCCCACCAGCCGATCACGGCCAGCCAGCCGTACGCGTCGAGGAGCGGCATCCACGCCACCGTGGCGAGCACGAGCGGCTCGGCGGGCGAGAGGCCGAGCGGCTTGAGGAGACCGAACCACACGAACACGATGCCCAGCGCAGAGCGCAGCAGGACGATGCCCCATCGCGCCATGCGTGCCGCCACCCAGCGGTCGACGCGGTCGAAGCGTCTGCGGAGATCGTCGTAGGCGTGGCGAGCGGTAGTAGACACGTGTCCATGCTACTTCCCGTACGTGAACACTCACTGTGTCGAACGGAGCGAACACCGCCGGTGACGACGTCCACGAACGCGAAACCCACGTCCGATGCCACTCGGTGCGCAGCGGAGCGGCGGTCGCGGGTGCATGCCGGCCCACGCGCATTTGGCCGCATCCCGCCTCACGCAGCGCCGTACGCCCGTGGATCAGCCGTCATCGTCGCCGGGCGCCACCCCGCGCGCCCGCTCGACCAGTCCCCAAGGTCCCCGGGCGGGCCGCGCCCCTCGCTCCGCCGCGAGCGCTCGGCGCGCCGCCCGATCGAAGCTCATGCGCTGCGGATGATCGATCCGCGCCCAGAAGTCGTCGTCGCGCGCCAACAGGTCCTCGGTCAGGCCGATCACGATCTCGCGTGCGACCGACCAGTCGGCACGCGTGACCAAACGGATCCACAGCGAGGACAAGCGCGGGCTCAGGAACGGGACGTCGATGCTGCGCGGCACCCCCAGACCCATCAGCACGGCGGTCCGGTCGAGGATCTCCTTGCCGGAGAGCGTCTCGGGACCCGGGATGTCGAACCAGCCGTTCACCTCTATGGGCAGGTCGAACGTCCGCACGACGGCGACCACGACGTCGTCGATCGCCACGGGCTGCGTACGCGAGCGGAGCCAGCGCGGCAGGACCATCACCGGCAGCCGCGCCGCCAGGTCACGGACGATGAGCCAGCTCAGGCTGCCGTGACCCACGATCATGCTCGCGCGCAGCTCGATCGTCGACACCGACCCGGCCCGCAACGTCTCGCCCACCTCGATGCGGCTCCGCAGGTGCTCGGACCCCGGACCGACCGGTGCCACACCGCCCAGGTAGACGATCCGGTCGACCCCGGACTCGGCGGCGACCGCGGCGAAGTCGGCCGCGGCTGCGACCTCGCGCCCGTGGTAGCCGGCGCCTTCCCGGATGCCATGCACAAGGTACAGGGTCGCGTCCACGCCCTCGAGCGCGCGGGCCATCGCCTCACGGTCGCCCACGTCGCCCTGGACCCAATCGAGCGTCGGTGCGTGTGCCGCCGCTCGTGCGGCGTCGCGCGTGAGCACCCGCACGCGCCAGCCGGCCCGCTCGAGCGCGGGACGGACCGCGCTGCCGACGAAACCGGTCGCGCCCGTGAGCAGCAAGGTGCGCCCCCCACCGCTGGACGTGGTCACCCGGGTCATGACGTGCCGGACACGCCGGCGCGCTCGGTCAGGTACCGAGAGGCCGTCACGCCCATGCCAGAGCGACCGCCGGTCGCGAGCACGGATCGAGGCTGCATACGAAGAGTGTACTGGGTCGAGCAACCGCCGTCCCAACCGGGCCAGCACCGAGGGTTGGCAAGCCGATCGCTTCGTGACGAAGGGAACGGGCGCGGTGACGCAGCGGCGCTCGGCCGCCGGCCGGCCCTCTTCAGCGCTGGTTCAGGCGCCCGAGCGTGCTCTCGAGGGAGCGCTGCCTCTTCCCCGCCGCGCCGTCGACGGCCTCGACCACGGTGCCCGCGTTGTGGGTCACCGCGACGGGCTGCATGCCGCCGAGCCGCGCCTCCATGAGGCAGCGGATGACGTCGCTGCCGCCCTTCTTGTCGCTGTTCGCGTCGCTGACGTGGATCTCGACGCGCGTGATCTGCTCGCTGAAGCGATCCAAGGCGCCGTGCGCGACGGACTCGACGAGTTGCGTCATCGCCTCGTCGCCCGCGATGTTGCGGTCGGTGTTGCACTGGATCTGCATGTCGCCTCCCGTGGCTGGTCACCGTAACCGGGCGGCGGGCGGCGCTCCGCACGTCGGATCACCGACCCGCGGGGCCGGCACGACGTTGCGCCGGGCCCGCGCCGGGTAGAAGTACGTCATGCCGACGCCCTGCATGGCCCCCCGACCTGAGCGGCGCGCAGCGTCACGCCGCACGGCCACGCGCCGCTGATGCGCGCCGGCGACCCCGTCCTGCCCACCGTCACCGGTGCCATCGTGCGCCCGAACACCGGCGTGCGCCTCGACGCGCACGGCCACGCCTGGATCGCTCCTCCCTCGCTCGTCGACGAGATCGTGCCCCCGTTGGTCGACGAGACTCGACTCGCCGCTGGCCTCGCACGCTTCGCCGCGGCCGCCGCTCCTCGACGCGCGGCGCTCCTCGACGTCCAGGCGCCCGGCTGCGGCCGCGACGCGGCGGCCCTCGCCCGCCTCACCGCCAAGAGCGGCGTGGCGATCGCGGCCCTGACGGGCTTCCATCGCGCCAGGGCGTACCCGAAGGGCCTGCGTCCGTGGACCACCGCCGACGCTGCGCTGGGCACGTTCATGCGCGAGCTCGAGGGCGGCCTCCGCGAGGCCCCGATGGCCCGCGCGGCCGCGATCAAGACGGCGTTCAGCGGCACGCCGGAGGACGGCGATCCCTGCTGGGACGGGGCAATCGAAGCGAGTGCGCGCACCGGCGCGCTGCTGGTGGTGGACACCGAGCGCGGCGCGGGCGTCGAGGACCTGGTGGAATGGCTCCACGTGCGCGGGGTGCCGCCCGAGCGCCTCTACCTGCTCGACGTCGACCAACGCGAGGACGCCGCCCTGCACGTGGACTTGGCACGAGCCGGCGTGCTGCTCGGCTTCGCGTCGTCTCTGCGCCACGACGACGGCCACGCCGAGCCCTACGCGCTCCTGGAACACCTGCTGGAGGCCGGTTGCACTCGCTCCGTCGCCGTCGGCCTCGACCTCGGCGCGCCGACACGTTGGGCGGCGTCCGCCGCGGTGGACGCGGCGTCGACGGGTCCGGCAGCGCTCGTCACGGTCGTCGAAGCGCGGCTCCAGGTGCTCGGCGCCTCCGAGAACGACATCGACGCCCTGCTCGGTGGCTCGCTGCTGGATCGGGCGGCCCGTCCCGAGGTGCCGTTCGGCGTGGGTGGCTAGCCTCGGCAGGAGCGACCGTTCTCGAAGCGCTCCCCTGCCGGGCCCAAGCGGGCCCTCGCTCGCAGTCAGGCGCGCGATCTCGTGGGACGCTGCTGGCATGAGGATCGTTCAGCGCATGATCGGCATCTTCCGCCACACCATCGCCGAGCGGCACGCACGCGGCAAGGACCTCGGGCGGCTCGGCGCGGAGCTCGAGGCGTCGGGGCAGAGGATGGACACGAAGCTCGCAGCCGCGAGCGACACGCCCGATCACCGCGAGGCGATCGCGCACTGGGTGGGCATCGAGCGTTGGGGCCAGCGCCGCCTCCGCGTCGCGCTGGGAGAACCGTTCGTCGCGGACGGCTACCACCCCTATCGACCCGAGCGCGACGACGGGGTCCATGCGCTTCGCCAGGCCTTCGCCGAAACGCGGGCAGATACGCTGGCCCTGGTCCGGCGGCTACACGAGGCCGGGGTCGACTCGTCCACCACCGTGCGTCACAACGACCTGGGCGAGCTCAGCGTCGGCGGCTG
Source organism: Trueperaceae bacterium (assembly GCA_007695125.1). Classification (GTDB taxonomy): domain Bacteria; phylum Deinococcota; class Deinococci; order Deinococcales; family Trueperaceae; genus CSSed10-48. The sequence goes on along the minus strand of REEJ01000256.1, from coordinate 15,565 downwards.
GCTGGCCTACCTGGTGCAACACCCGGAGCAGGAGTCGCGCGGCCGGCTGCGCGGCTGACGCCTCGCGGGCGCCGCAGCAACCGCCCCGGTCGCGGCCCACGGACATCCTGCCCGTGGGCCGCATGGCGTCAGTGCAGCGCACGCATCGCACGGAGCCTGGTGCCGGGCGCCTGGCCGCGTCCTTGGGATGTCCGGCACATCTCTTCGACCTCGACGAGTTCGAAGGTGTCGGGCGTCTTGGTGTGGATCAGCCACACGCCCTCGTCGGCGGGCTGGCAGAGCGACGTCGTGTCGTCGCTCACGACGCGCCACCTGCCGTCCTCGATGGCATATGTACCGCTGTCCAGCGGAGCGCTCTCCAGCAGAGATCGGGAGCCCGCGAGGCGGTAGCCGCCGTCGGCATCGAGCCGCATCACCCCGGCCCCCGCGTACCACGTGCCGATCAGCGCCTCGCGCATGAGCACGTCGCGCTGCTCGGTGTCGAGCACGCGCGTGATGCTCTGGATCCGGTCACCGGCCACCACGTACACCACGGTCGAGCGCAGCGGCGCCAGCGCCTCGGGTGCGTCGTCGCCCCACATGCGCTCGCGGGTCACGACCACGCTCCCGCCGGCCAGCGTTGCCTCGAAATCGACCTCGAGCCGGACGTTCGCGTCCAGCAGCGTCCAGATGTGCGCGTGCGCCGCCGTCGCACGATGATCGCTCCAGTGCAGCGCGTACTCGGCGAAGACCATGTCGGCCGCGAGCACCGAGTTCAACGCGGTCGTGGCCAACGAGCCCCCCTCCGTGACGATCGACGCGTAGCGCTCGACCGTCTCGAACTGCGGCGGCGCCTCGGCCAGCGCGTGCGCGCTCACCGAGAGCATCACCACCGCCATCGCGTACCGAACCACCCATCGTCCCATGGCACGTCCTCTCACCCGGCACCCGGGCCGGGTCGATCGCCAGGTCACGCGTGTGGATCACATCCCTCTGCCTCGTACGCTAGGCCCGCGAGCGTTCCCGAGGCGTTCCGGCCCAGCGGCCGCCCAGCGCACCGCCGACGCCGCCGTGTCATCGCATCGACCGACGCGCTGCTACGATGCCGCATGTCCGCCATCAGCATCTTCAACGACGTCATCGGCCCCGTCATGCGCGGGCCGTCGAGCTCGCACTGCGCGGCTGCGCTCCGCATCGGTCGGCTGGCACGCGACCTGATGGACGGCGACATCGCCGACGTGCTCGTCGAGTTCGACCGCGAGGGCTCGCTGCCGACCACCCACGCGAGCCAGGGATCGGACATGGGCCTGTTCGGTGGGCTGCTCGGCTGGGAGGCCGACGACGAGCGCCTCCCCGACTCGACCCGGGCGCTGGCCGACGCGGGCATCGACCTACGCATCGAGACGGTCGACGTGGGCGACCCGCACCCCAACACCTACCGGCTCACGCTGCGCAACGTGCGTGAGCAGCACAGCCTGATCGCGATCTCCACCGGCGGCGGCATGATGGAAGTCATCGAGCTCGACGGCGTGCCGCTGCGCATGGACGGCGGCTACGCCGAGACGCTCGTCTGGCTGGACGCAGCGCAGCGCGCCGCCGCCGAACGGCTGGCCGAGCGGCTCGACGCCGACGAGGTCCTCGTCCACGACACCGACGACGGCTTGCTCGTCCAGATCCAGGCCCACGCCTTCGTCCCCGACGACGCGCTCGCCGACCTGCAGCCGGCGCGCGTCAAGCGCCTCGGGCGCGTGCTCCCGGTGCCATCGCGCCGCGGCGTGCGCCTGCCGTTCAGCGGCAGCGAGGAACTCCTCGCGTTCGACGGCGAGCGCCACACGCCGCTGTGGCGCCTGGCGGTCGAGTACGAGGCGGCGCGCAGCGGCTTCAGCGAGGACGAGATCGTCGCGAAGATGGTCGACATCGTCCGCATCCTGCGACGCTCGATCGATCAAGGCATCCAGGGCACGCACTACGACGACCGCGTGCTGGGACATCAGAGCGGTCGCTTCCTGGAGATGATGGAGCAGGGACGCCTCCTCGACGGCGGCGCGCTCAACCGCATCGTCCTCTACGTCACCGCCTTGATGGAAGTGAAGAGCTCGATGGGTGTGATCGTCGCCGCCCCGACCGCAGGCGCGTGCGCTGGACTGCCCGGCGCGGTGATCGCCATGGCCGAGGCGATGGACCTCGACGAGGAGGACGTGGCCCGCGCGATGCTCGCCGCCGGCCTGATCGGTGTCGTCTTCACCACGCGCTGGACGTTCGCGGCCGAGGTCGGCGGCTGCCAGGCCGAGGGCGGCGCCGCCGCGTGCATGGCGGCAGCGGCGTTGATCACGCTCGCCGGCGGCAGCCGCGATCAGGCCCTGGCCGCCGCGTCGATGGCGCTGCAGAGCATGCTCGGCCTGATCTGCGACCCCATCGCCAACCGCGTCGAGGCGCCCTGCCTCGGCAAGAACGTGATGGCTGCCAGCAACGCCCTCGCCTGCGCCAACATGGCCCTCGCCGGCTTCGACCCGCTCATCCCGCTCGACGAGGTGGTCGACGCGGCGCGGGACGTCGCGAAGCGCATGCCACGCGAGCACCGCTGCACCTCGCTGGGTGGCCTGGCGGCCACGCCGACGTCGCTGCGCATCGAGCAGCGGCTCGTGGCGGCCGCTGGCGGCGGGTGCGGCAGCTGCGGGTGCGGCTGAGAGGCGACGATGCATCGCATACGCGCTGCATGGTATGCTGTGTGCCATGAAAACAACCATCGACAAGGCCGGTAGGTTGGTCGTTCCCCGCCAACTCCGTGAGCGGATCGGCCTCGCCGGCGGCGGCACGGTCGAGATCGACATCGAGGGCTCCGATCTCCGCATTCGCCCGATCGTGGGCGACCAGCTGCGCGAAGAAGGCGGCTTGCTGATCATCCCCCGAACCGGACAGTCGATCGACGACACCGTCGTCCGCGAGCTGATCGATGCCGACCGATACCAGCGCTGATGCGAGGCCCGTCCTGCTCCTCGACACGAGTGCCGCCATCGCACTCGTGTTGGAGGACCACGACGCGCACGCCGCAACGACGGCAACCGTGCGTGGCTATCGGCTCGGACTCGCTGGGCACGCCTGGTTCGAGACGTACTCCGTTCTGACCCGCCTCCCCGGCGAACTTCGGCGCTCCCCGGCCGACGCCGAGCGGCTGCTCGCTCACAACTTCCCGGCAAGCGCCTTCCTGAACGAGTCCACTACCGCCGCTCTCGGTGCGGAACTAGCGCGCCTCGGCATCGCAGGAGGCTCGGTCTACGATGCGCTCGTGGGCGCGGCAGCCAGGCACCACGGCCAGCCACTGCTCACCCGTGACGCGCGAGCATGGCCGACCTATGGCGCCTTGGGTGTCACGCTCGTTGCGGACCCGGCTGCGTAGCGCGCGCCTGCAGCGAACGTGTGCAACCGAACCCACGGGTGCCTGCCTACGAGGGTCGACGAGCACCCGCCGGACCGGTGCGGGCTCACGAAGGAGCGATGGCCAGCGGCAGCGTGAAGCGCGGCGCGTTCGGGTTCCCCTTGAACCGGGTGCGGATCGCCTCGTAGCCGGCCACGCTGAACGGGCAGACCGCTTGGCAGACCCCGCAGCCGAAGTGCTCGGTGAAGTAGTCGCGGCACGCGCCGTGGTCGATCGTCTGGTGCCGGTCCCCGGGCCGCTCTCTCGGGGCCGGGTAGATGGCGCCGACGGGGCACGCGCGGACGCACTTGGTGCACATGGCGCAGAAGTCGCGCACCCAGGCGTGCGGGTTCGGTCGGTCGAGCGGCAGGTTCGAGACGTTGACGTAGACGACGCCGATCCGAAGCCGCGCGCCATCGTGCGGCGTGATGAGCAAGCCGTGGTAGCCGATGACACCGAGACCGGCGAGCTCCCCGAGCTGCACGTAATCGGTGGTTCCACCGAGCGACGTCCCGGGGAACGCCTCGATGCCATCGGCCCGGAGCCGTTCGGCGACGTGGCGGGCGATCTTGGCCAGGCGTGCGTAGGCGTCCATCACCTCGAGCTGGCTCTCGAAGCTGGGCGCTGTCGCGATCGGCTCGGGGTCCATCTCGACCGTGAAGACGATCGCGTGCGCGCAGGGGATCTCGTGACCTGCGAAGACGGCGGTCGGGGGCACGCGAACGTACCCGATGTCGCTCGCGCCCATCCCTCGCGCCATGTCCTCCATCGCCGCGATCTGGTCGGGCGTCATCCTGTCGTCGGCCGATGGACGCGGCCGGTCGTACATCCCGACGCCGGCACGGATGTCGCGCATCAGCGGGGCCATGCGACGCACCGCGCGACCGCGCTGTCGCCAGCGCAGCTGCGTCAGCGAGTGCCGGATGCCCGGGGTCGTGCTCTCGAACGGGGTTCGCGGCGGCGAGTCGGGGTCGGGCGACACGGCGGGTGGGACGCGCTTGCCGTGCGCGTCCGCACCGGCCAACAGCAGATCGAGCGACGGGTTGCGACCTTCGAGCAGCAGCGAGAACATGTGGCGGAACATCGGCGGTAGGCCTCCTTGCGATGTAAAAGCGAACGTTCGCTCGCTATCAACGGTATGTTCCCGGCGCCTCCTTGTCAACCGCGAACGAGCGTTCTATGTTCGGTGCGTGCCCCGCATCTCGGACGCCCGCCGTGCCGACCGCCGCGATCAGATCCTCGACGCCGCCGTGCGTCGCTTCGCCGTGGGCGGCTTCCACGCGACCGGAATGGCAGACGTGATCGCCGAGGCCGGCATGTCGGCTGGCGGCGTCTACCGGCACTTCCGCAGCAAGTCCGAACTGATCCACGGCATCGTCGCACGCCTCCTCGACCGCCTCCAGGCGCGCTTCATGACCGCCGAACCGAGCGCCGCGTCACTCGCCGCCTTCATCGACGCGGCGATCGACGTCGCCACCGCGATCCTCGACGACCCGGCCGCCGAGGACGCCCGTCTCCTCCCCCAGGTCTGGACCGAGGCGCTGCGCGACCCGGCCATCGCCGCTCTCACCCGCAGCAGTTACGGAGCGATCCTCGACGCGCTCACCGAGCGCGCGGGCGAACTCCACGCCCGTGGCGGCCTCCCCGACGGGATGTCGCCCCGCGGCGCCGCCCACCTGGTGCTCGCGGTCCTCCAGGGGTACTCGCTGCAACGGCTCTTGCTGGGTCCGGTCCTCGACGAACCTGCGCTCCGCGCCGCCATCCGTGCCAGCCTGACCGTGCGCTGACGGCGACCGCAACGCGGGCCGCGCCTACGCGCGGCCGTCGACCATCCCGAGGTCGTCCATGCGGGGGTCGTCCTCACCCGGGTTGACGAACGCGTTGCCCTCCCATGCGTGCTGTCGGTCGTGGAGTTCGCGGTAACGGCCGCCGCGCGCGTACAGCTCGGGGTGCGTGCCGCGTTCGACGATCTCGCCCCCCTCCAGGACGAGGATCTGGTCGGCGCGCCGGATGGTGGAGAGGCGGTGGGCGATGACGAACGAGGTGCGCCCGTGGCGCAATCGCTCCAAGCCCGCCTGGATGAGCCCCTCGCTCTCGCTGTCGAGGCTGCTCGTCGCCTCGTCGAGGATCAGGATGCGCGGGTCGGCGAGCAAGGCGCGGGCGATCGCGATCCGCTGCCGCTGGCCGCCCGACAGCTTGATCCCGCGCTCGCCCACCACCGTGTCGTAACCGTCGGCGAAGGCGCTGACGAACTCGTGCGCGTGGGCGAGCCGCCCCACGGCCTCGACCTCGTCGAGCGTCGCGTCGGGCCTGGCGAAGCGGATGTTCTCGGCGATCGTGCCGTCGAACAAGAAGTTCTCTTGCAGCACCACGCCGAGCTGACGGCGGTAGTCACCGAGCTTGACCTGCGCGAGATCGACACCGTCCACCGTGACGCGGCCCGAGTCCGGCCGGTTGAACGCCATGGCGAGACCGACGAGCGTGCTCTTGCCTGAGCCCGACGAACCGACCAGCGCGGTCGTCGTCCCCGCCGGCGCCCGCAACGAAACGCCCCTGAGCACCGGCGAACCCGGCTCGTACGCGAAGTGGACGGCGTCGAACTCGACGTCGCCGGCGATGCGGCCCAACGGCGCGCGGGCCGCCTCGTCGTCGTCCTCGGCCGGCTCGGCGAGCAGGCCGCGGATGCGGTCGAGGCCGGCGAACGCCTCGCTCACCTGCGTCCCGATCGCGGCGATCTGCACGACGGGGGCAGCGAGGATGGCGACGAACGCCGCGTACATGACCAGGTCGCCCAGCGTCATGGCCCCCGAGAGGATGGCGCGCCCGCCGACGAGGATCATCAAGACGCCGACGGCTCCCACGATCACGGTCGCGAACGCCGTTGCGGCCGACGTCCCCGTGATCGACCGCTTGACGTTCGCGAAGAGCCGCTCGACGCCCTGGGAGAACACCCGCTGCTCGCGCTCTTCCATCCGGTACGCCTTGACGACGCGGATTCCGCCGAGGGTCTCGGCGAGCCGACCAGTCACCTGCGCGTTGATCTCACCGCGCTCGCGGAAGATCGGTCGAAGGCGCGAGAACGCGATCGTCATGGCGACCGCGAAGACGACGAGGAAGCCGAGGATCGATACGGTGAGCAGCCAGTTCAGGTAGAAGAGCACGCCGAGCGCCAACCCGGCGGTCAGCGTGCCGCCGACGAGTTGGATGATGCCGGTGCCGACCAGGTTCCGTATGCCCTCGGCGTCGGTCATGATGCGCGAGATCAACACCCCCGACCGGGTGCCGTCGAAGAAGCGGATAGGCAAGCGCGTGACGCGCTCCTGGACGCGCCGGCGCATGTCCATGATCGCTCCCTGCGCCGCCACGCTCACCACCTGGGCGAGTGCGAAGGTCGACACCGCCTGCACGAGCGTCGCCCCGCCGACCGCGGCGACGAGTGGCACGAGAAGCTCATGCCGCCCCAGGCCCACGACGTCGTCGATGAGGAACTTGGTGCTGCCCGGCAGCACGAAGCCGGCCAACCGGTTCACGATCATCAACGCGAACCCGATCCCGAGGCCGCGCCGGTAGCGCCACAGCAACTGCTTCGCTTCGCGCCACGCGCCGGCTGGGGGAAGTGTCATGAAGCCTCGTCTCGGGGCGGTCGCTGGTCAACCGCGACTCGCCTTGTCTGCCCACAGGTTCGCACGGTCGGGCGCCGCGCACGTCGACCGAGGTTCGCTACGCGTGGCGCCGCGGCGGCACGCCCGGTACCGGCGGCGCCGGGACGGCGGTCATGCCCTCCATCAACGCGCCCAGCACACGGACGCGTCCGCGCCGCGGCAACATGCCCAACGACCAACCGAGCAGCTTCGACAACGCTCCGGGCCGCACCGTTGTGGTGCGACCGAGGGCGGCCAGGGCGCCTGCGACCACGGCCTCGGGCGTCTGGCTGAAGGAGAGGCGCATGCCGGCTCGGTCGGCGAAGCCGCTGGCCACGGGACCTGGGGCCACCGACAAGACGCTCACGCCGCGCGGCCGCAGCTCCACGGCCAAACCCTCGGCGAAGCTCTGCACGAAGCCCTTGGTCGCGGCGTAGGTGGCCGATTGCGGCGCGCCGCTGAAGCCGACGAGCGAACCGAACAACACGAGCCCACCGCGGCCGGCGTCGGCCATGCGGCGACCGAACCCGTGCGCCAGTTCGACGACCGAGCGGCAGTTCAGGTCGACCATGCCCGATTCCGCGTCGAGCGGCCGTGAGAGGAACGAACCGACCGATCCGTAGCCGGCCGCGGCGACCACGAGTCCGATCGGCCGGCCGGCGGTCGCTTCGAGGAGCGCGGCGTTCGCCGCCGGCTGCGCGAGGTCAGCGACCACCACCTGCACCGACGTCCCGTGAGCGTCCTGCAGCGTCGTCGCCAAGGCCCGTAGCCGATCCTCGCGCCGCGCTACGAGGACGAGGTCGAAACCGTGCTGCGCCAGCGCCTCTGCGAACGCCCGACCGATCCCCTCGCTGGCACCGGTCACGACGGCCGTCGGGCCGAAGCGGCTCAACAGCGAACCGTACCGCGGTCTCACGACACCCTTGGAAGGCGCTTGCTCACGGCTCGGCCGTTCACGGCGAGACGTCGCGGTCGGTGGCGTTCCTGAGCTGGCTTCGGTGTGCATGCGGCCTCCCGTACGACGACCGACCATCGAGCCGTCGTCGCAATGTAAGTGGAGCTAACTTATGTCAACATCGGCCGTATGTCAATGGGGCTCACATATGGGCGGCCACCGACCGCCCACTGGCCACGGAGGCGATCACCCTGAGCGCTTCGACGCCAGCACCGACGCCGAAGGCTGCGTACCACCACGGCGCGCTGCGATCGTCGCTCATCGCCGCCGCGCGACGCCTGATCGGCGAGCACGGCGAGGACCGCTTCTCACTTGCCGACGCCTGCGCTGCCGCCGGCGTCTCGACGGCGGCACCGTACCGCCACTTCGCGGACAAGGACGACCTGCTGGACCACGTCGTCGCCGAGGGCTTCACCGACCTGGCGAACCGCGTTCGCGAGGCCGCAGCGCAGCACGCGATCGGAACCGAGACCCGGATCCTCGAGGTCGGTCGAACCTACCTCGCCTTCGGTCTCGCCGAGCCAGCGCTCTTCCGGAAGATGTTCGCGCAGACGCCCGGCCGATCGACGAGCGACCTCGTCAACGCGAGCGGCAACGCCTGCTTCGCGACCGTGCTCGAGGAGGTCGCCCACTACTGCCAGGCCAACGCGGTCGACGGCGACACCGACCTCGTCGCCGTGCAACTCTGGACGTTCGTGCACGGCGTGACGAGCCTGGTCGGCGGCGGCGCCTACGGCGACGTGGCGCCAGGGATCGACATCGACCGTCTCATGACGACCGCCGCCGAGGGGCTGCTGTTCAGCCTGCCTCGGCGGCCATGACCCCGGCTTCGCTACCCGGCCACGCCCGCCACCACCCTTGGAAGCGCCGCAGCTGCGCCTCGATGAACCGCCTCTGGCTGGCGCTCAGCGCGTCGCTCGGGTCCACCGGCCGCGAGTACGCGTCGTCGCCCATGAGGACCGCCAGGTGCTTGTAGTACAGGACCAAGTCGGGCCCCTCGTCGAACGTCGAGAGCACGTGCAGCGCGTCGTCGAGTTCGTGCGCCAGGCGCGTCGCCTCGGGGTCGCCGGCCGCGGCGCGGCGGCACAGGTCCACGAGCGTGAGGACCTCGCTGGGCAGGCAGTTGCCGACGCCGGTGATCGCCCCGGCCGCGCCGCAGCGCACGAAGCCGTGGAACACCTGCGTGTCGACGCCGACGAGCAGCAGCAGCTCGTCGTCGGCGTGCGTGATGTGCTCGGCCGCGCGCGTGAGCGCCGCCGCGCCGCCGAACTCCTTGAAACCCACCAGGTTGCCGTGCTCGCGCCGCAGCTCGAAGAACAGCTCGGGTCCGGTTTCATACCCGTAGTAGGGGCTGTTGTAGATCACCGCCGGCAGCTCCGGTGCGGCGGCCAGCACGCGCCCGAGATGGTCGCGCTGGGCGGCGGCCGAGGTGCCGCGCGACAGCACCCGCGGGATCACCATCAACCCGTGCGCACCGACCTCGCGCGCATGCGCAGCGTGCGCCACGGCCACGGCCGGGCTCTGCGCGCCGGTGCCGACCACGACCGGTACGCCCGCCTCCACCAGGCGCAGAACGCCCTCCTGGCGCTCCGCGTCGCTCAGGAGTGGCCACTCCCCCATGGAACCGCAGTAGACGACGCCGCTCATGCCGGCATCGATCAGCGACCGTGCCTTTCGCACCAGCACGTCGTAGTCGGGCCTGCCCTCGGCGTCGCAGGGTGTCATCAGGGCCGGCATGCAGCCGCGGAAGATCGACGTATCCATTCGCTCACGCTCCTCGCTCGTGCCCACGGTACACGGTGGCGCAGCCCGTCGACCGACCGCGATCGCGCCGACACGGCGACCACCGATCGGCGCCCGACGCCGGAGCGGCGACGAGCACGCTAGGCTACGGGCCACGTGGACCGTTCCGTCATCGATGAGACGCTCGCCGCGCTCCGGCGCAAGGCCGCCGTGGCCGTGCTGATCGGCATGCTGACGATCGGGCGCCACGAGGCCAGTATGTGGTTGGTACCACCGCCGCCCGCCGTCGTCCGAGTGCGAACCGTGGATCCCGCCGCCGAGGCGTGGCGAGCGCTGTTCCCGTCACGGCCGGCTCCGAACTGACAGCGCCGCCACGGAGTCAGTTCGACGTCCTGATACCGAGCGGTGGCATTTGATCGGCTGACGTGCGAACCGTCGCGACCTCAGCGCCTGGACCGGAGCCGCGCCACCACCTCCCTGGCCGCTGCGTAGTCGAAGCGCTCGACCGCGTCGGCGAGCCGGTCCGCCTCATCGCCGAACGCCTGGCGCACGCCCGCGAGCTGTGACGAGAGCCATGCGCCCGCGTCCGGGTCGTCGGCCTCCAGGAGCGCCGCGAGTCGCTCGAGCGCGGCATCGGCCGGGAGGAGGGCTGCCGCCTCCGGAGGCGGGCTCGCCGCAGCATCCAGGAGGCTCGGCACCGCCGCCACGAAGCCTTCGAGCGCCGCTTCCAGGGCGTCGATCAGGTCCGCAGGCACGTCGCCGCCTGCCCGCAACACGCGCTGCAAGCTCGTGGCGGCGTCGTGCACCAGGGTCACGCCGAGCATGCTCGCGACGCCACCGAGCGCATGCAGCCGCTGACGCGCCGCCTCGCGGTCGCCGCGCTCGAGTTCGATCCGCAGCTGCCGAGCGTCTCGTGCGTGGGCCCGGGCGAAGCGGCGCAGCAGCTCGCCGTAACGCTGCGGATCGCCACCGACGGCCTCGAGGCCGGTGTCGACGTCGAGTCCGGGCCACGCGAGACCGGTCGTGGCCCGGTCGGCGGGTGCCAGCGGCTCACCCCCTGGACGCGCCATGCGCCCGACGCTCGCTGCCCACTCGCGCTGCTCGAGCCATCGCGCCAACGTCGCGGCGAGCGCCTGGCGATCGATCGGCTTGGCGACGAAGTCGCTCATGCCCGCGTCCAGACAGGCACGGCGGTCCTCGTCGAACACGTTGGCGCTCATCGCGATGATCGGAACGCCGGCGTAGCCGGGCAGCGAGCGGATCGCGCGGGTCGCCTCGAAGCCGTCCATGACGGGCATCTGCACGTCCATCAGGACGACGTCGAAGCGGCTGTGGCGCGCCCGCTCGACGGCCTCGCGGCCGTCGCCCACGCTCTCGACATCGAGCCCGAAGCCGTACAACAACTCGACCGCGACCTCGCGGTTGATGGGATGGTCCTCGGCCACGAGCACGCGCGATCCGGCGAACCTGCGCCACGTGACGATACCGTCGCCGTCACCGGCGCCGTCACCGGGGGCCTCGATGTCTCCTGAGGGCATCACGCCACGGCCGACCTCGAGCTCGGCCGTGAACCAGACGAGCGTACCCACGCCGACCGTGCTCTCCACACCCGCCTCGCCGCCCATCATCTCGGCCAACTCCTTGGTGATCGCGAGGCCGAGCCCGGCCCCGCCGTAGCGGCGCGTCACGGAGGCGTCGGCCTGCTCGAAGGGCGTGAAGAGCCGCCCGAGCGCCTCGGGCGCGATGCCGATCCCGGTGTCCTCGACCTCGAAACGTACGCGCAGCGTGGTCCCGCTCTGCTCGATGAGGTTTGAGCGCAGCCACACGGTGCCGGTGTCGGTGAACTTCACGGCGTTGGCGGCGAGGTTGAGGAGCGCCTGGCGGAGCCTGGTCGGGTCGCCTCGGAGCCACTGCGGCACGTGGTCTTCGTCGACCTCGACCGTCAATCCCTTGGCCGCGGCGGCCCCTGCGATCATCGACCGCACCTGGTCGAGCACGGCGGAGAGATGGAAGTCGCGCACGTCGAGCGACGCCCGCCCGGCCTCGATCTTCGCGATGTCGAGCACGTCGCTGATGATCGCCAACAGGTGCCCTGCGGCGCCGTCGATCTTGGCGAGCCGGTCACGCTGACGCGGCGTGGTGTCGTCGAGCTGCAGCAGGTGCGTGAGCCCCACGACGGCGTTGAGCGGTGTGCGGATCTCGTGGCTCATGTTGGCCAGGAACGTGCTCTTGGCGCGGTTGGCGGCCTCGGCGCGTTCACGCGCCGCTTCGAGCTCCAGCGTCCGCTCGGCCACGAGCGCCTCGAGCTCGTACCGGTAGCGATCGAGTTCCCGTCCCATGCGCTTCTTCTCGGTGACGTCTTCCTTGACCGCGATGTAGTGGGTGGGTGTGCCATCGCTCCCGGTGATCGCCGAGACCGTCGCGAACTCGACGTACTCGCTGCCGTCCTTGCGCCGGTTGACGAACTCGCCCTTCCAGGTCCGGCCCGACGTGAGCGCGTCCCACATCTCCCGGTACGTGCTGCTCGGCGTCTTGCCCGAGTTGAGCACGCGCGGGTTCCGACCCAGAACCTCGTCGCGGGTGTACCCGGTCGCCGCCACGAAGGCGTCGTTGACGTACTCGATCTCGCCGTCGAGGTTGGTGATCACGATGCTCTCGGGGCTCTGCTCCACGGCAGCGGAGAGCTTCTCGAGCTGCTGGCGAGCACGCACCATGTCGGTGATGTCTTCGGTGAAGAGCACCATGCCGCCGATGGCGCCGTCTTCGCCATACCAGGGTCGCACCTCCCAGCGCTGCCACATCACCGTGCCGTCATGACGAACGAGCTCGTCCTCGTCCGCCCGCAGCGCCTCGCCCGCGAGGGCGCGTCGGTGCGCCTCTCGGAACCGCTCCGGGATCTCCGGGAACACGTCGTAGTGGTGCCGACCGATCACCTCGACGTCTTCGAGCCCGTAGTCCATCAGGAACCGTCGGCTCACGGCGGTGAAGCGAAGCTCGCGGTCGAACATCGCCAGCGCGACCGGCGCGTGCTCGATCAGGACCTTGAGTCGCGAGAGCACGCCCGCCAGTTCGCGCTGGGAGAGCAAAGCGTCCTGCGCCAGGTTGAGCGCCGCCAAGCGTGCTCGGCGCTGCCGCTCGGCTTCCTCGGCGCCCGCGCGCGCCTGGCGTTCGATGCCTTCGCGCCGCACCTCTTCGGCCTCTCGACGCTCCTGCGCGTCGATGACGAGCGAGTAGAGCAAGGAGCGCTCGTCGAGGTCGATGGGGCCGCTGATCATCTCGACCTCACGGATCGAACCGTCCGCCAGGCGGTGCTTGGAGTCGAAACTCGTAGGCCCAGCGCTCATCGCCCGCGCCATGGCGCCGTGCGTCTCCTCGGGCGTGCGGGTGGTGATCTGATCGATGCGTATGGCGCGCAGCTCGTCGCCCCCGTAACCATAGAAGGCGACGGCAGCGGCGTTGGCATCGACGATGGACCCATCGCTCGGGTCGACGATGAGCATGATCGCGTGGCTGTTCTCGAACAGCGTCCGGAAGCGCTCCTCGCTCGCACGCAGCCGCTCGAGCGTCCACGCGTTGTCCGCCTGCATGACCATGAGCCGACCGACCAACACCGTCAGCAGCGGGTAGAACAGGAGCACCGGCAGCGCCGCTTCGCTCCAGAAGGCGGCGCGCGCGGGCTGCGGCAGGCCACCGAGGAGGATGGCGAGCATGGCGACGTGCACAACGATCCCGAGGGCGTAGAGCTCCAAGGGGCCGATGCGCCGCAGGCGTCCGCTCCGCCACCACCGCCACGCGAGCCCGATCACCCCGGAGGCGACGATCACGCCGATCCCGGGCCACATGCCGACACCGCCTTGGCCCCAACGCAAGACCGCCGTCGCCGCCATCGCGATCGCCGTCGGCACAGCACCGAAGAAGAGTCCCGAGAGCGACAGCAGCACCGAGCGAACGTCGAACGCGAGCCCGGGCGTGAGCACCACCGGCATCAGCATCACCGCGACCCCGAACGCCGCCACGACGGCGCCGATGAGCAGCTGTCGCGGCCAGCGGCGGCCCACGGCATCGCGGCCCCAGGGCACGATCCCCGCCGCCAGCGACAGCGCGACCAGCAGCGCGCCGTTGAGCAGCAGGCCCGTGAAGACCTGCGCCTCAGGCACCCTGGTCCCCCTCGGCGTCGATGTCGCCCAAGTCGTAGGGCTCGGGCCTACCGAGCGCTCGCATGGCATCGTTCACCTGCCGCTTGAGCTCGATCATGGCGATCTCCCGGTCGACGAACGCGCCGTTGAAGCGCTCGAGCTCCTCGACCTGACGCGCGAGCGCACGCGCTTGCTCCTCGTTGGTGCGCTGTACACGCCGCGCCTCGGTGACGTCACGTGAGATGCCGTAGAGGCCGAACACAGATCCGCTTTCGTCGCGGAGCGGCCCCTTGCTGGCTTCGAAGGTGCGTTGGCCGAGCGGGAGCGAGACGGTCTCCTCGAAGGTCATGACGCGGCCCTCACGCGCCACGCGCCGCTCGTGCTCGCGGACCTGCTCGAACTCCTCGGCTGACACGATGCCGCTGTCGTCGCGGCCGATCATCTCGTCGGGTGCGAGCCCGGCGAACGCTGCGGCAGCGCTGTTGACGAGCGTATAGCGACCCTCGAGGTCCTTGGCGAAGATGGCGTCAGGCGACGCGTCGGACACGGCCTGCAGCAGTGCGAGCGCCTCGGACCGCTCGGCACGGGCCGCACTCGCCGCGCGCTCCGCGAGGAGCGCCTGCCGGTCTCGCAGCCGCGCCAGACCAGCCACCACGGTGACGAACGCGAGTGCCGCGATGACCGCCGCCAACGCCACGGTCGGCATCACCGTCGCCCAGACACCCGCACGCTCGCGCTCCACGAGGAAGTACCAGCCGAGCGCTCCGACCGTGCCGCCGGCAGCCAACACCGGCACGCCGCGGTCGTCCGGACCGACCGCGCTCGCCCCTGGTTCGAGCTCTCCACGCGCCAAGCGCACCGCCGGGGCCGTGTCGTGCGACCACGGCATCGACCAGGGCTCGAACGCCCCCGAAACCGCGCTCGACGTGTCCGCGAGCCCTTCGAGCCCGGCGGCGCTCGCCCGGAACACGATCACGCGCATGGGCGGGTTCGTGCCAGCCCACGCCCGAAGGGCGCGCGTCAGCATGTCGTCGGCCGTGAGCAGGTACACCACCACCGGCGCCGCCTCCGACCCCTCGGTCGGTAGCGCAACGGCGACGCCCATCATCGGGTCGCTGGGGCCGAGCCAATCGGGCTCGAGGAACGCTTGGCTGCCGGGCTCGGCGCCGGCCGGCCAGTGCGCGCGCGCCACGGCCGACGGATCGACCGTCAGCGGCTCGGCAGACCACACCAGGTCGAGGCTCTGGTCGAGCAGTGCCACGTTCGCGAACCCGCCCGCCTCGGCGAACTGCCGCAGCCGCAGGAAGAGCCGGTCGCGGGCGTCCTCATGTCCCTCGGCGCGCCATGCCTGATAGAGCTCGGCCTGCGGGAAGCTCGTCCCGGAGAGGCCGGCGCTCGCCCAGCGCTCACCGAGCCACTCCTCGATGTGGTGCTCCTCCATCGCCGCGACCGTCTCGAGCTGCCGCCGCGCCTCACGCAGTCGCCCTTGCAGCACCCAGGCGACACTGAGCGCGAGCAGCAGCAGCACCACGGCCCCAACGACCGCGTGCCTCCGCCAGTGCGTCAAGGCCCGCCAGCCGACGCTTCGGCGGCGATCGCGGCGAAGGCGTCGAAGCCGGCCTCGAAGGCGGCCACCACGTCAGGATCGAAGTGCGTGCCGCGCCCCTCCACGATGATCGCTCTGGCCTGGTCGATG
>REEJ01000293.1 GCA_007695125.1 Trueperaceae bacterium | reverse complement strand
GCGCGTTCCTCGGCGTCCGGGAAGCGCTCGCGCAGGCGCTCCACGGAGTCCATGGCCACCAGCGTCCGCGTCCCGTCGGGTCGGCGTTGCGCCACAGCAGCCGCACCCGTCTGCGCCGCGCCGATGCCTCCGTAAACGACGTCGGCGGGCCAGAGCTCGCGACCGAGTCCGGTGGGGCCGCTCAGGAGCTCGCTGCCCCGGCGGCCGCGGCGGCGCCGCGCGCGCTGCCGCCCTCGACCGCGGCGTCGACCGCGGCGTCGACCGCGGCCTCCGGAGCCAGCATCGCTGCCACGTCCGGCACGCGCACCACGCGATACAGGCTGTCACGCTGGCGGGGCTCGAAGCCAGCGTCGACGATCTGGCGCACGAGCTCGCGCTCGGGCGTCGCGCGGTTGCGCGCCCCCGCTTGCGAGACCACGTTCTCCTCGAGCATCGTGCTCCCGAAGTCGTTGCAGCCGGCGAAGAGCGCCGTCTGTGCCACCTTGTAGCCCATCGTCGGCCACGACGCCTGGTGGTTCACGACGTTGTCCAGGATGAGTCGGGCGGCGGCGACGTTCTGCACGTACTCGAACGCCCCGGCGCCGGGAGCCCGCCCCTCGATGCGAACGCCCTTGGTCTGCAGCGTCCAACTGATGAACGCCGAGAAACCGTTCCCGTGCTCCGCCAGGGCACGATCCTGCGCAGAACGAAGCCGCAGGAGGCTCTGCACACGCTGCGCCGGCGTCTCTCCGAAACCGATCACCATCGTCGCGGTCGTGTAGAGGCCGAGCGACTGCGCCTCGGCCATGACCCGCAGCCAGTCGTCGGTACCGATGCGGGCGGGCGACACGTGCCGAGCATGGCGCACGTCGTCCACCAGCATCTCACCGCCGCCCCCCGGCAACCCGTCGAGCCCGGCCGCGCGCAGCTCGCGCAACACCTCCAGCGTCGTCATGCCGGTGAGCTTGGCCATGCCCTTGATCTCTTCGGGGCTGAACGCCTCGATGCGGATGGAGGGGTGGTGCTCGCGCAGATGGCGCATGAGGTCGAGGTACCACTCGAAGGCGATGTAGGGGTTGACGCCGCCCTGCATCAGGATGCGGGTGCCGCCGACCGCCTCGAGCTCACGCACCTTCTCCGAGATCGCCTCGAAGCTGAGCGTGTAGCTGTCGTCCTGCCGCCGCGTGCGGTAGAAGCCGCAGAAGGCACAACCGACGTTGCAGACGTTCGAGTAGTTGATGTTGCGATCGATCAGGTAGGTGACGACGGCGGGGTCTGTCGCGGCGTCGCGGGCAGCGTGGGCGGCACCGGCGAGCTCGAACAGCGGCAGCGTGTACAGCGCCTCGGCGTCGCCAACGGAGAGGCGGCCAGGTCGTGAGGCCGGGGCCAGGGTGCTCATGAGCGCGAGTGTAGCAGGGCGCACCCGCCGCCGACGTCTTCCGTCCGCAAGCGTCCTGGACGATGTTCCGAGATTGTGTACTCGATGACGATCGCGGGGGTAGAATGGTGCCGATGGCGCCTCCGGCCAACACCAACGGATCACCCCACACGACCAGTCCCTGGCGCGCGATCTTCGAACAGGTCCGCCGCGCCGGCGGCAACGAGCGCGACGAGCACGGCGTCGTCGGGAGCATCAATTGGCTGCGGGCCCACATGGAGCGCCGCGGCGCCAACCCCAACGTCGTCCGGAACATCATCTACCGCGACAAGGGCAAGCTGCCGGACAAGCGCGTGCTGTTCGAGATCCTCAACGAACTCTGGACCGCGAGCGGCAACCCGGCGCTGCAGGTGCCCGAGCTCCAGGTGACGCTGGCGCCAGGCAGCGGCAACGACCAAGAGGTGCTGCAACTGCTCGGACGCGAGAAGCGGCGAGCGTACCGGTCGTTCGTCCACGGCGTACGCAGTGGGAGCTTCCCGAAGCTGATCGTGACGGGTCGGCCCGGCTCGGGCAAGACGCTGCTCAGCGACTACGTGCAGCAGGCGCTCGAGGTCGAGCCGCCGGCGGCAGAACGCATCGTGCGACTCGAGTTCACCGGCACCGACCTCGGAACGGCGCTCGTTCGCCTCGGCACCGCGGTCGGCGTGCCACTCGGTCTGATGGAGTCGACCCTCGTCAACATCGGCTCGTCCAGCGCGTTCGCGGTCCAGGCCGACGCCCAGGCCGACGTAGCACGCGTCGTCCTCGATGCAGCGCGCCGTTTCGAGGGCCGTCAGATCTTGCTCTTGCACCTGTCACAATCGCTCGGCGGTCAGGATGCGCTCGCGCAGACGGCCTTGCGCCTCAACAGCCCCGACGTCCCACGCGTGTCCGCGTCCGAGTGGTTGTGGCTGTCGCTGATCGAGCCGTTGTCGCGGCTGCCGTCGACCGCCGTCCTCGTGTCGATGACCGACCTGCCCGCGCGCGCGCAGCAACGCATGAGCGCGTTCGAGGGACCCGTCAAGCTGACGCCGCCGACGGCGAGTGAGGCCCGGCGCTTCGTCCGTGCCAGGCTGCCGAACGGCGCGCCCGCACAGCACGAGGCGATCGTGCAACGCGCCGGGCGCTCCTTCGAGGAGTTGCGCACGCTCACGCTCCTGGCCGAGATCCGCGATCCCGCCTCCGAGCAGCGCGAGACCGTCAGCGACAAGTCCATGACGCAGCTGTCGCACCTCGTCGAGACCTGCTCCGACGCGCGCCTGCGCAGCTTCCTGACGACGCTCGCCGTGCTGTCTCTCGCCGAGTTCCCACACTTCCGAGCCGACGTCCTCGCGGTGTTGCGCGGTCCCCAGGAGGACGAGCTCAACCCGCTCGAGGCCGCGTTCCTCGACCCGGTACCGGGCCAGGTCCACACGTTCCGCTGCTTCTCGCGGCAGTTGGCTCGGGGCCTTCGCGAGACGCTCGCAGCGAGCGATCCTGCGGCGTACCGGGCCCGTCACGACGACGCAGCCGCCGTGTACTTCGCGGATGCCACGAACGACCCGACGGGCGAGGACGCCACACGGTACTTGAGCCACCGCTTCGAAGCCCGCAACTGGGACGCGCTCATCGCGTGGATGGACGAGCACGCGACCCAGCAGGCGATGGTGCGCCGCGTGTGGTTGGCAGCAAGCACGGAGCTCCCCGAAGGACCGCGGTTGCAGCGCCTGGCGTCACACGTCGCCCGCCACTACGTGGCGCGCGGCAGCTATCGCCACCAGGACGCGCGCGATGCGTTCGCGGTGCTGGCCGGGAGCGACGACGTCGACGTGCGGGTGTGGACCGCACTGCAGCGCGTGGAAGGCCTGGTGCTCCGCGGGCAGTTCGACGCGGCTCGCGAGCTGCTCGCGGATCTGCCCCAGCCGCGCGAACCGCGGCTCGTCGCCGAGGCCGCCCTGGCCAACGCCGCGATCGCGCGCTGGCGTGGCAGCCTCGCAGACGCCGAGCGGTTGGTGTCCGACGAGGTGACCAGCACGCTGGCGACGGCGGCCCCCGGCAACGACACGACGCATGCCCGGGCGCGAGCGCGGTTGTGGGCCGGGCTCATCGCCAAGGACCGCGGCGACCTGACCTTGGCGTTGGAGCACTTCAGCCCCGACCCCCCCGGGGAGGGCTTGACCGCTGCACGTGAGGCGTTCCAGCGCGGCGACGTCCTGATGCGCCTGGGGCACTTCGACCGCGCACTCGTGGCCTTCGACACGGCGGTGGACCTGGCACAGCGCTCGGAAGCCCTGGTGGCAGAGCAGACGCGCTACCTGGCGCGCCGCGGGACGACGCATCGACGACGCGGCGAGATCGCGGCCGCCGACGCCGACTTCGCGGCCGCACGACGCGTCCTCGGGGCCGCGAGCGGCGACCCCGACGCCGACCCGAGGGGCGTCTCCGACGAGAGCGAGCACGCCTTCTGGCTCGCCCGCGTCGACGACGAGGCCAGCCTCAACCTCCTGGCGCAGGGGCGCTACGACGCAGCGATCGCGATGCTCGAGCGCAACGTGCATCGGTTCCGACGGTACGCGAGCGCGCAGGGCGTGGACGCCACATATCGCATCTTGCGCAGCACGCTGCGCTTGGCGGTCGCTTACGGCTGTCGCGGCGTGTCGCAACCGTTCCGCCGCCCCTTCGCCGTCGGTCCGGCCCTCGACGGCGACGGTCTCGACCTCCGCCACGCCCGCCATCTGCTCGGCCACGTCGTCGCTCGCGTGGAAGCCTCGGACGACCGCCTCCGGCTCGGTACGCTCTACCGCGACGCGCTGCTCTCGGCGAACCTCTTCGCCGAACGCGGTGCCGTGTCGCTCGACCTCGCGCTGCGCGCCGTCGCGAGTTCGGTGTACCCGTACCAACAGGCCCAGGCGCACGCCCACGCGGCGGTGGGCGCTCTGCGTACGGGCGATGCCGAGTCAACCGAGGGGCACGTGCGCGCCGCCCGCGACGCACTCGCGGCGACGCTCGAGGGGGCCGACCCGGACCAGGACGGCCGGGCCGAGCGCGGCGACCTCGAACTGGCCGCCTGGTTGATCTGCATGGAATCGTCGGCGGCCCTGCTCCGTGGCGACGTCGCGACGGCCGGCGAGCGCCTGGCGCTCGGCCTGCACGACGACGCCCTGCGGTCGCACCACCGGGCGCTGCTGCGGCAGGTCGGCGACGCCGCAGAGCACGCGGGTCTCGCCGACGCGTTGCGCGCCTCGGCGCTGGGTGACGTCCTCGGCCTCTACCCCGACATCGGCACGCACCCGTTGCGCTTCGCCGATGCGTTGGTGGCCCGCTGGGACCGCCGCGGCGGCGTCGTCGCACAGGCAGCGGGCACCCCCGGGAACGACGAACGGCCGGAGTCCGATACGGACGCATCGCCGCTGCTCCTGGCGGGAAGCGCATGACGCCGCGAGGGGCGCCATGATCGTGCGCGACGTGATGAGCGCCAACGTCGTCGCGATCGACCCGGACATGCCGATCCGAGACGTCACGGCGCTGATGGAGTTGCGTCGTGTGCGCCACTTCCCGATCCTCGAAGACGACGAGGAGGTGCGTGGGCGGCTGGTCGGCATCGTCTCCGATCGCGACCTGCGCGCGGTCGGGTCGTCGCATCCGAGTGGCCGCCCCGACGTCCGTGTGCACGATCCGGTGCGCCACATCATGGCGACCCCGGTCGCGACGGCCCATCCCGACGACCCGATCGAGGACGCCGCCAAGCGCCTGCGCGAACGCCGCGTCGGCGCCCTGCCCGTGCTCGATGGCGACGTCCTGATCGGGATCGTCTCGGCACCGGACCTGCTCGACGCGCTGGCGCGCTCGGCCGGCGCGAGCGAGCCGTCGTCGCGCATCGAGGTCGAGGTGCCGAACCGGCCCGGCTCGCTCGCCGCGCTGCTCCGCAGCCTTGCAGGGCGCGGCCTCAACGTGTCGAGCGTGACCACCACGCGCAGCGAGCCCGACGTGGTGTGCTTCGCGATCCGCGTCGACAGCATCGACGGTCCCGGCGTCGCGACCGGTCTGGTGCGCGAGGGCTGGAGCGTGCTGTGGCCCGACGTCGACACACCCACGCGCACCCCACAGGGCGACCGCAGCGCGGTCGGTGAAGCGTCATGACACCGCGCGTGGCCATGCTCGTCGACGATCCGACGCTCGCTCGTTCGCCCTTCGGTGAGCATCACCCCTTCCGGGCCGAGCGGGGCGCGGTCACACGAACGCTGCTCGAGGCCACCGGCGCCCTGCGACCCGACGACGTCGCCCCGGTCGAGCGCGTGGACGAACGGCTCCTCGGCGCCGTGCACGATGCCGCCTACCTCGACGCCGTGGTGCGCGCCGGCCGGGGTGAACACGTCGACGACCCGCGTGGCTTCGGGCTCGACACCAGCGACTGCCCGATCGTCGACGGCATGCACCGGGTGGCGCTGCGGGTCGCCGACGCCAGCGTGAGCGCCGCCGAACTCGTCGCGAGCGGCCAAGCGCTGCGCGCGCTGCACCTGACGGGTGGCATGCACCACGCGCATCGCGCCCGGGCCTCGGGGTTCTGCCTGGTCAACGACCTCGCGCTCGCGATCGAGCACCTGACCCGGCGCAAGGGGTGGCGGGTCGCGTACATCGACCTCGACGCGCACCACGGCGACGGTGTCCAGGCGGCGTTCTGGGAGCGCGGCGACGTCCTCACGCTCAGCATGCACCAGAGCGGTCGGACCCTGTTCCCAGGTACCGGGGCCGAGGACGAGATCGGCGCGGGAGCCGGTCTCGGCACGAGCGTCAACCTGCCGCTCGACCCGTTCACGGACGACGCCGGCGCCGTGGCGGCCTTCGACGCGCTCGTCCCCGACGTGGTGGCGTCGTTCGGTCCAGACGTGATCGTCTTGCAAGCTGGCGTCGACGCCCACTGGCGTGACCCGCTGGCCCGCCTCGCTCTCACCGGCGACGGACTCGACGCGCTCTTCGCCCGCGTGATCGACCTCTCGGAACGCTGGTGCGGCGGTCGCATGGTCGTGACGGGCGGCGGCGGGTACGACGCCTGGCGGAGCGTACCGCGCGCCTGGGCCCGCCTGTGGGGCCACCTGGCGAGGCGCGAGCTACCCGACGACCTCCCGGAGGCGTGGCGCGCGAGCTGGGCGGAGCGCCTCGGGGCGACGCTCCCGGCCACGCTCGGCGAACGCGACCGTCCGGCGCTCGACCCGTCGGTCACCGGGCGCGCCGCGTCGCACGCGCTCGCCGTCGCGCGCCGCGTCAGCCAACGGTTCGCGCTGCTCGCGCGCGACGCAGACTGATCGCGGTCACACCGGTAGACTGCCGCATCCCGCCGGCACGCGCCGGCCCGTACGAGGTGACATCCATGCGCATCGCCTTCATCGGCCTCGGCACCATGGGCGGCCCGATGGCCGCCCGCCTCCTCGACGCCGGCTTCGACCTCTGCGTGCACAACCGCACCCGCGAACGCGAGGAGGCGCTCGGCGAACGTGGTGCCGACCGCGCGGCCACGCCTGCCGAGGCTGCCGCAGGCGCCGACGTGATCGTCACGATGGTGTCCGACACACCGGACGTCGAGGCGATCGTGCTCGGACCGGACGGCGTCGCCGAGGGCGCCTCCGACGGTGCGGTCATCATCGAGATGAGCACGATCGCGCCCGAGGCGGTGCGTCGCATGCACGCGCAGCTGGCCGAGCAGGGCGTCGCACTGCTCGACGCCCCGGTCTCGGGTGGCAGCGAGGGCGCGGTGAACGGCACGCTGTCGATCATGGTCGGCGGCGACTCAGCCGTGCTGGACCGGGTCAGGAACGTGCTCGACGTGCTCGGTCGCACCATCACGTACGTCGGGCCCAGCGGCGCGGGGCAAGTCGCGAAGGCGATCAACCAGGTGATCATCGCCGGCACGTACGCCGCCGTGGCCGAGGGGTTGACGCTCGG
>REEJ01000305.1 GCA_007695125.1 Trueperaceae bacterium | reverse complement strand
GCTCAGCCGTCGCCGCGCGGGATGAACGACCAGTGTCGCAGCCCCTCGATCACGCCCGCGGCGTACGCCGCGTCGGCCGTGTAGACGCCGCGCTTGCCCTTCAGGTGCTCGAGCTCGGGCGCGTAGTTGCCGACGATGATCGCCCGGAACGGGCCGCGCAGCATCTCCTCGTCGTTGCCCGAGTCGCCCGCGACCGCGATCTGCTGCGGTGCGTAGCCCCACTTCTGGCTCAGGTACCGCACCGCCTTGCCCTTGCTGGCGCGCACCGGCAGCACGTCGAGGAACGCCTCGTGCGAGTAGATCACGCTCGCGCGCAGGTCGGCGCGCTTCAGCGCCTCCTTGACGCGCTCGACGCCGTCCGCGTCGCCGAGGTAGTACGACAGCTTGAAGCGCCGTTGCGCTTCGTCGTCCTGCGGTCGTAGGCCCTCGACCTCGGCCAGCGCCGCGCGGACCGCGTCGCGGTCCCAGTTGTGCTCGAGATGGCGGGCGTAGCCCCGGTCCGGTATCCAGTGGCGCTCGGCGGGGTCGCCTCCGGCGTAGTGGATCTCGCTGCCAACGCTGCTGATCACGATCGATGGCGAGGGCAGGTCGTGGCTGTCGAGGGCCGCCTCGACCAACTCGAGCGAACGCCCGCTCGCCACGGCGAAGGCCACGTCGGCCGCGGCCAGCGCCTCGCCGAGCCGGCCGAGCGCGTCAGGGTCGCCGCTGGTGTCGTCGTCGTCGTCCTTGATCAGCGTGTGGTCGATGTCGGAGACGAGCAGGCGCTTCGCGTCGCGCAGCGTGCGGGCGATCCCGGAGCGCCAGGGGGCCGCCGCCAGAGACTCCTGCGAGCTCGACAGGAGGGGCGCGATCACCTCGAGGTAGCGTTCTGCGTGGGCGGTCCAGGCGTAGTGCTTGCGCACGCCCTCGACGCCGTTGCGCGAGTACGCCTCCCACGCCTCGCGGTCCACGAGCACGCGCTTGAGCTCGCGACGGATCTGCTCGCCGTCGCGGGCATCGATCAAGACGCCGCTCTGGCACGCGCCGATGATGTCCTGGGGCCCGCCGTGGCCGGTCGAGACGACCGGCAGGCCGACCGACGAGGACTCGATCAGCGTGATGCCGAAGTTCTCGACCAGCGCCGGGTTGATGAACACGCCGCCCGAGGCGGCCGCGAGCCGGTACAGCACCGGGATGTCGGTGTCGGGGTCGTGCTTCTTCGGCAGCGCCAGCTTGCCGTAGAGGTCGTAGCGGTCCATGAGCAGGAGCAGCTCCGTGAGGACCTCGCTCTCGTTGTCGCTCATGTCGCGGATGTCCTTGCGCACGCCGGCGAAGATCGCCAGGTTGGCGATCGACTGCAGCTCCTTGTCCTCGCCGTAGGCGGTGACGAGGCCCTCGATGTTCTTGCGCTTGTCGGGGCGGCTGATCGCGAGGATGAGCGGCTTCTCGGGGCGGTTCAGGAAGCGTGCGATCTCTTCGCGCATCCGCACGCGGGCGCGGCGGATGTCCTCGCCGGGGTCGTGGCCCTCGTCCAGGTCGTGGTAGTAGGGGTAGAAGCGCTCGACGTCGACGCCCGGGGCGATCACCTCGAAGGTCGCGTCCTTCGACTCGTCGTACAGCTCGTAGCCGCGCTCGACCTCGTGGGTCGTGCTGGCGATCACCAGGTCGGCGTCGCGCAGCAGGCTCTCCTCGACGCCGATGCGGTGGTGGATGTGATAGCGCTCGTCGATGGCCGCTTCGTCGACCCCGGCGCCCTTCAGCACGCGCAGCTTGTTGCGGCCGAGCGAGTGGCCGGTGAACACCAGCGGGACGTTCAGGTAGCTCGACAGGTGGCGCGCGACGTAGCCGGCGTCGGCGTAGTGACCGTGGACCAGGTCGGGCCAGCGCTCTTGCTCACGGTTGAAGCGCAGCACCTCGTCGACGAACGCGTCGAGCGACGGCCACAGCAACTCCTTGCGGCGGTAGCGCCCACCGCCGCAGCGCAGCCGCACGATGCGCGCGTGCTCCGAGAGCGGCTCGATGGGGACGTCGTAGTCGTCCGAGATGCGCGGGTCGTCGATGCGCCGTGTGAACAGGTCGACCTGGGCGACCTCGGGCCGCTCGCCGAGCGCCACGGCCAGTTCGACCACGTACTTGGTCTGGCCGCCGGTGTCGGCGTCGCGGCCGAGTTCGAGGTCGCGGCCGCGGATCAGCCCGTGCAGGCTGAACATCTGGATGTACAGTCCGGGCGCATCGTCGCGAGCTGCGTCGTGCTCGTCGTCGCGCGTAGCGTCGTGCTCGTCGTCCGTGACGACGTTGCGGGGGGTCTCTGGCATGGGCCCCACCTCCGGGAACAAGCGTACCGCGCTCGGCGGACGCGCGGCGTCTCGACGTAGGGCGCCACGGCCCTGGTGCGTGCTAGCATCCGCGCCGGAGGTGTGCCGCATGTCGCTCGTTCGCAAGCCGCCCGCCGTGCTCGCCCTCGAGGACGGCACCGTGTACTACGGCTACGCCTTCGGGGCAGCGGGGGACACCATCGGCGAGGTGGTGTTCAACACCTCGATGACCGGTTACCAGGAGATCCTGACGGACCCCTCGTACCACGGCCAGATCGTCACCATGACCTACCCGCACATCGGCAACTACGGCGTGTCCGTGTACGACATGGAGTCGAACCGCCCCTTCGCGCGCGGCTTCATCGTCCGCGAGTTCAGCCGCACCTCGTCCAACCACCGTGCCAACCAAGACCTCCAGTCGTTCATGGCGCAGCACGGCATCGTCGGGATCGAGGGCATCGACACCCGGGCCTTGACGCGGAGGTTGCGGACCGGCGGCGTGGTGAAGGGCGTGATCCGCCACGGCGTGAGCGACGACGCGCTCGAGGCCGAGCTGGTCGCGCGCGCCAAGGCGCACGAGGACATCGACGGGCGCGACATGACGCCCGAGGTCACCACGCCGCTGCCGTACGCCCGGCCGACCTTCAAGGACCACCCGCGGGTGGTGGTGATCGACTTCGGCATCAAGCACTCGATCGTCTACAAGCTCGAGCAGGCCGGCGCCGAGGTGATCGTGGTGCCCGCGCAGACGACGCCGGCGCAGATCATGGCGCTGAACCCGTTCGGCTTGGTGCTCTCGAACGGCCCGGGCGATCCGGGCGGCCCGAAGTACGCCCACGACACCGTCTGGCAGCTGCTGGGGCTGCTGCCCACCTACGGCATCTGCATGGGGCACCAGCTGCTCGGACTGGCGGTCGGTGGGCGCACGTACAAGCTCAAGCACGGCCATCACGGCGCCAACACGCCGGTCAAGAACGTGATCACGGGCGAGGTCGAGATCACCAGCCAGAACCACAACTACGCCGTGGCGATCGACTCCATCCCCGGGCGGCAGTTCATGGCCACGCACCTGAACCTGAACGACGGGACGCTCGAGGGCATGGCGCACCTGCGCTACCCGGTGTTCAGCGTCCAGTACCACCCCGAGGCGAGCCCCGGGCCGCACGACGCCAACTACTTGTTCCGTCGCTTCATCGAGGAGGTCAACGCCTTCGAGGGCGCCACGGCGCTGCCGGCGGCGGTGCGCGCCGGAGGTTGAGGCGCCCAGCTGCATGTTGGCGGGTGCGCGCCGGAGGTTGAGGCGCCCAGCCGCACGGTAGGCGGACGCGCGCCGGAGGGTAGATCCCCGAGCGCGCGTCAGCGTTCGATGTCGAGCACCAGCGTGACGGGGCCGTCGTTCAGCGACGCCACCGCCATGGCCGCGCCGAAGCGGCCCTCGGCGACGGTGAGCGTGTGCGCGTCGCGCAGGCGCGCCGCCACGGCGGCGACGAGCGGCTCCGCCACGGCCGGGTCGGCGGCGCCGATGAAGCTCGGCCGGTTGCCGCGCGTGACGTCGCCGAACAGGGTGAACTGACTCACGACCAGCACGCCGCCGCCCACGGCGCCGACGGGGAAGTGCATGCGCCCGCGTTCGTCCGGGAATACGCGCAGGGCCGCGAGCTTGTCGGCCAGCGCCCGGGCGGTCCGATCGTCGTCGTCCGGCCCGACGCCCACCAGCGCGAGCAGCCCGCGCTCGATGCGGCCGACGGTGTCGCCGTCGACCGTGACCTCGGCCCACGCCACGCGTTGCACGACGCAGCGCACGGCTCAGTTGGTCGGGCC
Organism: Trueperaceae bacterium; assembly: GCA_007695125.1. GTDB lineage: Bacteria > Deinococcota > Deinococci > Deinococcales > Trueperaceae > CSSed10-48. The sequence continues at coordinate 3,282 of REEJ01000305.1, read as the reverse complement.
GCGCTCGGCGTCGCCGCCCGGGCCGCCGGGCGACGCTTCGCCTGGCGCCGTGCCGGCGAGCTCGGCGATGCGGGCGTGCAGGCTCGAGCGGGCGTCGTGGAGGGCGGCGCGCTCGGTCTCGTCGAGGTGCCCATGCGTCTTCTCGGCGAGCATGTCGAGCAGCGCCAGGGCGCGCTCTGCGGTGCGGCGCTGGAGGGCGCCGTCGCGCGCCAGACGGTGGAGCATCGGCGAGTCGGTCTCGCCCAGCGCGGCCTGAGCCGAGCTGCGCAGCGATGCGACCAGGCCGATGAAGCGCGGATCGCTCATCAGAAGAGCCCCTCCTGCTCGGCGGTGTCGACCACGAGCGTGGCCGGCTTCGGGCCGAGCGCGACGAGCGCGACCTTCAGCGCCCGCACGTCTTCCCACGTCTGCCATTTGGGGCTGCCGCGCTCGCGGCTGCCGTTCCGGAGCAGGTAGGCGGGGTGGTACATCGGGAACACCCGCACGCCGTGCCAGTCGAACCAGCGGCCGCGCGTCCGGGTGATGCCGTCCTTGCTGCCGAGGAACCACTGCGTCGGGGTGTTGCCGAGGGTCACGATCACCTGCGGCCGGATCAGCCGGATCTGGTCGAGCAGGATGGGGAGGCTCGCGTCGGTCTCGACGGGCGTCGGCGCCCGGTTGCCCGGCGGCCGGTACTTGACCATGTTGGTGATGTAGACCTCGTCGCGGTCGATCTCGGCGCTGGCGAGGATGCGATCGAGGAGCTGCCCTGCGCGCCCGACGAACGGTCGACCGCTGCGGTCCTCCTCTTCGCCCGGCGCTTCGCCGACGATCATCAGATCGGCGTCGGGGTCGCCCTCACCGAAGACGAGCGTGTCTGACAGGTCTGCGAGTGCTGCCGGCTTCTCGGCGGCGCGGCGTTCGAGGTCGGCCAAGTCCACTTCGAACACGCTACCACGCAGCGACGGCCACCTCGAACGCCGCGCGGCACTGCGCACGGACGCCGACTCAGACGATCTGGCTGGCGCCCCCTTCGGCTCCGACCGCGTGACCGAGGCCCGGCTCGGTGCCGAGCGCCGGGCGCTGGCTGCGCACCTCGCGCCGCACCTTCGGCTCCAGGCCGATCATCAGGAAGAAGTTCTCGAGCGCGTTCTCGCGCCCCTTCAGTTCGACGTGCGCGGGGTCTTCGCTCCCGGTGACGAAGGGGAGCGCCTGGTACTGCCGCAACGCTTCGGCGACGACGTCGCCGGGCAGCTCGTGCTCGGCCAGTTCGGACAGGGCCGCGTAGACCTCACGACGAGCCTCGGCGTGGCGCCGGAACGCCTCCGGGTCCGTCGTTTCGGAGGCCCGAAGCACGTCTTGCTTGGCGATGCGCCGATAGTGCTTCAGGCCCCGGATGATCTCGTCCGAACTGAGTACCACCTTTACGTCCATGCACGCTCCCCTCCGGCGAGCAGAGCGGGTGACGTGCGGACCTCCCGCACCCCGCGGCGTCGTCCGGTTACCTCAGTGTAGCGGCTGTGGCCCCGGGACATACGGCATCAGACTGCGTCAGCGCGACGCTCCGATCAGCTCCTCGGCGTGGCGCCTGGCGGTGGGTCCGTCCTCGCCGGCGAGCATGCGCGCGAGCTCGCGCACCCTGTCCTCGCCCGCGAGTTCGGTGATCCGCGTGAGCGTGCGGCCTTCCTCGGTCACCTTGGCGACGTGCAGATGATGGTCGGCGAACGCGGCGACCTGCGCGAGGTGGGTGACGACGAGCACCTGACGCCCCTGCGCCAGGCGCCGCAGCAGGCGTCCGACGGCGCGCCCCGTCCCGCCGCCGACGCCGGCGTCGACCTCGTCGAACGCCAGCACCGGCCGGTCGCTGCCCGCGGCCGTGTGCAGGGCGAGCATCACACGCGAGAGCTCGCCGCCCGAGGCCACCGAGGCGAGCGGCGCCGCCGGCTCGCCGACGTTGGCCGCCAGCCGGAACGTGACCGACTCTGCGCCGTGCGTGCCGAGCGACTCGAGCGGATCGAGCGCGACGTCGAAGACGGCCCCGTCCAGCGCGAGCTCGCTGAGCACCCGGCTCACGCTCGGTCCGAGCGCCTCGCTGGCGCGCTGGCGCGCTGCGCTCAGGCGTTCGGCCGCGCCGGCGCGGCGCGCACGGAGCTCTTCACGTTGGTGTTCGAGGGCCTGCAGGTCGCTCTCGATCGCGGCGAGGTCGCTCAGTTCGGCGGCCAGGCGCTCGCGTTCGGCGAGCACGGTGGCGCTGTCGGGCCCGTAGGTGCGGAACAGGCGGTCGAGCGCCGCGCGCCGCGCCTCGGCCCGATCGAGCGCGGCCGGATCCGCGTCGAAGCCGTCGAGGAAGGCCTCGAGTTCGGAGGCGACGGCGTTCGCGCCGTCGACCACCGTGGCGAGGTCGCGGGCGAGCGGTTCGAGGGCGGCCGCGTGGCGGGCCGCGCCCTCGAGCGCGCGGCGGGCGTGGTTGAGCGCGTCGAGGGCGGCCGGGTCGCCGACGGAGAGCCCTGTGAGCGCGTCGGCCGCGCCCTGGCGCACGCGTTCGGCGTGCCGCAGCGTCGCCAGCAGCGCGTCGAGCTCGCTCTCCTCACCGACGCGCGGCGCGGCCGCGTCGATCTGGTCGAGTTGGTAGCGCAGGAGCTCGAGCCGGCGTTCGCGGTCGCCGGCGGCCGCGCGCCGCTCGCGCAAACGCGCCTCGATGTCGACGAACGCGGCGTGCGCCAGGGCGTAGTCACGCGCCGCCGCGGCGCCGGCAGGGTCGAGGTGCCGGTCGAGCAGGGCGCGTTGCTCGCGCCCTTCGAGCAGGGTGCGGAACGCGTGCTGGCCGAAGATGCCCACCACGCTCTCGAGCGCGGCCTGGAGTTCGCCCACGGTCACGACCTCGCCGTCGAGCCGTGCGAGGTTGCGGCCGCTGAGCGCCACGCGCCGCGCGGCGCTCGCGACGGGGGCGCCGTCGCCGAAGGTGAGTTGCACGAGCGCGTGCTCCGCCCCTGCGCGCACCACCGCCGACTCGGCGCGCCCCCCGATCGCGAGCGCGAGCGCATCGATCACGAGCGACTTGCCAGCGCCAGTCTCGCCGGTGAGGACGTTGAACCCCGGGGCGAGCTTGACGACGACGTCGTCGGCGATGGCGAAGTCACGCAGCTCGATGGACTGCAGCACGGCGCCCAGGATACGCCGCTCGGCTCGGCGGCGGGCGCGGCGCCGGGCCGTGGCCGCCGCGCGCTCGGTCGTAGCCGAGGCGTGAGGGCCGGGCGTCGCCCGTCAGGCCGAGCCGACGCGCTCCAGTTCGCTGGCGACGGC
>REEJ01000205.1 GCA_007695125.1 Trueperaceae bacterium | reverse complement strand
TCCCGTGGACCACCACCTCGTTGACGGACGTGCAGAGCGTGCCGGGGAAGCCGTGATAGCCCTTGAAGGCCGGCTTACCGCCGCGCGCGAGGATAGCATCCTCGGCGACGGCGTTCAACTCGGCGGTCGTGACGCCGGGCGCGATGAGGGCCTCGACGGCGCCGAGCGCCTCGCGGTTGATCACCGCGGCGGCCGCCATGGTGTCGAGCTCGGCGGCGCGCTTCAAGATCACGGCAGCACCTCGCGGATGCGGCCGGTGACGGTGTCGACGTCGCCGAGACCGTCGACCCGTTTGAGCGCGCCGTGGCCGGCGTAGTAGTCCAGCAGCGGCTGCGTTTGGCGGCGGTAGACCTCCATGCGGTTGCGCACGGTGTCCTCGTTGTCGTCCGAGCGGCCCTCTTCGTGCGCGCGCTGCACCAGCCGCTGCACCAGCTCGTCGTCGTCGACCTCGAGGGCGACGGCGGCGGTGATGCGGGCGCCGAGCTCATCGAGCAGCGCGTCGAGCGACGCCGCCTGGGCCGGCGTGCGGGGGAAGCCGTCGAGCAAGAAGCGCACGGCGGGGGCGGCCTGCATCGTGGCGCGCACCATGCCCACGATCACGTCGTCGGGGACCAGCTCGCCGGATTCCATGATCGCCTGGGCGCGCTCGCCGAGCGGCGTGCCGCGGCGCACGTGGTCGCGCAGCATGTCGCCGGTGGAGAGCTTGGTGAGCCCGCGCTCCTCTGCCAGCAACGAGGCCTGGGTCCCCTTGCCGGCGCCGGGGGGTCCCATCAGCAGGACCACCTCGGGCGCCGTCGTCGTGTCGTGAGCGGCGGCCATCAGAAGCGCCGCCCGCGGCCGCGGATGCGGCCCTTGGAGACGAAGCCCTCGTAGTGCCGCATCATCAGCTGCGATTCGAGCTGGCGCAGCGTGTCGAGCGCCACGCCGACCATGATCAGCAGGCCGATGCCGGAGAACACGAACGAGAGTTGCCCCGCGCCGGTGATCCACGCCAGCGTCTGCGGCATGGCGTTCACCGCGCCCAGGAAGAGCGCGCCCCAGAGGGTGATGCGCGACGTGATGCGGGTGAGGTGGTCGGTGGTGGGCTGGCCGGGGCGCACGCCGGGGACGAAGCCGCCGTACTCGCGCAGGTTCTCGGAGATGCGCCGCGGGTCGAAGCTGATCTGCGTGTAGAAGTAGGTGAAGGCGATGATCAGCAGGGTCGACACGAGCAGGCCCTGCCACACGGCGGGGTTGAACCAGGCGCCGATGGCCTGCAGCCACAGCACCTCGGGGAAGCTGCCGATCATCGTCTGCGGCAGGATCATGATCGAGACGGCGAAGATGATCGGGATCACGCCCGCGGCGTTGAGACGCATGGGGATGTAGGTCGATTGACCGCCCATCACCTTGCGCCCCACCACTTTTCGGGCGTACTGGACAGGGATGCGGCGCTCCGCCTGCTGGACCATCACCATCCCCGAGATCGCGACGATCAGGAGGGCGAAGAAGATGATCAGGCCGAAGATGTTGCCCTCGCCGCGGCCGATCAGCGCGAACTGCTGCGCCAGGGCGTTGGGGAAGGCGGCGACGATGCCGGCGTAGATGATGAGCGAGATGCCGTTGCCGATGCCGTGCTCGGAGATCTTCTCGCCGAGCCACATCACCACCGACACGCCGGCCACCTGGGTCATGAGGACCACGAACCAGAAGAACGGTCCGTTGGCCCAGCCGACCTTCAGGGCGCCCGACGGGCCCAGCAGGGCGATCGCCAGGAACACCGACTGCACGGCGGCGAGCGAGATCGCGCCGATGCGGGTGTACTGGGTGATCTTCTTGCGCCCCTCCTCGCCCTCGCGCGCCAGCTTCTCGAGCGGCGGGTAGGTCGAGGTGAGCATCTGGATGATGATGCTCGCGGTGATGTAGGGGATGACGCCCAGCGCGGCGATCGAGAAGACCTCGAAGTTGCCGCCGGAGATGAAGTTCAGCAGGGTGAACACGTCGCCCTGACCGAACGCGCCCTCGCGCAGGCGGTCGATGTCGATGCCGGGGGTGGGGATGAACACCATCAGCCGGTAGACCGACAGCAACCCGATCATGACCAGCAGCTTGGCGCGCAGGTCCGGGATGACGGCGGCGTTCCGGAAGGCGGCGAGCATCAGGTCGTCTCCTCACCCGAGACGGCGTCGTCGGCCGTCTCCTGCGCCGCTGCGGCGCCCTCGTCGGCTGCGTCGTCGGCGGCGGCCGTGGCCGTCTCGACGGCGCCGCCGGCGGCGGTGACGATGGCCCGGGCGCTACCCGAGCAGGCGTCGACGCTCACCTGCAGGCCACGGACTTCGAGTTCGCCGTCGCCGAGGAGCTTCACGGGGCGGTCGACGTGGCGGATGATCCCCAGCGCGCGCAGCGTGGTGGGGTCGACGGTGGCGCCCTCGTCGAACACGTTGAGGTCGCGGACGTTCACGAGCTGGAACTGCACGCCGATGCGGGTGAAGCCGCGCTTCGGGAGGCGCATGACGAGCCGCGAGCGGCCGCCTTCCCAGCCGGCGCCCTGGCTGAAGCCGGAGCGGCTCTTCTGGCCCTTCTGGCCGCGGCCGGCGGTCTTGCCGCGGCCGCTGCCCAGGCCCCGGCCGACGCGCTTGCGCGTCTTCTTGCTGCCCGGGGCGGGCTTGAGGTCGTTGAGTTTCACGCGTTGGCCTGCCCTTCGATGGTCAGGAGGTAGGCGACCTTGTCGACCATCCCGCGGACGTCAGGGGTGTCCTTGACCTCGCGGGTGTCGCCTGTCTTGCGCAACCCGAGCGCGCGCACGGTGGCGCGCTGCTTCTCGGGGACGCCGATGAGGGAGCGGCGGAGGGTGATCTTCATTCCGCTGCCTCGCGGGCACGCACGCTCTCGTCGTAGGTGCGCAGCTGCTTCAGACCGTCGATCACCGCGTAGGCGACGTTGGTCTGGTTGCGTGAGCCGAGCTCCTTGGTGAGCAGGTTGCGGTAGCCGGCGAGCTCCACGATCGCGCGCGGCACGGAGCCGGCGATCACGCCGGTGCCGGCGCCGGCGGGCTTGAGCATCACGCTGGAGGTGCCGTGCTCACCGCGGACCTCGTGGGGGATGGTGCCGGGGTCCTCGATGGGGACCTCGATCAGGTTGCGGCGCGCCACGTACTGGCCCTTCTGGACCGCGACGGGCACCTCCTTGGCCTTGCCGAGCCCGACGCCGACGCGGCCCTGGCGGTCGCCGATGACGACCATCGCGCCGAAGCGGAAGCGCCTGCCGCCCTTGTACGTCTTGGCGGTGCGGCGGATGAAGATGACCTTGTCTTCGAAGTCGTTGTCTGCCATCAGAATTCCAGGCCCCCTTCACGGGCACCCTCGGCCAGCGCCTTGACGCGGCCGTGGTAGCGGTACGGGCCACGGTCGAACACCACGCGGGTCACGCCGGCGGCCTTGGCGCGCTCGGCGAGTGCCAGGCCGACGGCCTTGGCGTGGTCGACCTTCTTGCCCGAGGGAGCCAGCGTCTTGCTGTTCGCCTCGGCGAGGGTGTGGCCGGTCAGGTCGTCGATGATCTGGGCGTAGATGTGTTTGGCGCTGCGGAAGACCGACAGGCGCGTGCGCCCGGTGTCGACGGGGCGACGGATGCGCTTGCGGGTCCGAAAGGTGCGGCGCTCGCGGGTGGTTAGGCTCTTCATACGCTTCCTCCCGCTCAGCGGGCCGCGGCCTTGCCGGGCTTGAGCTTGACGTACTCGCCTTGGTAGCGCACACCCTTGCCGTGATAGGCGTCGGGGGAGCGCACGGCGCGGATGTCGGCGGCGACTTGGCCGACGAGCTGCTTGTCGATGCCCGAGATCTGGATCTTGGTGGGCTCGCTGCTCGTGATGGTGATGCCCGCCGGCGGCTCGATCACCACGGGGTGCGAGAAGCCGAGGCTGAGCTCGAGGTTGGAGCCCTTCATGGCGCAGCGGTAGCCGACGCCCTGGATCTCCAGGTTCTTGCTGTAGCCCTCGGTCACGCCGGTGACGGCGTTGGCGATCAGCGAGCGGGCGAGGCCGTGCTGGGCGCGATCGTCGCGGCGGTCGCTGGGGCGCGCGACGACGGCTTGGCCGTCCTCGAGCTTGACCTCGAGGCGCGTGTTGATCGGCACCTCCAGGGTCCCCTTCGGGCCCTTGACGGTGACGTGTCCCTCACGAACGGTGAGCTCGACGCCTTGGGCGAGCGGGATGGGCGAACGGCCGATGCGGCTCATCACCACACCTCGCAGACGACCTCGCCGCCGACGTTGGCGCGGCGAGCGTCGCGATCCACCATCAGACCCTGCTGGGTGCTGATGACGGCGATACCGAGCCCACCGCGGACGACGGGGACGGCCTTGGCCTTGGCGTAGGCGCGGCGTCCGGGCTTGGACACGCGCTTGATCTCGTTGATGATCGACGAGCGCCTCGGCCCGTACTTCAGGCCGATGCGCAAGACGGGGTGACCGTCGGCGTTGGTGGCGTCTTCGAGCGACTTCAGGTAGCCCTCGCGCACCAGGACCTGAGCCAGGGAGCGCTTGAACTTGCTGGTCGGTACGTCGACGCTCGGGGCCGCGATCGCCGCTGCGTTGCGGATGCGGGTGAGCATGTCGGCAATGGGGTCTGAATGCATCGTTTCCTCCGCGGGGATGGTCTCAGGCCAAAGCGGCCTGATCATCTCCCCTGAGATGTGGTGTCTCGGTTATCGGCCGCTCACCAGCTGGCTTTTGTGACGCCGGGCAGGTAGCCCTTGTGGGCCATCTCCCGCATGCAGATGCGGCACAGGCCGAAGTCGCGCAGGTAACCGCGCGAACGGCCGCAACGCGTGCAGCGGTTCACCTGTCGGCTGCTGAACTTCGCCGGACGCGCCGACTTGGCGATGTGGGCTTTGGTCGCCATGGTTCTCCTTACTTCCGGAAGGGCATGCCGAGGAGCTCGAGGAGGCTGCGCGCCTCTTCATCGGTCGCTGCGCTCGTGACGATGGTGATGTCCATGCCGCGCGTGGCATCGACCTGGTCGAAGCTGATCTCCGGGAACACCAGCTGCTCGCGCAGGCCGAGGCTGTAGTTGCCGCGGCCGTCGAAGGCGTTGGCGCTGATACCGCGGAAGTCGCGCACGCGGGGCAGGGTGACGTTGATCAGCTTGTCGAGGAAGGCCCACATGCGCACGCCGCGCAGCGTGACCTTCAGGCCGATGTTCATGCCGGCGCGGAGCTTGAAGTTCGAGACCGACTTCTTGGCCTTGGTGATCACCGGACGCTGCAGCGTGATGGTGGCGAGTTCCTTCGAGGCCTTGTCCAGCACCTTGCTGTCTTCACGCGCCTCGCCGACGCCCATGTTGACCACGATCTTCTCGATGCGCGGCACGGCCATGGGGTTGGCGTAGCCATGGCGCTCGTTGAGCTGCGGCATGATCTCGCGGTACTGCCGCCTGATGGGCAGGTCGACCTTCTGCACCGTGCTCTCCTTACCCTTACTCATCGAGGACCGTCCCACTGGCGCGCGCGACGCGGACCTTGCGGCCCTCCTCGTTCGTCGTGATCCCGATGCGGGTGGGACCACCGGTCGTGGGATCGAGCAGGCGCACGTTCGAGACGTGGATGGGCGCCTCTTGCTCCTTGAAGCCACCGCGCGGGTTCTCCTGCGTGGGCTTCTGCGCCTTCTTGATCACGTTGACGTTCTTGACGAGGACGCGCAGCGACTCGTGGTTCACCTGCAGCACCTCGCCCTCGGCGCCGCGGTGCTTGCCGGACATGACCCGCACCGTGTCGCCCTTCTTGAGGCGAAGCTTCGCCATCACAGCACCTCCGGTGCCAGCGACACGATGCGCATGAAGCGCTTCTCGCGCAGCTCGCGTGCGACCGGGCCGAACACGCGCGTGCCGCGCGGCTCGTTCTGGGGGTTGATGAGGACCGCGGCGTTGCTGTCGAAACGGATCGACGAGCCGTCCGCGCGGTTGATCTCCTTCTTGGTGCGGACGATGACGGCTTTGACGACGTCACCCTTCTTCACCGCGGCGTGCGGGATCGCGTCCTTCACCGCCGCGACGATGATGTCGCCCACACCGCCGACGAACTGCTGACCGGTCCCCAGCACCCGGATGCACTGGATGCGCCGGGCGCCGGAGTTGTCGGCCACGTCGAGGTAGCTCTCCTGCTGAATCATGGGTGCTTCCTCAGACCCGTGCTTTCTCCACGAGTCGCGTCACGACGAAGCGTTTGCGACGGCTCATGGGGCGGGCGGCGATGATCTCTACGACGTCGCCGACGCCGTAGGCGTTGGTCTCGTCGTGAGCCAGGTACTTCTTCGATACCCTGACGACCTTGCCGTAGAGCGGGTGCTTGAAGCGCCGCTCGACGTAGACGGTCACGGTCTTGTCGGCGCCGTCGCTGGTGACGCGCCCTTGGAGGACCTTTCTCACTGCGCCTGCTCCTTCTCGGTGGCGATCGTCAGCAACCGGGCGATCTCACGTTTGGCGGCGCGGATGCGCCGCGGGTTGCTGGCCTGGCCGACGGCGGCCTGGAAGCGCAAGTCCATGAGCTCCTCGCGGCGCTCGTCGACGGCTTCCTTGATCTCCTCGGCGTTGAGGTTGCGGGCCTCATTGGGCTTCATCGTAGACCTCGCGCTTGACCATCTTGACCTTGATGGGGAGCTTGTGACCGGCGAGGCGGAAGGCCTCCTTGGCCTGCTCCTCGGTCACGTTGGCGACCTCGAAGAGCACGCGCCCCGGCTTGACGACCGCGACCCAGTACTCCACGGCGCCCTTCCCCTTCCCCATTCGCACTTCTTGGGGCTTCTTGGTGACGGGCTTGTCGGGGAACACGCGGATGTAGATCTTGCCGCCACGGCGGAAGAAGCGGCTCATGGTGATGCGGCAGGCCTCGATCTGGTTCGACTTGATCCAGGCGGGCTCCATCGCGACGAGACCGTAGTCGCCGAAGGCGAGGTAGTCGCCGCCCTTGGTGTCGCCCGACATGCGGCCGCGCATCTGCTTGCGGTACTTGACGCGTTTCGGAAGCAGCATGGCTCAGCGATCCTTCCGGACGCGCGGCTTGCCCGTGGCGGCACCGGCGCCACCGGCACCGGCATCGCGACCACGGCCACCACCGGGGCCACCGGGCGCACCGGGGCCGCGACGGGCCTGCGGACGGCGGCGACGGCCGCGCTTGTCCTCGTCCTGGCGGGGGCGCGGCAGCACGGCGCGGCCGCGGGTGCGGTCGCCGACGATCTCGCCGTGGAAGACCCAGGCCTTCACGCCGATGACGCCGTACGTGGTCTTGGCCCGCGCGGTGCCGTAGTCGATGTCGGCGCGCAGGGTCTGCAGCGGCACGCGGCCGTCGCTGTACCACTCGGGCCGGGCCTGCTCGATGCCGCCCAAGCGACCGGAGCAGCGGATCTTGACGCCCTTGGCGCCGGACTCCATGGTGCGCTGCACGGCCT
>REEJ01000258.1 GCA_007695125.1 Trueperaceae bacterium | reverse complement strand
GGTCCGCCGCCGAAGCCGAAGACGCCCACCTTGCCGAAGGCCAGCGCGAGGTCGCGGAGGCGCCGCCCGAGCGGAGGCGGTGCGCCCGGAGGCGGTGCGCCCGGAGACGGTGCGCCCGGAGCCGGGCCCGCCGGGTCGGTGGTCAGCCGAGCAGCCACGTGAGCCCCCACAGCGTGAGCATGCCGGTGCCGAACGTCGCGAGGATGCCACGCGTGCGCCAGGCGACGAGGCCGGCGACCAGCCCGGCGATCAACCGCAGGTCGAAAGGCCCGATCGCCGCCCCGGACGGTTGCGCGAGCGCGGGCGCGACGATGGCGGCGAGGACGGCCGGCGGCACGTAGCGCAGCGCGCGCTGCACCAGCGGCCGCAGTGTCGTGCGATCCGCCGCCAGCAGGAACGAGCCACGCAAGGCGAAGGTCACGAGCGCCATGCCCACGATGGTGAACCAGACCTCGGGGCGCGTCATGCGTCCTCGCCGCGGCGTGCCGCGAGGAGCGTGTCGGCGATGGTGCCGGCGGCGATGCCGGCGAGCGCGGCGCTCACCAGGCCGAGGTTGTAGGGCAGTCCCGCCAATGCCAGGGCCAGGCCGCCGCCGGTGAGTGCGGCCACCAGCCCTGGGCGGTCGCGGATCGACGGGATCAGCAAGGCCAGGAACATCAGTGGCACCGCGAAGTCGAGCTGCCACGACGGTGGGAGCTGCGCGCCCGCGAAGGCACCGACCGCGGTGGCGCCGGTCCACACCAGCCACATGGTGAGGCCCAGCCCGAGGACGTAGTCCCTGCGGTCGAGGTCGCGCTCACGCTTGGCGAAGCGCAGGCTGGCGAAGGCGTAGACGTGGTCGACGAGCACCGCGCCGATGGCCGCGCGCGAGCCCAAGCCGAGGTCGCGAACCTGGGGTGCCAGCGCGGCCGCGTACATCACGTGGCGCAGGTTGATCATGAGCACCGTGAGCAGCACCACCCAGACGGCGGCGCCGCTGCCGATCAGGGCGATGGCCGCGAGCTGCGAGGCCCCGGCGAACACGGTGAGCGACATGAACGTCACGTCCACGGCGGCCATGCCCGCGGCGACCGCGCTCACCCCGGTGATCAGCCCGAAGGGGGCCGCACCCAGCAGCATCGGTGCGATGTCGCGGACGCCCGCGAGGAAGGAGGCACGGTGCACGCGCACGCCCGCGAGGTTACCGCGCGCCGCGCCCGTCGAGCCTGCGGTCGCGGACGCCGTGAGCGCCGACGACGGCGGCTCAGTCGCCGCGCAGCTCGCCGAGCGCCGCCGCGGCGCCGCCCGCCACAAGGTCGAGGGCGCTGCCCATGGCGACGAAGCGGTACCCCGACGCAGCCATGCGCCGGGCGTACGCCGCCGAGCGGTTGTAGATGCCCGCCGGCACGCCCGCCGCCCGGCTGCGCTCGGCCACGTGAGCGATGGCCGCCACGACGGGGCCGTCCTCGAAGTCGGCGCCCGGCGGGCCGCCGAGGGCCTGGCTGAGATCGGCGGGGCCCACGAACACGGCGCCGAGGCCGTCGACGGCGAGGATCTCGTCGAGCCGCTCGAGGGCGCCGCGCGTCTCGATCATGGCGATCGGCACCACCTCGTCGTTCGCGCGAGCCGCGTAGCGGTGGGCGAGGGCCGCCCCGCGCGTGGGACCGTAACTGCGTCCGCCCTGCGGCGGGTAGCGGCACGCGGCGACGAGTCGCTCGGCGTCCTCGGGTCCTTCGAGCATCGGCGCGATCACGCCCCAGGCGCCCAGGTCGAGCGCCTTCATCACCAGGTGCGGTTGGTTCCAGGCGACGCGCACGACGGCGGGCACGCCCGCGAGCGTCAGCACCTGCAGCAACCGCAGCGCGTCCGCCTCGTCGATGGCGCCGTGTTGCATGTCGAGCGCGACGGCGTCGAAGCCCGCTCGCGCGATCGCCTCGGCCACGAGCGGATCGGGTGAGGTGAGCCAGCCGAGGGCCAGCGGGCCCGGCCCGGCGAGGCGAGCGCGCAGCGATGGGGTGGGCATGGCCGCCAGCATCGCACGCTCAGACCGCCGGTGCGAACGCCTCCAGCGGCACCATCTCGCGCCGGCGTCCGCGCACGACGGCGAGGGCGTCGATGCCGCGCTGGGTCAACCCGGCGTGCACGGTCGCCCAGGCGTGGTGCACCTCGTCTGGCCGGTGCGCGTCGGAGCCGAACGTCAGCGGCACGCCGGCGGCGTGGAGGCGTTCGATCAGGCCCCAGGCGGGGAACGGCTCGTCGACTTTGCGGTAGCCGGACGTGTTGATCTCGACGGCCACGTCGGCGGCGCGCAGGGCGGCGACCGTCGCGTCCCACTCGCGCTCGGGCGCGCTGGGCGGGCGCGGCGCTCTCGCCTTCATCGCGTCGATGTGCGCCATGACGTCGAACAGGCCGCTGGCGGCGGCGGCGCGCACCAGCTCGAGGTAGCGGGCGTACACGCCATCCACGTCGGCGTTCGACGACCAGCGGGTGCGGTCGTAGACGTGGAAACCGTCGACGTAGTGGACGGATCCCAGCACGACGTCGAGCCGCTGGTCGTCCAGCAGCGCTCGGTACGCCGCCTCGCGGCCGGGGATGTAGTCCGCCTCGACGCCGACGAGGAGCTCGAGGCGCCCGGCGAGGCGGTCACGGAGCGCGACGGCCTCGTCGAGGTAGCCGCTCCAGGCCGACTTGGGCATGTGCATGCCGGGGGCGGGGTCGTCGACGCCGGACGCGAGCAGCAGCGGCGCATGGTCGGTGACGGCGAGGGTCCGCAGGCCACGCCGTAGTGCGGCGTCGGCGTACATGGCCATGCTGCCGGCGGCGTGCCCGCAGCGCTCATGGTGGGTGTGGAGATCGATCACGCGTCAGCCTAGCTCTTCACGGAGCCCGTGAGGCCCGCGATGAAGTAGCGCTGCAGGGCGAGGAACAGCACGAGGACCGGCACGATGGAGATCAGTGCCGCCGCCGTGAGACCGGTCCAGTCGGTGTTGTACTCGCCCACGAACGCGTAGAGACCCACCGTCAGCGTCCGCAGGTCGGGGTTGTTGAGCGTCAGCACGAGAGGGGTGAAGAACGAGTTCCAGGTCCACATGAACTGCAGCACGACGGTCGTCGCGATCATCGGCTTGGCGAGCGGCAGCATCACGTGGATGAAGGTCTGCCCGAAGGTGGCACCATCGAGCTCGGCGGCCTCGTCGAGCTCCTTCGGTATGCCGCTGAAGTGTGCCATGAACAACAGCGCAAACAGCACCGGCGCGGCGCCAGCCTCGGCCAGGATGAGGCCTGGCAGCGTGTTCAGGAGGCCGAGCTCACGGATGAGCTGGTAGACCGGGATGATGGTGTACCCCTTGGGGATGAAGAGCGTCGCCGCGTAGAGCACGATCAGAGGACGTTTGCCGGGGAACTGGACGCGGGCGAGGGCGTAGCCGGTCAGGGCGGAGATGACCACGACGATCACGACCGTCGATACCGTGACGATGACCGAGTTCTGGAAGTACTGCGAGAAGTTTGCAACCTCCCACGCTCGTACGTAGTTCTCGGTGCGGAACTGCTCGGGGAGGAGTTCGAGACCGCGCGAGAGGAACTCGCGGTTGGTCTTGAACGACGACGACACCATCCAGATGAACGGGTAGATCCAGATGAGGGCGACGACCGCCAACACGACCTGCACGGGGAGCTGTCTCAGCAGCGTCCGCAGCCTCATCGGCGCACCTGCGATGCGCGGCGTGCCAGCAGCGACAGGACCAGCGAGATGAGGAACACCGTGACGCCGAAGAACACACCGGCGGCCGATGCGTAGCCGAGTTGAGGCAGGCCACCGGCGAAGCTGGTGAAGGCGTAGCGGTAGATGTAGAGCTCCATGAACTCGGTCGCGAAGCCGGGACCACCCTCGGTCATCGTGAAGATGAGGTCGAACGCGGTGAGGGCGTCGACCATGCTGAAGAGCAGCACCACCACACCCACCGGTACGAGCAAGGGAACCGTGATGTGGCGGAAGGTCTGCCAGAAGCTGGCGCCGTCGACCTTGGCGGCGTCGTAGAGCTCGACCGGAAGAGACTGGAGACCGGCCAACCACATGATCATCTTGATGCCCAACCACTTCCACGACGCAACCAGGATGAGCGCGATCATGGCGGTGTCGCCTTGGGCCAGCCAGCGTATCGGTCGGTCGATGAGCCCGAGCAGCTGCAGCCCGTTGTTCACGAGGCCGTCGTGCGAGGCGAAGATCGAGCGCATGACGATGCCGATGACGGCCGAGGTGGTGACGACGGGGATGAAGAAGAGGGTGCGGTAGACGTTGCGTCCGTACAGCCTCTCGGAGTTGAGCAAGATAGCGATGAGGAGCGCCAGCGGCAGCTGCAGCGCGACCGTGCCGGCCATGAAGATGAAGCTCTTCTGGAAGGCGTTCCAGAACAGCTCGTCCGCCAGGATGCGGGTGTAGTTGCGCAGGCCGACGAAGCGGTCCAGCGGGCCGAAGCCGGGCCACTCGAAGAGCGAGTAGACGTGCGTCATCACGATCGGATACAGCGTGAACGCAGTGACGAGGATGAGCTGTGGCACCACGAATGCGTAGGCCCAGAGGCGCCGACTGCGGTTGCGGTGGACGCGAGGCGGGGGGGCGCGGGGGGGGCTGGTATTGCGTCGCCTCCTTGGGAGGGGGGGGTGGTGGCGGGGGGGCCGGCCCTGGTCGGGCCGGCCCACGCGTCGGCGGTCAGTAGTGGTTGACGGTCGGTTCCCAGCCCGGGAAGACCCAATCGCTCTCGTCGACGCCGGCGCCGTCGGCGCTCGCCTCCGCGAGCGCTTCCGCCAGGAAGGCGTTCTGCTGGCCACCGTAGCTCGCCAGGAAGCCGCTCACGTCGAAGGCGCCGTCGGCCAGGAAGCCCTGCATCGACTCCCCGAAAGGCCGTGACGCGGTCTTGCCGGCGAGGCGCACGACGGTCTCGAGCTGGTCGGCGTTCTCCATCACGGGCGAGGGGAGCACGACGGTGCCGAGCTCGGTGAGCCGCACGAGCTCCCGGAAGGCGTCCGACGTGTAGAGCTCGTCGCGGGCGTTCAGCTCGGGGATCGGCGTCAGGTCGACCGCGCCCTCGATCAGCAGCGGATAGTAGTCGTCGCTGAGCCACTCGAAGAGGCGTGCTGCCGCGGCGGCGTTGGGGCTGCGCGTCGCGACGGCGAAGGCGTTCTGACTGCCGCCCTCGACGCCCCACAGCACTGGTCCGCCGTCGCGCGAAGGCAGCATGGCGATGCCGAAGTCGAGGTCTGGTTCGGTGCGCAGCAACTCCTGCAGGCGCCAGGAGCCGTCGAACAGGAAGGCGGCCTGGCCCGCGGCCCACTGTGCGGTGGCTTGCGAGCGCCCGGTGTTGAGGAAGTCGGGGTGGACCGCGTCCGAGGACATCAGTTCGGCGAAGAAACCGATGGCCTCCTGGATGCCGCTCGGGTCGAAGAGTTCGCCCGTGGTCCAGTTCACCATGCGGCCCGGGAGGTGCTCGGCCGGGACGCCGTGGGCGTCGGCGGCCGTGGTGGCGAGCTGCAGGATCACGCGCTCGTTGAACCAGCCGGAGGTGAAGCCCAGGTGGAGGCCGTACACGCGGCCGTTGCCGGCCTCGGTCACCGTGTTGGCCTGGTCGACGAACGCGTCCCAGGTGACGGGCGGCGCGTCGGGGTCGAGACCCGCTGCGCGCATCACGTCGCGGTTGTAGTACAGGAACAGGGAAGCGCGGCGGAAGGAGCGGTCGGGCCAGGCGTAGATCTCGCCTCCGACGGTGGTGCTGCCCTCCCACCAGGTGGCGGGATCGAAGCGGTCGCGGAAGCCCTCGGAGAAGTGTGGTTCGAGGGATTGGATCAGGCCCAGCGACACCAGGCGCGGGACGGGCACGGAGTTGTGGACCTGGAACATGTCGGGCAGATCGCCGCCTGAGATCGCCGCTTGCAGAGCGCCAGGATAGGCGTCGGCGGCGAACGTCACGATGCGCACGCGCACGTCCGGGTTGGCTTCGTGGAACCGCTCGATGCTCGTACCGAGGAGATCGACGGTCTCGGGCGTGCGGACCCACATGGTGAGTTGCGTGGTCTGGGCGAGCGCGTGCGCGCCGAACGCGAGCGCGGCGAGCAGGAGGAGGGCGAGACGGGGTCGTGGCATGGTCGCTCCTTTCGAGGGGCGGATGGTCTGAGAACGCGTGTGCCAACGTTGGCACGGGCGCCAACGTACCGGCCGAACGTCATGGCCATGTCCCGTCATCGCAGGTTCACCGGCGCTGGCCCCACCGACGCGCGCTGGACGAGGCGCACGTCGAGGACGGGAGGAGGCTCGGGCTCGCGACCCTCGATGCGGGCCAGGAGCATCTCGAAGGCGGTCGCTCCGACCCGCTCGAGCGGTTGCGCGACGGTGGTCAGGCGGGGCCAGTAGTGGCGGGCGGCGGGCATGTCGTCGAAACCGACGACCGACACGTCGCCCGGGATTGCGAGACCACGTTCGTGCAGGGCCCCATAGACACCCAGCGCGACGGCGTCGCTCGCGGCGAAGATCGCGCTGAACCCGGCATCGGCGTCGAGCAGGCGCGTCGTGAGGTCGAAGCCGGCCTGCGGTGTCCAGTCACCGTAGCGGCACGTGGCGTCGTCGAAGACGGACCGCAGGCCGAGGAACCGCTCACGAGCGTGGGGTGAGTCGTGCTCTCCACCGACGAACGCAACACGCCGGTGGCCGTGGTCCCGGAGCAGGGCGGCGGCGAGGGCTGCCCCACCGTGGTTGTCGACGCGGGCCTCTTCGAGCGTCGCGAGCGGCAGGTCGAGTCCGGACTCGGGATAGTGGCGCGGCGACATGAGCAGCAGCCCGTCGAAGCGGTGCTCGCGGAAGAGCTGGGGTCCTGGCGCCGCCGTGCCGTGAGGGGCGCGGTAGCCGGCGACGACCATGGAGTAGCCATGTGTCCGCGCCTCGGCTTCTGCGCCGGCAGCGAAGGCGGCGACGTTGGGGTCGGCCAGGCTTGGCACCAGGAAGGCGAACGACCGGGTGCGGCTGGTGACCATGGCGCGCGCGGCGGCGTTGGGCCGGTAGTCGAGTTCGCGTGCGGCCAGAACGACACGTTGTCGTGTCGCTTCGGAGATGCGCGGGTGATCTCGCATGGCCCGCGAGACCGTCGAGACGTCCACTCCGGCGAGGCGTGCGACGTCCTTGATGGTGGTGCGCTTCACGGGTTCGTGGGCGCGTTCGAGCGCCAGCGCTGCGCCATGCCCAAACGTTTGCACATCATCGTGCCACGAGGATGGCACGCGTACTCGGCGGCGTCAACCCCTAGGCGCAGGCATCGAGGCTCGAACGTCCGTACGGTCGCGCGGGCGTCAGCCCAGCGCGACCGAACGGTACCGCTCGAGCAGCGACATGGTGGCGTCGCCGTGCTGGTGCACGGGCTCGAACCAGACGTCGACGCGGGGCGCGGGTGCTGATGCGCCTCCCAGCGCCCGCCAGCCGAGCCAGGCGGCACCCTCCGCGGCGCCGACGTCGAGCGCGGCGCCGGCCTCGTCGACGGGGCGGCCGAGCGGCAGCCCCAGCGTGTCGGCCAGGATCGTGAGCCAGGCGTCGCTGCTCG
>REEJ01000303.1 GCA_007695125.1 Trueperaceae bacterium | reverse complement strand
CGCTGCTCGAGCGGATGCGACGTCGTGGCGCAGCACCCGAGGCGAGCGAACGCCTCGGGGGTGCCCCGATCGACCGGGCGAGTGATCGCCAGTGACTGGTCTCGAGGGCTTCTGGTTCGTGCTCGCCACCGCCCAGGTCGCGTTCGCCGCGTACGCCTTCGCTGCCTTGGTGAGCTGGCGCGGCGAGCAGTTGTGGCCCACGCCCGGGCGGCCCCTGAGCACGCTGCCGACGATCGCCGCCGGGGGCCTCTTCGCGCTGGCCGTGGTCGCCATGGTGCTGATCGGCGACGCCGATGTCAGCCGCTACATCGGTACCGGAGCGCTGATGCTCGTGGCGCTGGCCGTGTTCGTGATGCTGGTCGGTCGCGGCCGTTCGGCGTGACGGTGTCGACGCCGGCTGGGCCCGCGACGACGGCTGCGGCCGCGCTCGCCTCGCGCTGGGCGGCGCGCGCCGACGAGGCCGACCGCGCTGGCACCCTGCCTGCGGACGACATCGTCGATCTGCACGCGTCGGGGTACCTGCGCCTGCCGTTGCCGGTCGACCGGGGCGGGCTGGGTGCCGGTCTCGAGAGCGTGGTGCAGGCCCAATGGAACGCCGCGGGCGGCAGCGCCGCCAGCGCCCTGGTGGCCGCCATGACGCTGATGCTCGTCGGCCACGCACGCGATGTGGACGCGTGGGCAGACGAGCGCGAGCGCATCTTCGGGCTCGTGGAACGCGGTGCGCTGCTGAACGCCGTCGCCAGCGAGCCGGCGCTCGGCAGCCCGTCGCGCGGCGGCCTGCCCGCCACCGAGCTGCGGCGCGATGGTGGGGCGCTCACGCTGCATGGGCACAAGACGTGGGGGACGGGTGGTGAGCACCTCACGCACGTGTTGGTGCTCGCGCGCGACGGCGAGCGGGCCGTGCAGGTGCTGGTGCCGAACCACGCTGCAGGCGTGCGCTGGGAACGCACGTGGGGCGACGGTCTGAGCCTGCGAGCGAGCGAGAGCCACGACGTTCGCTTCGAGGGCGTGGCCGTCGCTGAGCGTGACCTGCTGCGGCTGCGCCCTGGGCCGAAGGTGCGCAACGTCTGGTTCACGCTCCTGGTGGCCGCCACGTATCTGGGGAGCGCGATCGCGGCCCGTGACGCCCTCGTCGCGTACGCGCGCGAGCGGGTCCCGAGCGCGCTCGGGCACCCCATCGCGGTCCTTCCCGGGTTCCGACGCGACCTCGGCGAGCTCCAGGTGGCGCTCCACGCCGCGCGCGCGACGCTGCTGGCCGCCGCTCGCGCGTGGGACGAGCGCCGCGAGGAGGGCGACGCCGAGATCGCGAAGCTGGTGTGCGTCGACGCGGCCAACAGGGTCACGGAGGGCGCGTTGCGGCTTGCCGGAGGCGCTGCACTCGGTTCGGACCTCTCGCTGGGTCGCCACTTCCGCGACGCCCGCGCCGGCTTCGGCCACCCGCCATCGGCCGACGCCGTGTACCAGCGTCAGGGTGGCGCGCTCGTCGAGGCCGCGGCGGTGGCTCAGGCGGGCGCTGCGCCGGCGTCCGGGGTCGGCCGCGGCGGCGACGACGGCGCCGACATCACCTCGTAGACCGCCAGTGCCACATCGGCCAGCGCCGCGCTGGCGCGGCGCTCGCTCGGCTCGCCTTCCTGGAACAGCGCCAGCACGACGGGCCCGGCGGGCGTTGCGACGATGCCGACGTCGTTCGTGCGGCTGCGCAGCGTGCCGGTCTTGTGTGCCACGCGGGTTCCTTCGGGGAGGCGGGCGGGGATGCGGCCGTTCGTCTGGCAGTCGCCCAGGATCGTGAGCGCCAGCGCGCGCCACGGTCCGCCGAGCACGCGCCCCGCATGCAGATCGACCAGCATGCGCGCCACGTCGAGCGGCGTTGCGCGGTCGCCGCGTGTCGGCGAGGCGCCGTCCGGGTCGGACGGCCGCGCCGAACCGGCAGCTTTGAGGCGCGCGCGCATCGCGGCGTAGTCGGCGTGGTCGCCGAGCCCGGCGCAGCTGCGGAGCATCGCCTCGATCGTGTGCGGCACGCGCAGGCTGGTGTACCCGAGCGCGTGCATGGCGGTCTCGACCGCGCTGGGCGGAACCCGCGCGAAGAGCGCGTCGGTGGCCATGTTGTCGCTCACCACCAGGGCGAGCCGAAGCAAGTCGCGCAGCGTCGGGGCGAGGCCGCCGTCGAGGAGGTGCAGCACGCCGCTTCCCGCCACGCGGTCGGCCTCGTCGAGTCGCACGCGCTCGCCCATGTCGAGTGCCCCGCGCTCGGCCCGGCGCAGCGTCTCGAGCAGCAGCGGCAGCTTGACGACGCTCGCGAGAGCGAACGTCCGATCCGCGTGCCGCGTGAGGAGCGGCGCCTGGTCGTGTGGGCGCCAGACCACCACGCCCGTGACGCCGGGCAGCGGTGCGACGAGGTGGTCGATGCGCGATTCCAGCGTCGTCGTGGTCATGCGTGATCAAAGCATGCGGAGCGCGCGTGCGCACGTGCGCGTGCGCGCGTGGCGCGCTCCGGGCGAGTAGCATCGGGTATGCCTCCACGCAGCGAACGCACCGTCCTCGTCACCGGCGCCTCCGGCTTCATCGCCGCCCACGTGGTGCGCGAACTGCTCGCGCGCGGCTACCGCGTGCGTGGCAGCGTCCGCGGCAACGTCAGCGAGCCGCGTTTCGACGCGTTGCGCGCCTTACCGGACGCCAAGGAGCGCCTGACGCTGCACACGGCGGACCTCATGGACGAGGCCGCATGGCCGCGACTCGTGGCGGGGTGCGACGCCGTCCTGCACACCGCGAGCCCCTTCGTGCTCGACACGCCGGATCCGAAGCGCGACCTGATCGACCCGGCCGTGGCCGGCACGCGCAACGTGCTCGGCGCCGCCATCGCGGCGGAGGTGCCGCGCGTGGTGCTGACGTCCAGCCTGGCGGCGGTCACCGACGAGCCGGTGACGGGTCACGTGTACACCGAGGCGGACTGGAACGAGCGGTCCACGGTGACACGCAACCCGTACTACGCCTCGAAGGCGGCCGCCGAGCGCGCGGCGTGGGCGCTGGTTCCGGAGGATCGAGGCACTCGGTTGGTGAGCATCAACCCGGGGAACGTGATCGGTCCCGCAATCGGTGCCGCCCTCAACACCACCAACGCCACGATCCGCGACCTGCTGTCGGGCGCCTATCCGATGATCGTGAACCTCGAGTGGCCCTTCGTCGACGTGCGCGACGTGGCACTCGCGCACGTGGCGGCGCTCGAGCTCGACGAGGCCAACGGCCGCTACCTCTGCGTCGCGGAAACGATGTCGATGGCGGCCACCGCGAGGCTGCTGCGCGACGAGGGCCTGGCCGCCGGCCACAGCATGCCGCGACTGCGGTTGCGGGGGCGCGTCGGCGACGTGCTCGCACTGGCCTACGCGCGGATCCGGCCGCCCGGCCTGCGCTCGTACCTGCGCACGCACATCGGTCGCTCGTTCCGTGTCGACGGCTCGCGCGTCACGCGGGAGTTGGGCGTGGGATACCGCCCCGTGCGCGAGACGCTGCGCGACACCGTGGCCGACCTCGAGCGTTGGGGGCACCTGCGGCGGCGGGTGTGACGTGCACCCTCGCCGTCAGTCCGGCGCCACTTCGCGCCAGCGCGCCATCGTGAAGTCCACCAACTCGCGTACGGTCGCTTCGTCGAAGGCGAAGCGCGCGCCGGCGGCCTCGTAGGCCTCGTCCAGCGGCACCGTGCCGCCGAGCGACAGGAAGCGCTGGTAGGCCGCGAGCGCCGCCGCGTGGTCGTGCAGCGCGTTGCGCCAGACCTGCGCCGCGCCCAGGTAGGCGATGCCGTACTCGAGGAAGTAGAACGGGATCACGAACACGTGGATGATGTGCCAACCCTTGGCACGTTCGCGCTCGAGGCCGGTCCAGTCGATGTCGCCGCCGAGCTCGCCGGTGATGCGTACCCAGGCCTCGTCGATCGCCTCGCTCGTGAGCGTGTCCGGATCCTGGCTGTAGATCCAGTGCTGGATGGCGTCGCCGGCGCTGGTGCGGACCCAGAGGCCGATCATGCGCTCGAGCTGCGCGCGCGTCGAGCGGCGGGCGTCGCGCTCGTCGTAGAAGCCGCCCCGCTCGCGTGTCAGGTACGGGAGCGTCAGCAGTTCGAGCGACTGCGACGCGAGTTCCGCCGACTCGGGCCGGTTGGCCATCTGCACCATGAGCGGCCAGCGTTCGTCGGTGAGCAGCGAGTGGAAGGCGTGACCGGCCTCGTGGCGCATGGCGACGACGTCGTCGTCGGTGCCGAGCGCGCTCCAGTAGACGTAGGGCGAGCGCGAACGCGGGAAGTACTCCTGGTACCCGAGCCCCGGGACCTTGTTGGGGCGCGCCTCCAGGTCGAGCCAGCCCTCACGTAGGCGCTCGAAGCGCCGGGCGAGGGCGGGGTCGAGCGCCTCGAACATCCGGACCAGGCCGCGCTCGAGCTCCGCGACGTCGCCGAACGGCGCGAGAGGCTCTGCGCCATCCGGGTCGACGTCCAGGTCCCAAGGCCGCAGTGCGTCCACACCGAGGCGCTCGCGCCGGTCGTCGTGGAGGGCGCGGAGCGCGGGCACGGCCGCGGCGCGCATGCTGTCGTGCAGTGCCAGGGCGTCCTCGGGCGTGTACTCGTGGCGATGGCGGGCGCGCCAGACGTAGGCACGGTAGTCGTCGAAGCCGGTGTTTCGGGCCATCGTCTGGCGCAGCGCCACGAGCTCGAGGAAGAGCGCGTCGAGGTCCGGCCGCACCCGTTCCAGCCCGGCCTGGATGGCGCGCCAGGCGCGCTCGCGGCGGTCGCGATCGGTGGACTCGAGGATCCTGCGAGCCTGCATGAGCGTGAGCGACTCGCCCTCCACCTCGGCGCGCACCCCGCCCATCAGTTCGTCGAAGCGCTGAGCGAGCTCCGACTCGCGCGTGGCGAGCGGGACGTTGTCGGGGTGGTACACCGCGATGTCGTCTCGCACGTTGCGCCACCAGACCCTCAGTTCCGCCGGCGGCTCGTAGCCGTCGACGGCGACCAGCTTCTTGTCGATCGCGTCGGCGGCCTCGGCGAGGTGAGGCGAGACTTCCCGCACGAAGCGCAGGTAGGCGTCGCGCGCGTCGGTGTCGGCGGTGTCCTCGTGCCTGGCGCGGGCCAACGCAGCGTACGCCTCGCCGACGTCGCGCTCGAGCGCGTCGCGTCGTTCGAGCCAGGCCGGCACGTCGGCCGGCGCGAGGTCGGCGTCCAGCAACTCGCGGACGCGGGGTTCGACGTCTTCCCATGTGAGAGCCATGCCCGAGTGTACGAGGGGCTCAGGTGGCGAACGGGTTGCGGACGCGTCGACCGAGGCGGCGTCGATCACGACGACGCGAATGCGTCCACGCCGAGCGCGGCTACCATGGCGCATGGCTTCCTCCCCTCGCACCCCCGACTGGGTCAAGCACGCCGTCTTCTACCAGATCTTCCCGGACCGCTTCGCCCGCAGCGAGCGCGTGCCCAAGGCGACCCATCTCGAGCCGTGGGACGCACCGCCGACGGTGCACGGTTACAAGGGCGGCGACCTGCTCGGCGTGGTCGAGCGCCTCGACCACCTGCAGTCGCTCGGCGTCACGGCCCTGTACTTCAACCCGATCTTCCAGTCGGGCGCCAACCATCGCTATCACACCCACGACTACTTCCGCGTCGACCCCATGCTGGGCGGCGACGCCGCGCTGCGCGAGCTCCTCGACGCGGCCCACGCGCGCGGCATGAAGGTCGTCCTCGACGGCGTCTTCAACCACGCGAGCCGCGGCTTCCTGCAGTTCCACGACGTGCTCGAGAACGGCCCCGCCTCGGCCTACCTCGACTGGTGGCACATCGAGGGCTTCCCGCTCGGGGCCTACGGCGAGGGCGACGGTGCGCTGCGCTACCGCGCCTGGTGGGACCTGCCAGCCCTGCCGAAGTTCGACACCGACACGCCGGCCGCGCGCGAGTACCTGCTCTCGGTGGGCGAGCACTGGCTGCGCTTCGGCATCGACGGCTGGCGCCTGGACGTGCCGAACGAGATCGACGACGACGAGTTCTGGCGCGAGTTCCGGCGTCGCTGCCGGGCCGTGAACCCCGAGGCGTACATCGTCGGCGAGCTCTGGACCGGTGCCGAGCGCTGGCTGCAGGGGGATCAGTTCGACGCCGTCATGAACTACCAGGTGACGAAGGCGGTCCTGGGCTTCGTGGCAACCGAGATCGACGACGCCGAGGTGGCGCGCTGCGGTTACGGCGCGGTACCGCGCCTCTCGGCGCAGGCGTTCCAGAAGGCGATGGGCGCGGAGCTGTCGCGCTACCACCCGGAGATCACCCAAGCGCAGCTCAACCTGGTCGGTTCGCACGACACGCCGCGCGCCCTCACCGTGTTGGGGGGCGACCGAAGCGCACTGCGCCTCGCGTACGCGCTCCTGTTCACGCTGCCCGGCGCGCCCTGCGTCTACTACGGCGACGAGCTCGGCTTGGCCGGCGGTCACGACCCGGCCTGTCGCCAGGGCATGCCGTGGGACGCCACCGATGCCTGGGACGGCGAGACGCTGCGCTGGCTGCAGGACCTGGCGGCGCTGCGCCACGCCCACCCGGCGCTGCGCGTCGGCAGCGCCGAGGTGGTCTATGCGCATCACGGTGTGATCATGCTGCGGCGCCAACTCGCGGGCGACGACCTGCTCGTGGTCGTGAACACCGACGGCGAGCAAGGCAATCATGTCGCGCTCGAGGGCCTCGGCGAAGGCGCGCGCGAGCGGCTGCTCGGTGAGGGCGAGGCGCATGTCGCGGGCGGGCGCGTGCACGCTCGGGTGCCGGCGCGGCGCATGGGGGTGTTCGCGCTCTAGCCCCGTAGAGGCTCGGCCGGCCCTCGCGCGGCCTTCGTGTGGCCCTCGTGTGGCCCTCGGTCGGTCAGCGCGTCGCGGTCAGTTGCAGCGTCGTGATGCAGGTGTAGCTGTCGGCGTGCGTGGTGATGAGCCCCATCGCCGTGGCGCCGTCCACCGTCATGCGCAGGTCGAACGCCTGACCGCGCGGCAGCCACAGGTCGATGAAGCCGTTCGCCATCGTGGGCATGACCTCGTCGATCACGACCGTGCCGTCCGGCAGCAGCGCCTGCACGTGCACGGGCGCGCCGACGAGTTCACCCTGGCAGCCGCTCATGTAGTGCGTGGCGCACGGGTGGGTGTGGGTGAAGTAGGGAGCGACGGATACGAGCATCACGTCGTCCGGCATCGGCACCACGACCTGGGCGCCGTTCTGGAAGGCGAAATGCACGGCCTCGGGAGTCGCGAAGGTCGTCACGCCGTTGCCCTTCCATGCGTTGGCGAGCTCGACCGCGGCGCGAGCGTCGAGGCCCTCGAGGTCTGCCGGCGTCGGCGTGCCTTGAGCGAACACCGACGCGGTCAACGCGAGCGCGAGGAGCGCGGCGAGCGGGTGGGCGAGGCGGTGGATCGACGTACGTGCATGTGTGCGCATGCGGGCACGCTATCAGCCCTACCCCACCGGGAGTGGGGTCAAATGTCCGCAGGGGCGGGCCGGCCCCTGCCCGTCGCGTCACAATGCGATCGTGTCGGCCGTTCGCCGCCGCGAGGGAGCAGCCCATGAGCGCAACCACCGACGACACGTTCGGCCGCGCCGACGG
>REEJ01000131.1 GCA_007695125.1 Trueperaceae bacterium | reverse complement strand
CGCGCCGTCTGGGCGGTCCCGGTCTTGCCGGCCACCTCGACCGGGAAGACGCCCGGCCCCAACACAGCCCGTGAGGGGTAGTCCGTGAACATCATGCGCATGCCCTCCTGGAGGGTGCGCCAGTGACGCCCCTCGATCGTCGTCGTCTCGGCCACCTGCGCCGCGTCACCGACCTGCCGCACCAGGTGCAGACCGACTTGCTGCCCGCTCAACGCCAGCGTCTGGATCAGCTGCGCCACCTGGACCGGCGTCGCCAGCACGTCGCCCTGGCCGATCACCGTGTTCATCGTGAACCCCGGAAGCCAACCGTGCTCGTACTGAGGCTGCGCGCGGACCCAGTCCTGGTCGGGGACGCGACCCGCCTTCTCCTCGCGCACGCCGACGCCCAACGGCGCACCGAACCCGAGCGCGCGCGCCAGCGCGACCTCCTGCTCGATGAAGGGACCCCAGCCGCGCGTCGCGTTCGGCGTGGACGCCACGGCGTGCCAGAAGAACGTGTTGCACGAGTCGGCGATGGCGTGGCGGACGTCGTACATCCCCTTGTCCCACGCCGCCCAGTTCTGGAACGTGATGCCGCCCAGGCGGTACCGCGCCGAGCACGAGAAGCGCGAAGTGGGCGTGATCCAGCCGCCGTCGAGCAGCGCCATCGAGGTGACGAGCTTGAACGTCGACGCCGGCGCGTACGCCTCCACCGCGCGGTTCTGCAACGGCTTGTGCTCGGCGTCGGTGAGGTAGCGGCCCACCGCCTGGGGGTCGATGGGGCGCTTCGCGAACACGTTCTGGTCGAAGGTCGGCGCCGACGCCATGGCGAGGATCTCGCCCGTGCGGGGGTCGAAGGCGACGAGTGCACCGTGCACGACCGACTCGAGCGGGCGGCCGGTGGCCTGGCGGTCGACGTTGACGTAAGTGAGCGCACCCGCCAACACGTCCTCGGCCAGGCGCTGGACGGCGGGGTCGATGGTGAGGACCACGTCCTGCCCCGGGATCGCGGACTCGATCACGGTGGAGCGCAGCGGCACGCCGCGCGGGTCGACCTGCACCTCGCGCATGCCGGCCGCGCCGTAGAGCGCGGCCTCCCACGTCGCCTCGACGCCCATCACGCCGGCGAGGTCGTCGACCCCGTAGCCGGGGTTGCGATCGGGATCGGCCTGCGAGGTGTAGCCGACCACCTGCGCGGCGAGGTTCGTCGGGTAGGTGCGCTCGATGCGCTCGCGCAGGTAGAGGTTGGCCTGCCCCGCGATGCGCTCCTCGACGGCCGGCACGAGCGTGTCGGGGATGTTCCAGACGAGCACGGCGCCGTTGAGGCGCTCGTCGAGCCGCGCCGGGTCGGGTGCGCGCGGCTCGCCCTCGACGCCCAGGAACGCTTGGAGCCGTGCCCAGCCGTCGATCTCGCCGCCCCAGTACATGAGGTCGTAGGCCACGCGGTTGTCGGCCAGGACGGTGCCGTCGCGGGCCAGGATGCGGCCGCGCAGCGGCGTGATGCGCCGATCCTGCGTGAAGTTCGCCTCGCTGCGCTCGCGGTACTCGTCCGCCATGGCGATCTGCAGGTACATCAGGCGACCGGTGAAGATGACCATGATCGACAACGTGATGGCCAGCATCAAGCGCACGCGCGGCAAGATGCCGGCCTGCGGGTCCTCCTCGGGCTTGCGGCTGCCGGGGACGAACTCCTTGGGCGCCTTGCGGCCGATGAAGGGGCGGCGCCGACGCGGCTCGTCGGCCTTGCGACGCCCGTTGCCGCCGCCCCTCACAACAGCTCCCGTTGCAACATGCGGGTCCGCGCCAGGAGCGCGAAGCCCCACGGGAGGAGCGCCATGGCGGCCACGACCGTGAACGCCATGTCGAGCGCGGCGACCGCCGCGGCCCCACCCAGGTCGCCGACGCCACCCGAGAGCCACACGAGCAAGACGAACGTCACGGCCCACTTGCCGGCCACGGCGGCCAGCACGGCCAGCGAGCGCTCCAGGAAGCCCTGTTGCGACAGCTGCGCGCGCACCGTGGTCGCCACCAACGCGGCGGCCGCCAAGCCGAGCGCGTGCACGCCCAGCGCGCCATGGCCGATCACGTCTTGCACCAGGCCGAAGCCGTACCCCACCAGGACCAGTTGCCACGCGGGCAACCGGTAGAGGAGCGTGAGCACGGCGATCAGGAAGAGGTCGGGCGGCGGCAAGGGCGCCAGCAGGGCGGCCAAGAAGCCCTGCGACAACACGAGCACGAGGTAGAAGAGGAGCAGCCGCACGTGCCCAGTGTACCGAGGCGCCGCCACCCGGTCGGGCAGTAGGCTGGACGCATGCCCACTCTGATCCTGCACGGCGGCGCTGGCCGCATCGAAGAGGCGCGCACGGGCGCATACGAGCGCGGGCTCGCGGCCGCGCTCGCGGCCGGTTGGGGGGTCCTGGAGCGCGGTGGCGAGGCCCTCGACGCGGTGGTCGCCGCGGTCCAGAGCATGGAGGCCGACCCGAACGCCTTCAACGCCGGCATCGGCAGCAGCCTCACCCGCGACGGCACCGTCGAGTGCGACGCGTGCCTGGTGGACGGTCGCGACGGCAGCGCCGGCGCGGTGGCGCTCGTGACGCGCTCCGCCTCCCCCATCCGACTGGCGCGGGCCGTGCTGGAACGCACCCCGCACGTGTTGCTGGCCGGCGTTGGCGCCGACGCGCTGGAGGCGGACCCGGTCGATCCCGACACGCTCGTCACGCCCCACGCCCGCGCGCAGCTCGAGCGCTGGCGGGAGCGCCACGGCGAAGCGGTCGGTTCGGCCGCCGAGCCGACGGGCTCGGCCACGGTCGGGGCCGTCGCCCTGGACGCCGCCGGCGCGCTGGCGGCCGCGACGTCCACCGGTGGCGTGATCGGACAGTGGCCCGGCCGCATCGGCGACGCAGCGGTTCCGGGTGCCGGGACCTACGCCGATGGCGCCGTCGGCGTGTCGTGCACCGGCAAGGGCGAGGCCTTCCTCAGAGCGGTGACGGGCAAGGCGCTCGCCGAGCGATTGGCCGCCGGGGCGACGCCTGGCGACGCGCTCGCGCGCGCCCTGGCCGACGTCGCCGCCATGGGAGGCAGCGGCGGCCTGATCGTCGCCCTCGCCGACGGTCAACTCGCCTGGGCGTTCGACACGGCGCACCTGGCGCTGGCGTGGCGCACCGCAGACGCCGAGCACGTGTCGGTGACGGCCGAGCCGGGCGTGACGGTGCGGCCGTGACGGTGCTTATATGACGGTGCGGCCGTGAGCGCCCCGGCGTACCGCATCGTGGCGGCCGAGCCGACGCCCGCGGGGCGCGCGGCGTTCGCGCGCATCGCGCTCCCCTACCTCGCCAAGCGCGAGGCGCTCAACAACCTGCAGCTCGGCGTGCTCGACGGCATCGCCTCGGGCGGCTACGGTGACGCCGTGATGGTCGCCGCCGAGGACGCGTTCGGCGACCTCGCGGCGCTGCTGTTGCGCACGCCGCCGCACCCCTTGCTCGTCGCGTCGGGCTGCCGCGGCGACGCCCGCGAGGCGCTGCTCGCCTGGCTGGTCGAGCACGACCCGGACCTGCCCGGCATGGTCGGCCCGTTGGGCGAGACCATCGACGCGGCGCGCTGGTGGGAGGCGCACACGGGTCGGCGTCTCGAGCTGCGGCTGCGAGAGGGCGTCTACCGCCTGCACGAGGTGACGAGCGCTCGGCGCAGCGCCGGCCGTGCACGGCTGGCCGAGCCGCGCGACCGCGAGCGCGTCACGGCGTGGCTCGGCGCCTTCGAGGAAGAGGCGTTCGGTGAGCGCCGCAGCGACGCCGCCGGGCTGTGGGCGTCGTTCACGGGCGGCGGCGCGCGCCGCCTCCACCTGTGGGAGACCGACCAGGGCGAGGTGGTCAGCCTCGCGGGGCGCGCCGGTCGCACGCCCAACGGCGCGCGCATCGGGCCGGTCTACACCCCGCCGGCGCTGCGCGGGCGCGGCTACGCCGAGGCCCTGGTCGCCGCCGCGACGCAGCGCGAACTCGACGACGGCGCGCGGCAGTGCTTCCTCTACACCGACCTCGACAACGGCACGTCGAACGCCCTCTACGAGCGCATCGGCTACGTCCGGATCGGTACGGCCGGCGAGTTCAGGGTCGTCGAGACCGGGGCCGTCGCCGATGCGAGCGCCGCGGCGCGGACCGACGGCTGAACGTGCGCGTCAGCGCCCGAAGATGTTGGGGAGCTCCTCGAAGCCCACGAGCACGTCGCGGGGCTTGCTCCCCGTGTGCGGGCCCACCACGCCGAGCGCCTCGAGCGAGTCCATCAGCTTGCCGGCGCGGGCGTGCCCGACCTGCAGGCGCCGCTGCAGGCGCGACACCGATGCCTGCCCCTCGTTGATCACCAGTTCGGCGGCGAGCCGCAGCTTGTCGTCGTTCCAGTCCACGAACCCCGTGGCGTCGGAGTCGTGGGGCGAGGCCGGCTCGAAGTCGTCGCCGTAGGCCTCGACGAAGTCGTCCTCGAAGTACTGGCGGCGCAGGAAGTCGGCCAGCGCCAGGATCTCGGTCTCGCTCACGAACGGCCCCTGCAGGCGGACCGGCTTCACCTGTCCAGGCTGCGAGAAGAGCATGTCGCCCCAACCGATCAGCCGCTCGGCCCCCATGGCGTCGAGGATGGTGCGCGAGTCGAAGCCGGAGCTGACCGCGAACGCCATGCGGGCCGGCACGTTGACCTTGATCAGGCTGGTCAGGATGTCGACCGAGGGGCGCTGCGTGGCCAGGATCAGGTGCATGCCGGTGGCGCGCGCCATCTGGGCGAGGCGCATGATGGCGCTCTCCACCTCCTTCGGGCTGGTGATCATCAGGTCGGCCAGCTCGTCGATCACGACGATCACGAAGGGGAGCTCGGGCAGGTCGAGGTTGCGCGCCTTGGCGTTGTACTGGTCGAGGTTCTTGGCGCCGATCTTCGACATCATCTTGTAGCGCCGCTCCATGTGCGAGACCGCGCCGAGCAGCACGCCGGCGGCGTCGGTCGGGTTGGTGACCACCGGACGGATCAGGTGCGGGATGCCGTCGAACGGGGTGAGCTCGACCATCTTCGGGTCGACCATCAAGAAGCGCAGCTCGGTGGGGAGGAAGCGGAAGAGCAGGCTCGCGATGAGCGCGCTCACCGCCACCGACTTGCCCGACCCCGTGGATCCCGCGAGCAGGATGTGCGGCATGCGGGCCAAGTCGCCGACCATCATGTCGCCGTCGATCGACTTGCCGAGGACGATCGGCAGCCGGGCGCTCGAGCGCTTGAAGCTCGGCGCGTCGACCGCCTCGCGGAAGCGGATCAGGTCGCGGCTGGCGTTGGGGACCTCGAGACCGATCACGCTCTTGCCGGGGATGGGCGCCTCGATGCGCACCGAGCCCACCGCCATGGCGAGCGCCAGGTCGTCGGACAGGTTGGCGAAGCGGCTGATCTTCTCGCCCGCCGCCGGCTCGACCTCGAAGCGCGTCACCGACGGACCCCGGACGGAGGCGACCACGCGCCCTTCGAGCTTGAAGTTCTCGAGCGTGGCATCGATCTTCGCCACGCGCTGCCGCACCTCGCGCGCCACCTCGCGCGGGTCGTCGCTGCTCGTGTCGGGCGGGTCGAGCAGGTCGAAGCCGGGCACGGTGATCGGGATGCCGCCGACGGCCGGTCGCTCGTCCGCGTCGTCGGCGCGGTCGGCGCGGTCGTCGGCCTGGGCGCCCGCCGCGGCTGCGCCAGGGGCTCGCGACCTCGCGGCGCCCGCGCTCGGCGTGGCGGCGTCCGCCCCGCCCTCCCACGGCGGCGCGTCGTCGTCGGGATCGTCGTCGCCGGCCGCGGCGCCGGTGTCGGTCACCCAGGCGGCGTGGTCGCTGACGTGCACGTCGGGATCGTCGAGCAGGGCCGCGTCGACCTGCGCGTCGTCGCCCCCGTGGGTGCGGACGCCGGCGGCCGCGAGCGCCTGGGCCTGCCGGGCGCGCAGCGCCTGGTCCTCGCGCGCGCGCAGCACCACGGCCTCGAGCGCCTGCGACCAACCGTCGAGCGCGCGCAGCTCGTCGCGCCCACGGTCGCGCAGCGCCTCGGCCAGGGCGCCGTCGAAGTCGCGCACCTCCTCGGCGTCGGGGTGCGTCGCACAGGCGCGGACCAAGCCGCTCAGGAGCTCGCGCCAGGGATCGAGGACGACCACCGCGGTCGCCAGCGCCGCAGCGCCCCGTTCGACCGCGCGGTACCCCTGCTCGCGCTCCGTGTGCGACGCCGATGCCCGCGCCAACTGCCGCGGCGTCATGCGCTCGAGCGACTGCTCGGCGACGTCGCGCTCGCGCGTCAGGCGGCGGTGGCGATCCTCGAGCGCGGTCAGCTCCAGCACCAGCCCGTTGCGCAGCGTGTCGAGGGCGCGCGCCGACGTCAGCGCGTGGGCGCCCTGCTGCGGGGCGTCGAAGGGCTGGTCGAGCCAGGCGCGAACGGTCCTTGTCCAATCGTCGAACGGTATGCGGCGCGGTCCGCGTCCGTCGCGCAGGGCGCCGGCCGCGTCGTCGAGCGCCTCGGGCAGGTCGGGGCGCGCGCCCTCCTCGCGCAGGCGCACGCCGAGCTCCTTGGCGCGATCGGCCGCGAAGTCGCGCACCGCGTCGGTCCACGCGTCGGCGTCGCCGCGGGCCTCGACGAGCACCTCGGGCGTCGCACGGCCGAGGCGGCCGAGCGTCTCCTGCACGCTCTCGCGCCAGCGCACCAGCTCGCCCGAGGCGGCATAGAGACCTTCCAGGGCGGCGAGGTCGCGCGCGATGTCGTGCAGGCTGCGCCGCACCTGGGCGACGTCGGCCTGGAAGGCGGCCCGGCGGCGAGCGCGCACCCGCCACGCCATCAACCCATTCCACAGCGCCCGCACGAGCCTCACGAGCGCGCGCACCAAGCCGCGCAGGATGCGCGTCGGCGTCAGGCCGAACACGAGGTCGAGGCCGAGCGTCACCAGGACGAAGGCGGGCACCGCCGCCAACGCTCCGGCCGCACCGGTCAGGGCGGCGCGCGCCGCCACACCGAGGCTCCCCGCCGACTGTGGCGCGGCGAGCATGACGAAGCCCCAGATGCCGACCGCCAGCAGCACGTAGCCCAGCAGGACGCGCGGCCAGGCGGGCGGGCTGCGGCGCATCAGGAACAGCCCACCGAGGACCAGCAACGGTCCCGGCAGGGCCCAAGCGCCCACGCCGACGCTGCCGCTCAACAGGGTCCGGGTCTGCTCGCCGAGCTCCCCGCTCGGCAGGGCCGGTGTGAGCAGCCCGGCGACCGCCGCGCCCAACGCCAACAGCACCAGGCCGATCGCCTCGAGGTCGAGGCTCCGGCGCTGGCCACGGGGCTTGGCGCGCTTGGACGCCTGGCCGCCCCGGCCGCCGTTCGCGTGTACCGACGTGCGTCTCGCCACGCCGCTCAGTCTAGCCCGGCGCTGCCACGCCTCCGCCCTCCGGCGGGTCACCGCCCTCCTCGGGCTCCTGATAAGCGGGCCGCGTCAAGACGTACTCCTCCAGCACGACCTTCGCCATCGCCGCGATCGGTACTGCGATGAATGCGCCGAGGATCCCGAGGAAGCCGATGCCGATGAGGATCGAGATCAGCACCGTCACCGGGTGGATGTCGGTCGACTTGCCGAGGATCATGGGCGACAGCAGGTGCGCCTCGATCTGGTTGGCCACCACGAACACGATCAGGGCCAGCAGCG
>REEJ01000201.1 GCA_007695125.1 Trueperaceae bacterium | reverse complement strand
GACGAGGTCGGCGCCGCGCGCGGCCGCGACGTGAGCCCGCAGGAGGTCATCGAGCGCCGCCCCTGGTAGGAGCTGCGCGTGTCGTGTGCGGCGATACGGTGCCGCCGTGCCGCCGCTCGATGTCGCCGGCCTTCGACGAAGCGCCACCCTGGCCTCGTGGCGGTTCGGTCATGGCCTGGTTCTCGTGCGAATCCCGTCATGGGCGTTTCCTTACGGTAACGTCATGAACCGTACGAGAGGTCGTCCCCAGGTGAACGTCGATCGTCATCGGTCGGGTTTCACCGCGATCGAGGTGATCGTCGCCCTGGCCATCGCCGGCATCCTGATGGGGATCGGCGCCTCGGCGCTCCGTCCGCCCGCGTCGCGACTCGCGGCGAGCTCCGGCGCAAGCTTCGTGCATCAGGCGAAGTTCGAGGCCATCAGGAGCAACCGCCCCGTCGTGGTCCGACTCGACGGAGACGCAGTCACGCTGCATCGAGCCTCGACGGCGACGAGCATCGACTGCGCTGCCGCGCTCCCGACGTTGCGTACGCTCGACCTCGCGCAGTTCCGGCGCGTCACGGTCACGGACGTCGTCGGTTTCCCGTTCGTGTGGTTGCCGTCGGGCGATGCGCGAACGTGTCCTTCGGGCGCGTCGCCGCTGCCGGTCGACGGCCTCCGGCTGCGCGTGTCGGACGCCTCGACCGCACGCACGCTCGTGGTCGAAGCGGGTGGCAAGGTGGGCGTCCGATGATGCGCTCAACCGCTCGCCCGTCTGGACGCACGGCAGGGCTCACGCTCATCGAGGTGATGATCGCGGTGCTCGTGCTAGGTGTCGGCGTCATCGGCGCAGCCGGGCTCCAGGCCACGGCGCTCAACGCCACGCGAACCGCAGAGGCCACGCAGCGACTGGCGGCGACGGCCCGCAGCGAGCTCGACGTCGTTCGCGGCATGGCGTTCACCACCACCGAAGCCACGACGACGAACTGCGTGACCAGCGCGACAGGGTGCACGCTGGCCGTGTTGCCATGCTTCGTCGCGAGCGGCGGCACCCTCGACTGCACCCTTGCGATGGTGTCCGAACCAGCGGCCCACGCCGTCGTCGTGCACGTCGTGGAGAACGACCGCGAGCTCCGGCTACGAACGGTGGTGCTGCGATGAGTCCCCATCCACGCCGGCACGGGTTCACGATCCTCGAGCTGCTGCTCGCCGGCGCGATCCTGAGCGTGATGCTCGCGGCGCTGGGCGCCCTGTTCGCTGGTACCAGCCGAGCCTACTCGACGAACGAGGCCGTCAGCGCCGACATCAGTCAACTACGCGGAGCGATCCAGTCCCTCCGCCACGACGTCGGGCTCGCCGGCTACTGCGGCGTCACCGCCGACTGTCCCGCGCTCGCCGATCCCCTGTCGATCGAGATCGCAGCGACGGGCGCACCGTGCCGCGCCATCGAAGGCCTGCACCTGATGTACGTCGAGGACCGCTTCACGGGAGGCGCATCGGCGACGCGCACCGTTTCGTTCCGCCTCACCGGCGGCCAGCTCGAGCGACGCCAGGACGCCGGCGCGTTCGTCGCCATCGCGGACGGCATCCACGGGTTCGACTTCTGCGGATACCGCGCCCGCAGCGACGCCGATGGGGCGCTGCGCTTCACGCGCCCGGATCCCGGGGACCTCCTGAGCGTCGAACTGCGCCTTCGCTACCAGCGCGCCGGGTCGATCGATACCGAGCGCTTCGCCGTCGCGGCGCCGAACACACCATGAACGCTCGGTCCGAAGGGATCGCCACGCCCCGGCCAGGCCGCCACGGCGTCGCGCTGATCAGCGTGCTCCTCGTGATGGTGTCGATCGTGCTCCTCGGCGTCGGTTCGCTCGTGCTCACGCGCATGAACCTGTTGATCGCGGAGAACCTCGTGGGTGCGACGATCGCTCGCAGCCACGCAGACGCCGGCATCGACGCGACCGTCGCCGCCCTCTTCGAGCGGTTGCGCGTCGGTCAACCACTGCCGTCCTCGCTCGAGACCGCGACCGCCACGCTCGTTCCTGAGGGAGCGCTGGCGTACGCACTCGTGCCCGGAGACGGGTACGTCGTCCATGGCGACTCGAGCGTGGCCTTGCGCGTGGCCGGCACCGGCCCGCGCAACGCCGAGTACGTCGCCGAAGCCTTCGTCGTGTTCGCGCTCGATGGCGCGGCGAGCGGCGGCGCGTCGCCGTTCGACGGCGTCGTGGTCGGCTGCGAAGGCGTCGACCTGCGCGGATCGGGCCGCATCGACAGCTACCACTCCGGCGTCGGGCCGTACCTCGCCGCCCACGCCCGCGAAAACGCCGTGGTCAGGACCACCGAGGTCGGCGCGAACGTCCTCCTGAACGGCAACGCCCCGATCCACGGCAACGTGGTGTCGACCGGCGCGTTCGAGGCGACCGGAAGCTCGGAGGTGCGCGGCAGCATCAGCGCCAACGGCACCGTCGCCTTCCGCGCCAACGCCACCTACGGGGGCGACGTCAGGACCACCGGCGACGTCCTCTTCACCAACACGGCCCAGGTCGCCGGCAGCGTCTCCGCCAACGGCAGCGTGACCTTCGGCAACGGCGCTCGCGTGGCGAGCGACACGTTCGCCGGTGGTTCGATCGCGTTCAACAACAGCGGCGCACGCGTCTTCGGTGACGCGCGTGCGGGCGGCACGATCACGCGCGGACACGGCAACTCCAGCGTCGTGCACGTCACTGGGTCCACCTCTGAGCACGCAGGCACCGTTGCGAACCCGCCGGTACCGAGCGAGGCGTGCGACCCCCTCGGCATCGCCGACGTCATGGCGGCGTACGCCGGGATACCGTCCTCGGGTCCGTTGCAGACCGGGTACCCGCGCAACCGCTGGGAACTCAGTCCCACCGGCGTCCGCGCGTTCGACGAGACCTGGAACGTCCGGGATTGGGTCGACCAACCCTCGAGGCCGACGCACGCGGTCGACGTGTTCGGGCAACCACGGACGATGATCAAGACGGGCACGCTCAACCTCGGCAACGGCGAGCTGAGGATCACCGGTGGCGACGTGGTCCTCTTCGTGGACGGCGACCTCAACCTGGGAACCGGCGGCGGCCCGGGTCTCGTCATCGACGACGACAGCTCCCTCACCGTCTTCGT
The DNA here is from genome assembly GCA_007695125.1 of Trueperaceae bacterium. Taxonomy (GTDB): domain Bacteria; phylum Deinococcota; class Deinococci; order Deinococcales; family Trueperaceae; genus CSSed10-48. The sequence goes on along the minus strand of REEJ01000201.1, from coordinate 4,556 downwards.
CACGGGCCGAACCCGGATCGCGAGCGCCGTCCAGATGCCATCGACCGAGGTGGTGCGACCGGGTGGCACACCGGCGTTCGCGCTGTTCTCGAACTACCGCGACACCGGTGCGTACACGCCGTGGGGACACAAGGGTGTCAGCATCGAGGGGAACGCCCGGCTCGCGGCAACCGTGTACGCCCCAGAGGCGTACGTGTCCGTCAACGCCGGTGGCGGCATGTACGGAGCCACGCGCGGGCGGCGTGTCGACGTCACCGGCGGCGGCGGCCTGCACTTCGACGAGGCGCTCCTCGACCTCGCCCTCGGCGGCGGCAGCCCGAGCGCCGGCACGGGGGAACCGTCCGTCACGATCCGGAGTCGTCGCTGACGTCCGAGCGCTGCAGCGCTCGGACGTAGGTCACGACCCTGACGCCGACGCACCCTGCTGCACCATCCGGCGCCCTACTGCCCCTGACCCAGCGAGAACCCCGGTACGCCGTCGAACGTGTACAGGTGCTCGGTCTTGATCACCTCGAGGTCCGCACCGTGGATGGCGGCCAAGAGCGTCAGCACCTCGTCGAACGTCGTCTCGCCACCCCCGTCGGGTGTGAGGCGGCAACGCCAGTGGTCGGTGCAGAAGGTCTCCGCCATACCGCCCGGGTAGACCTTCACGCCGCGGTTGGTCACCATCTCGAGCCGCCAGCCAGCCGGTCCGGCGGCCCGCTCGAGGCGCGCGCCGAGCGCGTCCGGGACGCGCCCCTCGGCCGACCAGTCCAGGAACACGTCGACGCCGACGAGCGCCTTGCGGCTCGCCGGCGTCGCGTTCGCCTCGACCTTGATCGCGTCGGCGCCGTAATGCGCCTTGTGCAACTGCTCCGGCACGCGACCCAGCCGCTCGATCACGGCGTCGGCGAACGCGTCGGTGCCCACGCGCTCGCGGCTGACGCCGTGACGGTACACGTCACCGGTGTGGACGCCGTCCTCGAGCGTCACGAGCCAGGCGTTCTCGATCCGTTCGGCCACCGCGCCCTCGCCGAGATGCACCAGCATCTGCACCGCCGCCATCAGCAGGCCCGACGGGTTGGCGATGCCTTGGCCCGCGATGTCCGGGGCGCTGCCGTGGATCGCCTCGAACATCGCCGCCTGGCTGCCGACGTTGGCTGAACCGGCCAGGCCGACCGAACCCGCGAGTTGGGCCGTGATGTCCGACAGGATGTCGCCGTACAGGTTCAGCGTCACGATCACGTCGAAGGCGAGGGGCTCGCTCGCGAGCCTGGCGGCACCGATGTCGACGATCATGTGGTCAGCGTGGATGTCGGGGTACTCGGCCGCGATCTCCTCGAAGACGCGCTGGAACAGCCCATCGGTCAGCTTCATGATGTTCGGCTTGCTCATGCACGTCACGCGCTTGCGGCCGTAGGCGCGCGCGTACTCGAAGGCGTAGCGCACGATGCGCTCGCTGCCGGGTCGCGAGATCAGCTTCAAGACCTGCGTCACCTCACGCGTCTGCTGGTGCTCGATGCCGGCGTAGAGGTCCTCCTCGTTCTCGCGCACGATCACCACGTCCATCGCGGGGTGTGGCGACGACACGAAGGGCGCGAAGGCGCGCGCCTGCCGCACGTTGGCGAACAGGTTGAGCGACTTGCGAAGCGTGACGTTGAGGCTCTTGTAGCCGCCGCCCTGCGGCGTGGTGATCGGCGCCTTCAGGAGCACGCGGTGCTCGCGGATTCGGTCCCAGGCCTCGCTCGGGATCCCCGAGGTGTGGCCCTCGAGGTAGGCGCGCTCGCCGATCTCGACGGTATCGAAGCGCAGCGGCGCTGCGGCCGCCTCGAGCACGCGCAGCGTGGCGCGCATGATCTCGGGGCCGATGCCGTCGCCGTGCGCGACCGCGATCGTGTGGACGTGCGGGGTGGTTGAGGGGGTGCTCGTGCCCATGGTTCGTCAGCGTACGCAACGCCGGGCCTCGGGCGCCACCCGGTGCCGCCCGGTACGGACGTCTCTAGGGCGTTTCGTGGCGCTGCCACGATGCTGGAGTGCAGTCCGCTCGTCGCGACCGCCGTGCTCCGTGCACGCGGCAGCCAGGGAAGGGAGCCGTCCGCATGGAGTACCTGGTCTTCACCGCCCTGTTCGTCGTCGCGCATGTCGTGGCGTACATCGCCGCAGGTGCGGTCACGTACCCGCTCGTGTACAAGGGTTGGCACGCCGGCGAGGGATCGTTGTACGGCACCTTCCTGCGCGACATGACCGACGACGCCGAACGACGCCGCAACGGCCTGCTCCTGCTGCCGACGCAGATCGCGCGAGCCACGCTCATGTCGCTCGTGCTCTACCCGTTGCTCGGAGCGCTCGGAGACCTCGCGACGGCGACGCAGTTCCTCGTGATGTTCGGCCTCATGTACGTGTACACCGACCTCGCCGCCGCGACGCCGTTCTCGAACACGATCGAAGGCATCGTGTACATGCGCGGCGAGATCATCCGGCGCGCCTTCTGGCCGACGCAGATCGAGGCCGTGCTGTACGCCACGCTGATGGGCATCGCGGCGGCGGCCTTCGTGTTCTGACGGGAGGCTGCCGTAGCAGTCGACGCGGGTCCCGCGCTGCATCGCGCGGGACCCGCTGTCGTTCATCGATCGAGTGCGGCCATCAACAGGCCCGGGCGGTCCAGACGCTCAGTCGGCCGCGGCACCTGCCGCCGAGCCACGTGCATCCGCCGGTTGCCAACCGTCCGCGCGGGTCTTCTCGAACGCGATCCAGACGATCATCGCACCGAAGAACGGCTTCGCCAGGACGTCGGCGATGGTGTAGCCGGTCTGCAGGGCGACCGCCGCACCGGCGCCGTCGAACCCGAACACGGGTGCGAGGTAGGCGATCGGGTACACACCCCACGTGGCCAGGAGCAGCAGTCGCAGGTTGCGAACCAACACGCGCACCTTCTCGGGCTGCGCGGGCAGCGAGCGGCCGAGCTCGACCCACAGCACGTACAGGATGTACAGGAACGGGATCGTGCTGATGGTGCCCCAGATCAGGCGTGTTGCGGTGTCGGTCGCCACCTCGCCCGGGTAACCGGTCACGATCATGAGGACGGCAGCGATCGAGAGGCGCGCGATCATGCCACCCGACCCCTTCTTCAGCCGCAGCACCAGCACGGCCTCGGTGAGGAGCAGGGGCACCGTGAGGAGCCAGTCGACGTAGCGGTATGCGTCGTTGAAGGGCTTGCCCGACGCGACGTACATGCCGCCCTCGAGGACGTAGGCGGCGGCCCAGCTCTCGAAGATTCGGATGTAGTGGTAGAAGGCGATCGCGACCACCAGCGCCGACACCGTCAGCGCCATCCGGTACGCGGGCGCGACCTGTCCGCGGACGAGCACGAAGTAGATGAAGCCTGCTCCCATCGCCGCGATGGCGAGTGAGAAGCCGTTGGAGACCAGATCGAACTGACCTGGCGTCAAGACGGGAAGATCCATGGGTCACCTCCATGACCGTTGCTGATCCGCCCGACCGTGACCCTGCTCGCCCTCGGTGCCGGCACCGTGCGCCTCCCGTCAGCGTTCGCGCGTTATCCGTACGGTGCGCCCAGCGATCATGCACGGACCGTAGCAAGACATGCAATCGATCACGTCCAGGACGTCGTTCGTACGCTCCGATACGAAGTCGGCTCGGTCACCGCGGCGGTCGTCGTAGCATTCGCGTTGACACTCGTGCGCATCGCGACCGGCCGCACGCCGGCCTGCCGAGTGCGCCACGAGAAGCGGCGGGTCCCGCCAGGAGGTCGTATGCGAGCACGTGATCGATTGGTGCGCTGGTTGCCGGCGATCGTCGCCTCATCGATGCTGTGGCTGGGGTCCGTGTGGGCCGCCGACCAACCGCTCACCGGGATCACCGTGACCGGGACCGGCGTCGTCTGGGCCGAGCCCGATCAGGCCGTGGTCGAGGTGGGCTGGACGGGCGTGGAGGCACTGGCGGGCGAAGCGGTGGCGCAGGCGAGCGGCGCCATCGAGGCGATCCGCGACGCGCTCGAGCGGCTCGGCGTCGCCGCACACGACACCCGGACGACGAGCTACCTCGTGTGGCGCGAAGAGCGCTGGGACGAGCGCGGCGAGCCGCACCTGCTGGGATACCGAGTGAGCCACAACCTGCAGGTGGTCGTGCGAGACGTCGATCGGGTCGGCGAGGTGATCACCGCCGCCACCGCCGCCGGGGCCAACCACGTGGGCGGCATCACGTTCACCGTGGCCGACCGCCGCGCCTTCGAAGCCGAGGCACGGAGCCTGGCCGTCGACGCTGCGCGTGACCGCGCCTCTCAGTTGGCCGAGCTGAGCGGTCTGACGCTCGGACCGGCGCTGGGCATCGAGGAGGTCGGACAGGGCGTTCCCACGGCGCTCGAAGCCGCGCTGGACATGGGTGGCTTGGGCGGGGCAGGCGTCGCCGCAGGGCGCCACGCGGTCGAGGTCGTGGTTCGGATCACGTTCGACGCCCGGCGTTGATCGATCGGGCCGGTGAGCGCAACCGTGCCGTCGTTGCCAGCACCGAACCTCGGGCCACGGCGGGAGCGGCGCCACACCGTCGGTGTGGCGCCG
>REEJ01000301.1 GCA_007695125.1 Trueperaceae bacterium | reverse complement strand
AGCCCCAGCACCAGCAGCGTCATGGCGATCGCGAAGATGCCGTCGCTGAGCCCGGCGATGCGGCCGAACTCGACGCTCTCGCGCTCGATGCGGCGCTCCGAACCCGCCATGTGCAGGAGGCTAGCACGGCTGCCGGGCGTCTCCGTCGGGACGATTGGCCGCGCTGACCGACCGGTGGACCGCTCAGCGCAGACCGCTGGCCGACGTCGTCCGCCGAACGAACCGCAGCGCCTCCTCCCAGGTGTGGAACTCGCACACCTGGCCGCGCCCCAGGACGACGACCTGGATGCGCAGGCCGCGCCTGCCCTCCATCACGCGCACGATGACGCTCGCACGGAGCCGCTCGTCGTCCATGCGTAGAGCATCGCGCCGGGCGCGTTACGTCGGCGTGACGCCGATGCGTTCGCGCCAGCGCCGCAGCACGTCGTCGCGCTGGTGGGCCGGGATCGCGTCCGGGTCGAGGTGCGGCACCCGCTCACGCAGTCGCCCGACCTGCGCTTCGTCGCCCAGCTCGAGCACCGCCGAGGCCACGCGCGCGACGGCGATGGCGTAGTCGGTGTCGTCCAGAGTGGCGATGGCGCCGTCGAGCAGCGCTGGGACGCCGTCCTGGCGGCCGAGGCGCGCGAGCGCCTCGGCGCTGCGGGCGAGGGCCACGGCGCGCAGGAAGGGCTGATCGTGTTCGCCTTGCAGGACCTCGTACTGCTCCAACGCAGCGTCGAAGCGGCCGGCGGAGAACGCCACCGATGCCACGTTGTTGCGCAGGATCGCGACGTTGTCGTACGGCCCGAGCGCGAGCGCCTCGACGCCGACGGCCTCCGCCTCCTCGAATCGGCCCAGGTCGGCGAGGCAGAACACCAAGTTGATGGCGATGTCGACCTGGTGGTACCGGGCACCGAGCGCGTCGGCGAGCGCGTAGGCCTCGCGGTGCAACGGCAACGCCGCCTCGTTGTCGCCCTGATCGTCGCGCAGCGCTCCGAGGCTCGTGACGAACTGACACACGCGCACCGTGGGCGGTCCCCGCCGCAGGGCGGCCAGTTCGGGCTCGAGCAGCGCGATGGCGTCGTCGATCCGGACGAGTTGCTTGGCGACGCGCGCCTGCAGCATCACGTGGTCGAGCCGGGCGTCCTCGTCTGCGCGTCGCGCGAGCGCTCGCGACGCGCTCAGGACCTCGTCCGCCTCGTGCAGGCGCCCCTGGACCATCAGGAGTGAGGCCTGTGCGATGGCGACCGCGAGGTGCAGGTCGGGGTCGTCGTGCTGCGTCGCCAGCGCCTCGTCGAGGTTCGCCTGGGCGTCGCGCGGGAGGGCGCGTTCGCGCTGCGCGTTGGCCAGCGCTACCAGCAGCCAGGCTCGGTCCGGTCCCGGCCCGTAGCGCTCCAGGGCGCGCTCGAGGACGGCGCAGGCGTCGAGTTGCAGGCCGCGCATGCGCAGCGTCGTCGCTTGGGAGCACCATGCGTCGCGCGCGCGGCTGGCCTCGCCGGCCAGGTACCAGTGCTCGGCGCGCACGCCGGGTTCGGCATCGGCGAGCGCGTCGGCCGCCAGGGCGTGCAGGAGTCGGCGCCGCTCGGGCGCGATGTCACCGTAGAGCGCCTGTCGCAGGAGGTCGTGCCGGAACGCACCCGCCGCGACGAAGCCGGCGCGCTCCGCCTCGCCCAGCGCGTCGGCGGTGGCCGCAGGTGAGAGTCCGGCGATGCCGGTCAGGCGGCGCGCGTCGAACGCCGAGCCAAGCACGGCGGCGATCTCGAGCAGTCGCACCGTCGCGGGGTCGAGGTGGCCACGTCGGCGGCGGATGACCTCCGCCACGGCTGGCGGCACGTCGATCTCGCCGTAGTCGCGTGTCAGGTCGTCGACGTCGGTCTCCCAGCCCTCCGAGGTCGTGCGCAGGACGCCCGCCTCGAACAGGGCGCGAAGCGTCTCCAACGCGAACATGGCGTTGCCACCAGAACGGTTCCAGAGCCAGCGCGAGAACAGTTCTGGACCCGTGGCGCTCCCGGTGAGGTCCGCCAGCAGCGAGCGGACCCCTGCCTGGTCGAGCGGCGCGAGCTCGACCACGCGCAGCGCTCCGCTGCCGCGCAGCGCGGCGAGGAGCCGCTGCAAAGCGGGGCCGACCTCGCCGGAGCGGTAGGCGCCGTACAGCCGCGTGCCGCGCTGCGCGAGGTAGGCGACGAGCTCGAGCGTGGCCGGATCGGCCCACTGCAGGTCGTCGATCACGAGCGCGTCGGGCGCTGCCTCGAGCGCGCGAGCCAGGGCCTCGACCAGGCGGCCCTTGCCGGTGTCGGGATCGGTCTGCGCCGGTACCACGTCCGGAAGGAGCTCTGGGACGAGCCGCGCGACGTCCTCGGCATAGGGGCCGAGCTCGGCGACGAGGGTGGGAACGCGCCGCAGCAGCGCCACGATCGGGTGGTACGGGATGCCGTCGAGCCCCTCGACGGCCCTCGCCCACTGGGCTCCGCCGACGACGTCGTGCAGCAGCCTCGACTTGCCGACGCCCGGCTCGCCCGCGACCAGGGTGACGGGCGTCTCCGGGTGCGTGAGCGCGGCGGCCTCGGCCTCGCGGCCCACCAACCGCGGTGGCCGCAAGGTGCCGGTCGGTGCGGTCGGGGTGGGCGCTGCGACCGCGGCGGAGCTCGGCGTGCCGGTGCTGCGCACCTGGGTGACGAGCTCGCGCGTCGTCGCCAGCGGTTCGAGGCCGAGCTCCTCGTCGAGGCGTTCGGCGAAGCGTTCGAACGCCGTCAGCGCTGCGTCGCGGCGGCCGCTGAAGGCGAGCGCCCGCAGGTATGGCTGGAGTACGTCTTCGGCCAGCGGTTCGAGCTCGAGCAACCGGCCGAGGAGATGGCTCGCCCGATCGAACGCGCCGGCTTCGTTGGCGGCGTTCGCGGTGCGTACGACGGCGTCGTGGAACGCCGCGTGCAGTCGCTCGCGCTCGAGTTCGAGCCAGTCGTCGAAGGCGCCGACGTCGTACACGTTGAAGCCCGCCAGGAGGGGCCCATTCCAGAGCTCGGTGGCTGCGGCGTGATCGCCCCGGCCGAGGGCGCGCTTGAAGTGCGCGACGTCGCTGTCGACCTGCCAGCGCAAGGCGTCGACGGAGGCCTCGAGGGCCGCGGCGATGGGGAGCCGGCGCGTGCGTGCGAGGAGCTGTCGCAGGTTGCGCTTCGCGTCGTGTTCGCTCGATTCGGGCCAGAAGAGCAGGGCGATGCGATCCCGGTCGACCCAACCGCCCTCGAGCGCGAGGTAGGCGAGGAGGCAGCCGCGGCGGTCCTTCGGCAACGGCTGGGTGGTCCCGTGCGCGCTGACGTCGCATGCGCCGAGGAGCGTGACGGTGTCGGGCATCCCTCGTGGAGTGTACTCGGCGCGCTCCGCGGTGTGCTCGTCCTTCGCGGCTCGTCGCGGCCCGCGGGGCATTGACCGAAGTGGTCTAGAATCGGTACGCTCGGCGTGTTCACGCCATCTGTCGGAGCGGTCGTTCGACCGCGCGCGACCTCCTCCGGCACACGCATTGGGAAGGGGCACACATGATTCGTATCACCCGCCATCTCACCGTCCTGGCAGCGTTCGCGCTGCTCGGGGGCACGCTCGCGCAGACCCAGCTCGACTTCTGGAGCTGGCGCACCGAGGACGTCGCCGCCTACGAGACGTTCATCGCCGCATTCGAGGCCGAGAACCCCGACATCAGCGTCACCTTCACGCCCTACCTCAACACCGAGTACAACACCATCGTCTCGACCGCCCTGCAGGGCGGCGGCGGACCCGACATCGTCCACCTGCGCGCCTACGGCGGCATGGAGCCGCTGGCGAACGCGGGCCTGATCGTTCGCCTGGACGACGAGGTCGAGGCCCTCGCCGGCTTCGACCCGGGCATCCTGCTCGGCGCGACGAACCGCGCCGACGGCGGCGTCTACGGCGTCCCCTTCGCGCTCCAGACGGTCAAGGTGCTCTACAACCAGGACATGTTCGAGCGCCTCGGCCTCGAGGAGCCCAGCACCTGGGCCGAGTTCCTCGCCCTCGGCGACGCCCTCAAGGCCTCCGGCGTCTACGCGCTCGCCAACGGCGCCAGCGACCCCTGGACCGTCGAGACCCTGTTCGGCGGCGTGGCGCCCACCTTCTACGGCTGCGATGCGTTCTTCTACGACATCACCGGCGGCAGCACCGACTTCACCGACCCGCGCTTCGCGGCGGCGCTCGAGCGCATGGTCGAGCTGCAGCCCTACATGGCCGACAACTTCATGGGCGTCGGCTACACCGACATGCAGACCCTGTTCGCCTTCGAGCAGGCCGGCATGCTGGTCGGCGGCTCGTACGAGCTCGGCAACATGGCGCAGCTCAACCCCGAGCTGCGCGTCGGCTCCTTCACCGTGCCCGGCGACACCGCCGACGCGGAGAAGTGCACCACCTTCTACGTCGACGGCAGCTACGGCATCAACGCCAACAGCGCCAACCAGGACGCGGCACTGCGCTTCATCGAGTTCCTCGCCTCCCAGGAGTTCGGCCAGATGTTCACCGACGAGCTCCAGCAGATCTCGGCCGTCCCCGGCACGCAGCCGACCAGCCCGGCGCTGGCCCGCATGGTCGAGCAGATGACCGACCACGGCACGCCCTACCTGATGCTGACCGCCTTCCGCTTCGGCCAGCCGAGCGGCTCCACCCTCCTGCAGAACGAGATGCAGGCCGTGCTCGGGGGCGACAGCACCATCGAGCGCGCCGTCGCCAACATCCAACGCGGCGTCGCGGAGTGGTTCGACTTCGAGTGACGCGCGTGGCGGTCGCCCCACCGGAGTGACCGCGCGCTGAGCGGGTGCCGGGCGCTGGCTGCGCCTGGCACCCAATATCTTCCGACCCCGTATCCCGACTCGACCTCCGCCTAGCTCTGAGCACGAGGAGCGCTGCATGCGTGACGCACCCGCCGGCATACCCTCCCAGCGCCGCCCGCTCGCGCGCTGGTGGTCGCGTCACTGGCATCTCTTCGTGTTCCTCACCCCGGCCGTGGTCGTGTACGGCATGTTCATGGCGTACCCGCTGCTGTCGTCGCTCAGCTACAGCGTGTACGAGTGGGACGGCTTCCTACGACGAGGCTTCACGGGCCTGTCGAACTTCGTGACCGTGCTGACACGCTGGCCGTACAACGAGCGCTTCTGGGGCGCCCTCACGCACAACACGTGGTTCTTCGTGCTCACGTTCGCCATCCAGACCACGCTCGGGCTCTTCGTCGCCGTCTTGCTCGCGAAGAAGTGGCGCGGCTTCGCCTTCTTCCAGGCCGCCTACTTCCTCCCGTACACGCTGTCGCTCGTCGTGGTCGGCTTCCTGTGGCTGATGCTGCTGAACCCCACCTGGGGCATGATCGCTCAGGGTCTGCGCGGCCTCGGCCTGGGCGAGTGGGTCCAGCCCTGGCTCGGTCAGCGCGCCACCGCGCTCACCACCGTGATCCTGGTCAACGCCTGGGGCTGGCTCGGGTTCCCGATGCTCGTGTACCTGGCGGCCGTCCAGGCCATCCCGCAGGAGTTCCACGAAGCCGCCTTCGTCGATGGCGCCACGCCCTGGCAGGACTTCCGCTTCGTGACGTTCCCGCTGCTGCTTCCGAGCATCGCGATGGTCACGATCCTGACCTTCATCTGGAACTTCAACGCCTTCGAGCTGGTGTTCGTGATGCAGGGCGCGTCGGGGAGTCCGAACTACGCCACGGATCTGCTCGCCACGTTCTTCTACCGGACCGCCTTCGGCGACCCCACCACCGGTGGCGAGCCTGGCCAGATCGGCATCGCCTCGGCGATCGGCGTGATGATGCTGTTGATCATCGGCTTCGTGTCGGCCTTCGGCGTGCGCTTCATGCAGCGCAGTCAGACGGAGTACTGACGTGGTCTCCTCGCCCACCTCCCGGCTCCTGACGCGCGTGATCATCTACGGCTTCCTCTTCGTCTTGGCCGTGGTGTTCCTGTACCCGGTGGTGCTGATGGTGCTCACCGCGTTCAAGCCCACGCCCGAGATCTTCCGCAGTCCCTTCGGCCTGCCCGAGAGCTGGAGCCTCGACACCTTCGCCACCGTCTGGCAGCGCGCCAAGTTCGGGCTCTACCTGCGCAACAGCCTGCTGATCACCGGCGGCTCGGCGCTGCTGCTGCTCGTCACCGCTGCGCCGGCCGCCTACGCGTTGGCGCGCTACACGTTCAAGCTGAAGCCGGTGCTGTTCCTGTTCTTCCTGGCCGGCATCATGATCCCCATCCGCCTGGGCATCTTGCCGCTCTACCTGCTCATGCGCGACCTGGGGCTGCTCGACACGCCCTTCTCGCTCATCTTCACGTACGCCGCCTCGGGCTTGCCGATGTCGGTGTTCCTGCTGTCGGTGTTCTTCCGCAACCTGCCGCGCGAGCTCGAGGACGCCGCCCGCATCGACGGCTGCAACGAGCTGCAGATCTTCTACCGGATCATGCTGCCGCTCGTGCGGCCAGGCCTCGCCACCGTGGTGATCGTGAACGTGGTGCCCTGGTGGAACGACTTCTTCTTCCCGCTGCTGTTCATCCAGAGCGACACCTGGAAGACCATCCCGCTCGGCATGCAGATCTTCTTCGGGCAGCACCTGGTGAACTGGAGCCTGGTGTTCTCGGGCATGGTGCTCGCCAGCCTGCCGCTGCTGATCATCTACCTGATCATGTCGCGGCAGTTCATCGCCGGACTCACGGCCGGCGCCGTCAAGGGCTGAGGCGTGCGGCTCGGCATCGACGCCTTGCTGGCCGAGCCCGAACGCTGGTTGGGCAGGGCGCGCCGCGTGGCGCTGCTCGCCAACCAATCGTCGCTGACCGGTGACGGCCGCACCACGCTCGAGGCGTTGCGCGCGCACCCGAGCGTCGACCTCACGGCATTGCTGACGCCGGAACACGGCTGGAGCGGCTTCGAGGACGACGCCACTCCGGTACCGGACGCGCAGCATCCGACCGCCGGGTTGGCGCAGCACAGCCTGTACGGCCCGCGGCGGCGACCGGACGCCGACGTGCTGCGTTCGCTCGACGCCGTCGTCGTCGACGTGCAGGAGGTCGGCGTGCGCTGCTACACCTACGCCACCACGCTGGCGCTGCTGCTCGAGGCCGCCGCCGAGACGGGCACGCGGGTGGTGGTGTGCGACCGGCCCAACCTGCTCGGCGAGAGCGTCGATGGGCCGGCGCTCGACCCGGCCTTACGCTCGTTCCTCGGGTACCTCGGCGTCCCCTACCAGCACGGCCTCACGATCGGCGAGCTCGCCGCCCTCCACGCCGGAACGGCGCTCCGAGGCGCGGTCGACCTCGCGGTGGTGCCGCTCGGGGGGTGGTCGCGCGGCGACCCCGTACGCGGGCCGTGGGTGCCGCCCTCCCCGGGGCTACCGACGCCTGCTTCCGTGGCGACATACCCCGGCCTCGTGCTGCTCGAGGGCTGCAACCTGAGCGAGGGGCGCGGCACCACGCTGCCCTTCCAGCTGCTCGGAGCGCCCTGGCTCGACGCCTACGCGCTGGCCCGCGAGTTGCGCGCGCTGGACCTCCCGGGGCTGCGCTTCCGGCCGCTCGCGTTCCGACCGACCAGCGACACGCACGCCGGTGAGGTCTGCCACGGGGTCCACGTGTTGATCGACGATGCGGCGGTGCTGCGCCCGCTCGCGGCCGTGACGCGCGTTCTGGCGCACGTGCGGGCCGAGTACGACGCGTTCGCGTGGCGGGACGCCTCGACCATGCCGTGGGCGTC
>REEJ01000220.1 GCA_007695125.1 Trueperaceae bacterium | reverse complement strand
GGGTCGACCTCGCGCCCGGCCTGATAGCGCGACAGGTAGACCTGCGCGAGCAGCACGTCGCGCATGCGCTGCGGCTTCACGGCGTGCAGGTCGAGCAACGCCTCCTCGAAGGCCTTGTGCGCGCCCCGGACGTCGCCGCGTTCGAGCAGCGCCTTGCCACGCTTGTAGTGGCGGGCGGCGTTGTACAGCAGTTCGCGCATGACCGCGAGTCTACCGCGGCGGGCCCTCCGGCGGCGCCGCTCCTGGCGGCGCCGCACCCGGTGCCGCCGCGCCGACCGCCGCGGCGGCCCCCTCGCGCGCGTCGAGCTCGGAGCGGGCCCGGGCGTGGCTCGCACGGGTGATCGGCGAGGTCCACACGACGATCGCGGCGACCACGAAGACCGCTGCGGCGATGGGTCCGAGCACGACCTGCAGCCCGCGCACGGTCGACTCGGCCTGCACGGCGCTGCCGGCCTGGTAGCCGAGCAGCGACGTCGCCAGCGCGTTGGCGAACACGCCGATCGAGCCGGCGAGCTTCTGGCCGAAGGTGAACAGGGCGTAGAGCAGCCCCTCGCGATGCTCGCCCGAGCGCAGGGCGTCGAACTCGACCACGTCGGGGAGCATCGCCCACGGCAGCGCCATCACGGCCGCCAGACCCACACCGGCCAGCGCGGTCCAGGCCAACGTCGACGCGGTCATGCCCGCCCCGACCCCACCGTGCATCAGGCCGAGCAGCGCGCCCGCGAGGACGAGCGCGCCAAGGGTCAACGCCCCGCGCTTGCCGATGCGCCCCGTGAGCCATGCCCAGGCCGGGAAGGTGAGCACCGCGGTGCCGAACAGCAGCCCTAGCAGCGTCGTCTGCTGCGCTGCGGGGATCGACAGCACCGACTCGAGCGCGAACGGGAGCAGCGAGTTGACGAGCATGATGCCGATCGTCACGACGAGGAAGGTGACCAGGACGCTCGCGAAGCCGGGCGTGCGCAGGACCGTCCACCACGCGGCGTCGCCGCCACCGCGCGCCTCGGACGAGGCTGGCGGCTCCGGCACCAGGCGCGGCAGCGTCAGGTAGCCGGCGGTCACGATGAGGCCGAACGCGACCCCCATCCAGGCCCAGCCCGCCGGCGCGCTCGCGGCGAGGTCGCCGCCGCCCGAGACGGCCGACACGATGAGCGGTGGCAGCGCCACCGCCAGCATCGAGGCGACGACCGCGAAGGCGGTGCGCACCGCCGTCAGCGAGGTGCGGTCGTCGTAGTCGGGCACCAGGTCGGGCGTCAGCGACAAGACCGGGACCTGCACGACCGTGTACAGCACGGACGTCGCCAGCAACGCCGCGAGCGCCACCCAGGTGGCCGCGTCGCCCGCCGCGGCCGGCGCCCACCACAGCAGCGCGAACGCCGCCCCGAGCGGTAGCGCGCCCCAGCGCACCCAGCGCAGGCGTGGCACACGCTGGCGCGTCCGATCGACCAGCGTCCCCATCAAGGGGTCGGTGATCGCATCGACCACGCGACCCGCCACGAACACCGTGCCCGCGAGCAGCGGCGGGACGCGCGCCACGTTGATCAGGTAGTAGAGCAGCCAGGTGTTGACGGCCACGAAGGCCAACGAGGCGCCGATCTCGGCGCCGCCGATCCCGAACGCCAGACGGCGCGATACCCTGGCCATGCGCGGACGCTAGCACGCGCCGTGCCGGAGCGCGTAGAGCACGATGCCTACGGCGACGGCCAGGTTGTGGCTCTCGAGGTCGGGGTGCTGGGGGATGTGCACGGTCAGGCCGTCGGCGGCACCCGCCGGGTGCTCGCCCGAGGACGCGTCGGGCCACTCCGGCCCGAACGCCAGCGTGACCGGACGCGGTAGGTGCGCCTCGGGCAGTGCGACGCTCGGCCGTCCAGGCCTGGCCGCGCCGAAGGTCGCCACGGTCCGCTGCGGATGCGCCTCGCCGTACGCCTGGGCGTCGGCGAAGGTCGCTACCCGCAGCGCGAAGCGCGCACCGAGCGACGCCCGCAGGACGTGCGGTGACCAGGGATCGAGCCGTGAGCCGATCAGGGCGACGTCGCGCAGGTCGAAGCCGAGCGACGCGCGCAGGACCGCCCCCAGGTTGCCGGCGTTGCGGGTACCGATCAGGGCCACGTGGTCCGCGGTCGCGTCGAGTGCGTCCGGGGACGCGTCCAACAGCACCAGCGCGCGGGCGTCGCTGCGATGCCGCAACGCCCGCAGGGCGCGCGCGTCGTCGCGCCACGGGACGCCCGCTCGCTCGGCGGCCAGCGTCAGGCGCGCCCGTCGGCTGCCGTCCAGCGCGGGATCGAGGAGCACCGCCCGCACGGCGCCGGGCCGGTGCCGGAGCGCCTCGAGCGCCGCCCACTCGCCGAGCGCGTAACTGTGGGCGTCACCTGGCCGGTGGCGTCGCGGCCCGCCGCGCGCGCCGCCGACCGCGTCGCTCACGGCGCGGCGTCGGCCGGGACGAACGGCGCCTCGAGGCCCGCACGTGCGGTCGCACGCGCCTCGTGCGGCGCCCAGGAGAGCGCCAGCACGCCGCGGTACGCCTTGATCGCGTCGGCGCGCCGCCCAGCGAGGTCGCGCAGTTGCCCGAGCCGCGCGAGCAGCGACCCGGGCAGGTACCACGGCTCGGCGAACTCCAGCCGCAGCGCCCCCTCGAGCGCCTCGAGCGCCTCGACCGGGTGGGCGTGGGCGAGGAGCAGCCCGGCCGCGTGATACAGCGCCTCGGCGTGACCGAGCTGCCGGAGCTGCGCCACCAGCGCGCCGACGTCGGCACCTTCGCCGCGCCAGGCGAGGTCGAGCAGCGCGCGCTCGCGCGCCGCGTCGTCGACCTCCGGCTCGTCGGGCGTGCCGACCTCGATGCCGGCGCGTTCGAGCGCGTCGCGCAGCGGCGCGAAGCGGTCGAGCGCCACCAGCGTCACCACGTGTGCCGGGCCGACGCCGGCGAGGCGCTCGGCGACCGCTTCCGCGCGCGCCTCGGACCAGTCCGTGGCCGGACCGTCGCCGAACGACTCGAGGCGCAGCGCACGGCCCGCCTCCAACACCGGTACCACCTCGTGCAGCACGCGCGGCAGCGTCAGGGCGGCCGCCAGCAGGTCCGGGAGCGGACGCTCGAGTGCTCGTGCCTCGTCGAGGACGCGCCGGGCACCGTGGTACCCCTCGAGGTAGCGCTCGAGGTCGCTGACCGCGCGCGGGTCCGGCGAGGGCTCATGCACGCCCAGCACCGGCACGCCGGCTCGGCGGGCCCAAGGCACCGCCACCCACGGCAGCATGATCTCGTCGTGGTCCTGCCAGGTCGGATCGCGCTCGAAGTCGGCCTGGAGCGGCTCGAGCGCCAGCGCGTCCGGAGCCGTGCGCCGCAGGAGTTCGCCGAGCACCGCAGCGTTGTAGCGCGGCCAGCGCAGGTGGAGGCCGGCGGCCAGGGGTACGAGCGTCACGCGTGCCGTCGTCATGGCGGCATGGTACCGAGCGGCTCGCGCCGGGGACGTGCCGCCGCGCCACCTACGCCGCGGTACAGTAGACGACCCGTCACCGTGGCGATCGCAGTGTCGGGTGGGAGGTCCGCATGCGCAGCAACGAACGACGGCCGGCCTGGCAGCACGACGTGCGCTGGCTGGCGGCGCTGATCCTGATCGTCGTGGTCGCGCTCGCAGCAGCCGCGTCGAGCGTCACGCGCCTCACGGCCGCCGTGCGGGTCGAACCGATCGCGTTCGAGCTCCTGACGCTGGCCGTGGGCCCGGCCGACGAGGTGGTACGGCTCGCTCCGACCGCTGCGGGCTACGAGGCGGGGACGCCGTTGGCCCTGCTCCCCGGCGTTCCCGTGCTCGCCGATGCCACCGAGATCCCGACGTTCGACGTCGACGCCGCCGTGGCGCGGATCGCCGGCGTGTTGGCCGAGCGCTACGTCGTGTCCGGCGGCGCAGCCACCTGGCAGGCCATCGACGACGCCGAATGGCGTGGCGTCCTGGAGGGCCTCGACACGGCCGTCTTGCGTCCCCTGTTGGCCGTGGCCCTGCGCGGCCCGCTCTTCGCCGTCGGCGTGGCGGACGGCAGCCGCGCCGCCAACTGGCCGCTGCAGGCGCAGCAGAACCCCGGTCAGGAGGTCCAGCCACTCGTCGGCGTCTTCGTGACCGTGCCGCCGCTCGCCCTGCAGGGCCGCAGCTCGCTCGAGGTCGGCGAGCTCGTGGTCGCCGAGCTCGCCGACGTCGTCGCGAACGACGGCGCCGACGCCGCGCGCGCGCTGATCACGAACCCGAACGTCGCCGCTGCGCTCGAGACGGCGCTGTCCGGCCCCGTGCGCGACGCCTTGCACGGCGCATTGGCGGCCGTCGTGCGCAGCCGTTCGGGCGAGATCGAGGGCCGGCTGACGGACGCCCGTGCCGTGCTCGCCGGCAGCACGCCGACGAGCGATCCGTGGGCGGGCCTCGTCGATCCGACCGACCTCGGCCGCCTCGACAGCGCCGAGCGGCGCGAGCGCGTGGTGCAGGAGTTGGCGCAACGCGCCGTGCTCGGCGGCAGTGCCGCGGTCCTGGCCGCGCTGCCGGAGTCGGGCGTGCGCGAGCGCGTGGCGCGCTCGTCGGCCGTGATCGACCTCCTCGATCGCGGCGTCCATCGTCAGGCACGGACGTGGGCCTGGACGCTCGGCGCCGTCGCGCTGCTGCTGACCGTCATCGTCGTGCTCACCGCCGAGGGTTTCGGGCGGGCCACGTGGCCCGGCCTCGCCTGGCTGCTCGGCGCCGGGCCCGGGTTGTGGGCAGCGTGGGCGTGGAGCGACATGACCCCGGTCGCGGCGTGGCCTGCGAGCCCGGCGCTCGAGGGAGCCTTCGTGGCGCTGGTCGACACGGCCCGTCTCGTGTTGGCGCAGCTGTCGCAGAGCATGGCCGACACGGTGCTGTGGGCGCACCTGGTGCCCGCGGGCGTCGGCGCGGCGTTCGTGGTGATCGGCGCAGCCGGTTGGCTCGCCGCGCAGCTCAGGCCGTCACGCCGGAGTCGTTTCTGAGCACGGTGGCGCGCCGCGCCGCCGACCAGCCGGCCGGCACGGCGCTGCTACACTCCGCTGCATGACGCTGAACGCTCGCCCCCGCGTGCGCGTGATCGGTGCCGGCATGGCCGGTTCCGACGCCGCCTTGGCAGCCGCTCGGATGGGTGTGGCCGTCGACCTGTTCGAGATGCGCCCGCGCACCACCACCCCTGCGCACCACACCGACCGCTTCGCCGAGCTGGTGTGCAGCAACAGCTTCGGCGGAGACGCAACGAACAACGCCAAGGGGCTGCTGCAGGCCGAGATGCTCGCCGCGGGCGGCCTGGTGATGTCGAGCGCCGCCGCCACGCGCGTGCCCGCCGGAGGCGCCGTCGCGGTCGACCGCGACGCGTTCAGCGCGCTGGTCACGGCGACGATCCGTGCGCACCCCCTGATCACCGTCCACACCGAAGAGGTGACCGAGCTCGAAGGCGGCGTGACCGTCGTCGCATCCGGGCCGCTCACCAGCGACGCGCTGGCAGAGGCCCTGCGTGAGCGCGTCGGCGAGGCGTTCCTGGGCTTCTACGACGCCGCCGCGCCGGTGATCGACGGCGAGAGCATCGACATGGGCGTCGCGTATCGCAAGGGCCGCTACGGCCAAGCGGCCGACTACCTCAACGTGCCGTTCACGCGCGAGCAGTACGAGCGCTTCATCGCCGCCTTGGCCGAGGCGCGTTCGCACACGCCGCACGACTGGGAGAAGCTCGAGTTCTTCGAGGGCTGCATGCCGATCGAAGAGCTCGCCCGGCGCGGCCTCGACACCCCCCGCTTCGGTCCGATGAAGCCCGTCGGGCTCGAGCACCCCGAGACGGGTGAGCGCTTCCACGCCGTCGCCCAACTCCGACAGGAGGACGCCGCTGGGCGCATGTGGAGCCTGGTCGGCTTCCAGACCGGGCTGCGCTGGGGCGATCAGAAGACGCTCGTGCAGTCGATGCCCGGCCTCGAGCAGGCCGACATCGTGCGCTACGGCGTGATGCATCGCAACACCTACCTGTGCGCGCCGCGGCTGCTCACGACCGGCATGGCGCTGCGCCAGCACCCCGATCTGTTCGTCGCCGGGGTGCTCGCCGGCACCGAGGGCTACCTCGAGTCGTCCGCCACCGGCTGGCTCGCCGGCACCAACGCGGCCCGGCGGGTGCTCGGGCTCCCCGCCGTGGTGCCACCCGAGGCGAGCATGCTGGGTGGCCTGGTGCGCTTCCTGGCGGGCGCCGAGCCCGACGGCTTCCAGCCGATGAACGCGAACTGGGGCCTGGTGCCCGTCCCGCCCAAGCAGCGCGGTGGACCCGGCAAGCGCGAGCGCCGCGAGCAGGCGTACCGGCAGGGCCTGGACGCCTTCGTCAGCTGGCTCGGCGAGGTGCGCGGCGAGGAGGCGGCCGCAGCGCGCAGCCCGGCGACCGCGCTGCCGGTGTAGTACCGTCGCCGCCATGTGCGCGACCGCGATCGACCTACGCTCCGACACCGTCACCCGCCCGACCGACGCGATGCGCCGTGCGATGGCCACGGCCGAGGTCGGCGACGACGTCTACGCCGAAGACCCCACCGTGGCGCGGCTCGAGGCCCTGGTGGCCGAGCGGGCCGGCTTCGAGGCGGGCCTCTTCGTCCCCAGCGGCACCATGGGCAACCAGGTCGCGCTCGCCGTCCACGCACAGCGCGGCAGCGAGGTCATCGTCCCCGAGGCCGCGCACGTCTACGAGTACGAGCTCGGCGCCATGGCCGTGATCGCCGGCCTGGTGCCGCGCTTCGTCCCGGCACCGGGCGGCGTGCCGCGTCCGGACGACGTGCGCGCGGCCGTGACGCGCTCCATCCACGTCGCACCGAGCGGCGTGGTGGTGCTGGAGAACACCCACAACCGCGCAGGTGGCACGGTCGTGCCGCTGGACGTCGCTCGGGCGATCGGCGATATCGCGAGGGCCGAGGGGCTGCCGTACCACCTCGACGGCGCGCGCGCGTGGAACGCGGCCGCGGCGCTCGGCGTGCCGCTCGCGGAGGTCTGCGCGCCCTTCGACAGCGCGTCGCTGTGCTTGAGCAAGGGGCTCGGTGCGCCCGTCGGGAGCGTGCTGGTGGGCTCGCGCGCCTTCGTCGGGCGGGCGCATCGCTACCGCAAGATGCTCGGCGGCGGTATGCGTCAGGTGGGCGTGCTCGCTGCCGCGGGGATCGTCGCGGTGGAGACGATGGTGGAGCGTCTGACCCAGGACCACGCCCGCGCCCGCCGCCTGGCCGAGGGCCTGGCGCGGCTGCCGGGCGTGACCATCGACCTGGCCCGGGTCCAGACCAACATGGTCTACGCGCACGTGGGCGACGCGACCGTGTTCTCAGACGCGTTGCGCGCCGACGGGGTGCTCGTCAACGCGATCGGCTCGGCCAGCGTGCGCTTCGTGACCCACGCCGACCTGCGCGAGGGCGACGTGGAGCGGGCGTTGGCCGCCGTGGAGCGGGTGGCCTCGGCGCTCGCCGCCGTCCGGGCATGAGGCGAGCGTGACGAGGGTCGACACGGCGCCGCCCACGCTCGCCGTCCTGCTCGCCCATCCGGCGGGCCACAGCCTCAGCCCTGCGATGCACGACGCCGCGTTCGCCGCGGCCGGCATCGACGGGCGCTACGAGGCGTGGGACGTGCCGCCGGATGCGCTGCCGGCGGCCCTCGAGCGGCTGCGGGAGAGCCGCACGTTGCTGGGCGCCAACGTCACCGTGCCGCACAAGGAGGCGGTGGTCCCCCACCTCGACGCGCTCACGTCCGAGGCCGAGGGTCTCGGCGCGGTCAACACCATCGTCCGGCGCGACGATCGCTTGCTGGGTCACAACACCGACGCCATCGGTCTCGCCGCGGCGCTGGCCGGGCTCGCGCGGCCGC
>REEJ01000216.1 GCA_007695125.1 Trueperaceae bacterium | reverse complement strand
TGCTGCAGCGCCTCGACCCGCTCGACGAGGCGGTGTTGCGGCGCTCGATGGTCGTCCTGGCGCGCAGTGGGGCACGCGGCGACGCGCTGGCGGCATACCAGGCGTTCGTCGAGCGTTGCCGCGACGAGCTCGGCGCCGCGCCGGAGGGGGCGACGACCGATCTGGCCGAGGCCGTGCGCAGCGGGAGCGAGGGCACCGTCGCCGAGCGTGTACCGACGCCCGATTCGATCGCATCCGTGGGCTTGCCGGCGCCGTTGACGCCGTTGGTGGGTCGTGGACGCGAGGTAGCGGAGGTCGTGGCTCGGTTGCAGGACCCTGGTTGTCGTGTGATGACCTTGGTGGGTCCTGGCGGCGTCGGGAAGACGAGGCTTGCGCTCGAGGCCGCTCGAGTCGCTGCGCCGCGCTTTCGAGATGGTGTCTACGCCATCGACCTGGCGCCGGTGTCGAGCAGGGACGCCATGGCGGCCGCGATCGCCGCGGCCGTCGGCACCAAGCTCGATTCTGGCAGCGACAGCGCGGCGTCCATGGTTCGATCCTTGGCGTCGCGTGAGTTGCTCCTGGTGCTCGACAACGTGGAGCATCTGGCGGCGGCTCCTGGGTTGGTGCGTGACCTCTTGCAGGGTGCGCCGGGGGTGCGGATCCTGGCCACCTCACGCGTCGCCCTGGAGTTGGCGGCGGAGTGGCACTGGGATGTTCCAGGACTCGCCCATCGGGGAGACGCCGATGAGGACGCCGTGGCGAGTGTCGCGGCGACGGGTGGGCGTGAAGCCGACGGGGCGCCCGAGACGTCCGAGGCGGCAGCGCTGTTCGTCGCGGCTGGTCGTCGAGCGTCACGGGGGTTCGCTCCGGGGCCAGAGGAACTGAGGGTGATCGAAAGGATCGCAGCGCGCCTCGAGGGGTTGCCGCTGGCGATCGAGCTCGCTGCGGCGTGGTTGCGGGTCCTCGATGTCCAGGCGATCGGCGAGGAGCTGGATCGCGGACTCGACCTGCTCGCGAGCCCGGCCGTCGATCGGCCGGACCGGCATGCCAGCATGCGGCGCGTGCTCGATCAGTCGTGGTCGCTGTTACAGCCTCGCGAGAAGGCCGCGATGCGGCTGTTGGCGGCGTTCCGTGGGGGGTTCGATCTCGCTGCGGCGCGCGAGGTCGCTCGGCTCGAGTTGCCGGTGCTGTTGGCCTTGGTGAACAAGTCGTTCTTGCGGCGTGGAGCCGATGGCCGCTTCAGTCGGCATCCGTTGGTGTGGCGCGATGCGCGCGAACGAGCGCTCGCGCACGGGGCCGAGTTCGAGGCGGCCAAGGCGCGCCACGCGGCCTACTACCTGCGCCTGGTCGCGGGTCGACGCCTGGCATCCGAGCGTCCCGAGGTCGGCCGGCTCATGGACGAGATCCAGGTCGAGTTCGAGAACGTTGCCACCGCCTGGCGCTGGGCGGTGGAGCACAGTCGTGACGACCTGTTGATCACGGCGGTTGGCGGGCTCACTGGGTTCCGCTGGGTCCGTGGTCGATACGAGCTGGTCGACGGTCTGTTCAGCGAGGCGCTCGCTGTGGCGCCGGCCGAGGGAGCGTTGCGCGGTGTGCTCCTGGCCGCGAGCGGGTCCAGCGACGTGTGGAAGGGGCAAGGCGACTTCGGTCTCGCCACACTGCTGGAGGCCGTGCGCTTGCTGGAAGGCCGGGTCGATGACGTCGACTGGGCGCGGGTACACGTTGCCATCGGGCATGCGCTGGTGCGGCAGCGGCGCTACGACGAGGCGGTGGCCGCCTACGACGTGGCTGCGGCGGCCTTTCGCGCGGCGGGGGAGGTCGACGCTGAGCTCATGACCTGGAACAACCGTATCCTTGCCGTGACCACGGTGAGCGAGGGCCTGCGTCTGTTCCAGGAGCTGGCGGACCGGGCCCGCTCTTCGGAGGCGGAGCGCGTCCTGCACGTGGTGCTGGGTGGCATCGCCATCGGCCAGCGTCTCCGGGGGGAGTTCGACCGCTCCGCGCGGACCGCGCGGGCCCGACAGCGCCATGCCGGCGATGCCGCGCGCGTCTCGCACTTCTTGTTCCATGCCCGCAACACGGACGCCCTGGCGTACCTCGAAGGGGGCCGCCTGAGGCGCGCAGAGGCCGTCGCCTGCGGCACGTTGCGGCGGCCAGCGTTCGCGGCCGCCCGCGCACGGTTCGGTGACGCGGTCGCGGTCGCGGCCGCGCTCCTGGGCCGTGTGGCGCTCGTGCGGCGTGACTTCGCGGCTGCCGAAGCGTGGACGGCACGCGCGCTCGAGCAGCATCGAACGACGTACGGCCAGGAGGCCGCCTTCGATCTCGCGCTCGAGACGATGGCGCGGGTCGCCCTGGCTGCGGACGATCATGCGGGTGCCGCCGGCTGGCTCGCGGCCGTGGGGCGTGGTCCTGAGCCGCCGTTGTTCGCGGCGCGGTTGGTCGCCCAGGACCTGCGCAGCGCGTGCCGTTGCTGCGAGGCCGAGGTCGCACTGGCGCGCGGCGAGGTGGAGGCCGCGCGCGTCACCGTGAGCGAGGTTCTGGAGTCCGCAACCAGCGCTGGGCTCATCACCGCCACGCTCGGGGCGCTCCTGAGCGCAGCGCGCGTCTTCCGGGTCATCGAGCGCGCGGAGCGGGCCGACGCGCTGCTGCGCTACGTCCGCGATCACCCACGCGCGACGTTCGAAGCGCGCTCGGCGGCTGCGTTCGAGCTGACCGGGGCGCCCGAGGTGTCGGGAGACGCATGCGACGACGGAGTCGACGGGGTCGTCGCGACCGCGTCGCAGGTGATCACGGCGTTGGTCCCCGTCGGCTGAAGCGAGGGATGGTCGAGTGACGCTGTCCCTTCGGCCGTCTCTCCGGACGGTGCCGCAGATCCGACACGCAACCTGGTCGCGGTGGTCCTCACCGCCACGTCAGGACGGCACCACGTGCACCGTCATGCCCGCGTCCCGCACGATCTGCGTCATGGCGTCCACGACGGCTGCGAGTGCGATCGCCCTGTCGGAGCGGAGGCTGCCGGTCAAGAGCTCGCGTCGCACGAGCGCGTCGCGCTCACCGATCACGACCATGCCCAGGCCCGGCTCGTCCGCGAGGAGCGCCAACGCCTCGAGTTCAGCGGAGGCTCCGGCGACCTGGGAGCGCTCCTCGCAGCGGACCAGGACCAGCGGTTCGTGGGCACGACGCACGGCGCGCTGCACCGCCCGCAGGCTCGGGGCGGTATCGAGTTCGGCGCACCGCACCACGCGCACGTCGTCGGAACGCGTCAACGCGCGCTGGTGCAAGGCCACGAAGGCGGCACGGTACACGTCGTGGAGCGCACCGCCGATCCCGCACAGGTCTCGGTGGCGACGGCCCGCTCGGCGCACCTGCTCGCGGGCGCCTTCCGGGTCTTTCACGGCCAAGGCGGCGGCGGCCTCGAGCGCCGTGAGGGCGGCGTCGGGGCCGTCACGGCGGGCGTCATCGGCAAGGAGACGGACGAAGATGTCCAAGGGTGTCGCGGCGACGTGCCTCGCCGTGGCTCTAGGGTCGTTTCGTGCAAGCGTATCTGTATGCTGGCGGCCATGTCCACAGACACCCGGTCGCGTTGGCCTGGTCTTCGCGTCGTATGACCCAGCCAGCCCTCCTCGGCCTCGATCTCGGCACCTCGAGCGTGAAGGCGCTCCTCCTCGGTCTCGATGGCGCCGTACTCGGTACGCACGCGGTGGCGTACCCGGACGACCGCCCGCGGCCGGGCTGGAGCGAGCAAGACCCGGAGGCGTGGTGGCGCTCGACCTGCGCGGCGGTGCATGGGGCGTCCGAGGCCGCTGCGCGCGAGCACGGGGCGGTGGAGGTCGTCGGGATCGGGCTCTCGGGCCAGATGCACACGTTCGTGCTGGTCGACGAGGCGCTGCGGCCGCTCAGGCCGGCGATCACCTGGATGGACACCCGCGCCGAGTCGTTGTTGCCGCGGGTGCGCGCCGCGATCGACGAGGCCGGCCTGGCCGACGCGCTCGCGAACCCGGTCGTGCTCGGCCTGTCGTTGCTGCCGCTCGTGTGGCTGCGCGAGCACGAGCCAGCCGTGTTGGAGCGCGCCCACGCGTTCCTGGTCGCCAAGGACGTCGTGCGCGCTCGCCTCACCGGCGTCGCGGCGGGCGAGCCGACCGACGCCTCGGCGACGCTGCTGTGCGACGTGCCGAAGCGCGCCTGGTCGCAGCGGGCGGCGGACGTCTTCGATCTGCCCGCGGCCATGTTCCCGCCGTTGGGCGAGAGCGCGGCGTCGGCTGGCGCGCTGCGCGCCAGCGCCGCGGCCGAGCTCGGGCTGCCGCCTGGCCTGCCGGTCGCGTTCGGCGCCGGCGATCAGCAGGCGGCGGCGGTCGGCATGGGGACGCTTCGGCCGGGCGACGCGCAGCTCATGGTGGGTACGGGGGCGCAGGCGTTGGCGGTGCGCGAGGGCGCCGAGCGCGACCCGACGGGTCGGCTGCATACCTTCTGTCATGTGGAGGGGTTCGTGCAGCAGGCCAGCGTCAACAACGCCGGGGCGGCGCTCGAGTGGGTGCGCTCGTTGCTCGGCCTCTCGTGGTCCGAGCTCTACGCCGCGCCCGTGCGGCGCGCCGGCCTGCCCGCGTTCGTGCCGTACCTGACGGGGGAGCGCACACCCGTGATGAAGGGCCATGCGCGCGGCGCCTGGCTGGGCGTTGGGGCGTCGCACGACGCCGAGGCGCTGGCCGGCGCAGCGGTGGCGGGCGTCGTCACCTCGATCCGCGACGGTGTCGCGGCGTTGCGCGCGCACGGGGCGCCACCGCGCGAGATCCGCGGCTCCGGGGGTGGCCTGCGCGTGGCGGGCTTCGCGCAGGCGGTCGCCGATGCGCTCGAGACGCCGCTCACGGTCGTCGAGCAGGGGTCGGCGTCGGGCGTCGGTGCTGCCCTGTTGGGTGGTGTGGCCGCGGGCGTCTACGCCGATCTCGTGGACGCGTCTGCGCGGGCGGCGCACGCCGACGCGGTGACGTACGAGCCCTCACCGGACGCGGCCGACCTGTGGCGGGCGCGCAGCGCCTGGCGCTTGGCGCTGGACGGGCTGGGGTTCCATGAACACGTCGCTTCGCGGCCGGAGTCCGCGGCCGTGACAGACTGACCGGCGGGCGTGCGCGAGCGCGCGCCACGAATGGAGGAGCCGGCATGGCCGAGACGAGTCGCTTCGAGGGCATGGAGCTGATCGAGCACCAGATCGACGTGCCGCTCGACCACGCCGCGTCGCGCGGGCCGACGCTGCGGCTGTTCGCGCGCGAGGTCACGCCGGTGGGCGAGCCGAGCGGACGCCCGGCGTTGCTGTTCCTCCAAGGCGGACCGGGTGGCGCCGCGCCGCGGCCGCGCGCTCGCGACGGCTGGATCGGTGCTGTGCTCGCGGCCGGGTTCCGCGTGGTGCTGCTCGACCAGCGTGGCACCGGTCGCAGCGCGCCCATCGATCCCGCGCTGCCCCCAGACGGCGACGACGTGGCCGCCGCCGCGTACCTGAGCCACTTCCGGGCCGACGCGATCGTCGCCGACGCCGAGTGTCTGAGGCGCGCCCTGCTCGGCGACGACGGTCGCTGGACGCTGTTGGGACAGAGCTTCGGAGGCTTCATCGCGCTGCGCTACCTGTCGGTGGCGCCCGACGCCCTCGAGGCGGTGATGATCACCGGCGGCCTGCCGTCGCTGGAGCGCCCGCCGCTCGACGTGTACCGCGCGTGCTTCGACGTGCTCGAGCGCAAGACGCGCCGCTTCGTCGAGCGCCACCCGCGCGAGACGGCGACGCTGCTCGAGCTGATCGAGTACGTCGCCGATCACGACGTGCGCCTGGCCGACGGCAGTCCGCTCCGAGCGCGGGCGCTGCGGCAGCTGGGTTTCCGGCTTGGCTCGGGGCAGGGCGAGCGCGTGGTGGCGGAGGTGCTCGAGACGGCGTTCATAGGCGAGGGGGCGCAGCGACGTCCGTCGTTCGCGTTCCTGAGCGCGCTGGGGCGCCTGCTGCCGTTTCGCGGCTCGCCGATCTACGCGGCGCTCCACGAGGCGATCTACGCGCAGGGCCTGGCGACCGACTGGGCGGCGCGGCGGGCGCTCGACGAGCGCTTGGCGCTTGGGCCCGCCGAGCCGTGGCTGACGGCAGAGATGGTGTTCCCGTGGCACTTCGAGGACGTCGTGCCGCTGCGTCCCTGGCGCGGCGCCGCCGAGCGCCTGGCCGCGAAGGACGACTGGCCCGACCTCTACGACCGCGGTGTGTTGGCGCGCAACACCGTGCCCGTGGTGGCGCTGGCGTACGCCGAGGACCTCTTCGTGCCGCTGGCGTTCTCGCAGGAGACGGCAGATGCCGTGCGCGGCATGCGCCTGTGGGTCACCAACGAGTTCGAGCACGACGGGATCCGGACGCACGGTGGCCGCATCTTCGAGCGCCTGCTCGCCATGCTGCGGAACTGAGCGTGGCGACCGAGCGGGTGGTGGTGGTCGGAGCCGGCATCGTCGGCCTGTGCGTGGCCGAGGCGCTCATGCGCGACGGCTTCGACGTGGTCGTGCTGGAGCGCGCTCAGCGCGAGCGCGACGGCGCGTCGTTCGGCAACGCGGGGCTGATCGTGCCGAGCCACGTCGTGCCGCTGGCCGCTCCGGGCGTGCTCGGGCAGGGGTTGCGCTGGCTGCTGGACCGCGAGAGCCCGTTCGCGGTGCGGCCGCGGCTCGATCTCGACCTCGTGCGCTGGGGCCTCACCTTCATGCGTTCGGCGACGGCGGCCCATGTCGTTCGTTCGGCGCCGCTGCTGCGCGACCTGCACCTGCGGAGCAAGGCGCTGCACCTCGCCCTGGCCGAGCGGCTCGGCTCGGCTGTCAGCGCGCCCCGTTGCGCAGGCGTGATGGTCGTGTGCGGCGGACGCCAGGCCCTGGAGGAGGAGGCCGAGATCGCCGAGCGCGCCGTCGAGCTCGGACTGCGCGCCGAGGTGTTGAGCGCCGCAGACGTGACGGAGCGTGTGGCTGGTCCGGAGGTGCGCTGCGTCGGTGGCGTGCACTACCTGGACGACGCCCACGCCTCACCGCGCGCGCTCATGCGCGCGCTCCAGGCGCACCTCGAGGAGCGCGGGGCCGGGCTGCGCTGGGACGCCGAGGTCGCGGGCTTCGAGCGCGACGGCGGTCGTGTGAGCGGCGTGCGGCTGCGTGGCGGCGAGGTGGTGGCCGCCGAGCGCGTGGTGCTGGCGGGTGGTGTGGCGAGCGCCCACCTGGCGCGCTCGCTGGGCGCGTACGTGCCGCTGCAGACGGGTCGCGGGTACAGCGTGACGCTCGACGCCGCCGAGCAGCGGCCGGCGCTGCCGCTGTTGCTGAGCGAGGCGCGCGTCGCGGTCACGCCCCTCTCCGAGGGGGTGCGCATCGGCGGCACCATGGAGATCGCCCCTGCAGATCGGCCCGTCGATCCCCGACGCGTGCGCGGGATCGCGCGCAGCACCGAGCGCTTCCTGCCGGGGTACCGGGCCGAGACGCTGACGGCGCTGCCGGTCTGGACGGGGGCTCGCCCGGTGTCGGCGGATGGGATGCCGTACCTGGGCCCGTTGCGTCGCGACCCTCGGGTGGTGATCGCGGCGGGCCACGGGATGATGGGGTTCAGCCTCGGCCCCGTGACGGGCGAGCTCGTCGCCGACCTCGTCGCCGGGCGCAGACCCGAGATCGACCTGGCGCGGTTGGCGCCGGAGCGCTTCGCCAGACGCGCGGGTCGGTAGGGCGAGCCCAGCGGCCTCGCGTACCCCGACGTCGCGCCTACGGCGACGTCGCAGCGACGCGGCCGTGCCGGCGCAGCAGCTGACGCAGCTTGGTCGTCGCGCCCGAGCGCAGCGGCGGACCGTGACCGAGCCCGAGGCCGAGCGGCGTCAGCGAGGCCGCGCGCTCGACGCTCGCGAGCGCCTGCGCCATGTCGGTGGTGAACGCCG
>REEJ01000248.1 GCA_007695125.1 Trueperaceae bacterium | reverse complement strand
GCGAGCGCCGGGCCTTCCCGCGGCTCGCGCCCCACCTGGCCGAGCGCCTGCGCGCCGCCGAGCCGGAACGCGGCGTCCACCGCACCACCCTCGACGCGTCGCTGCAGGCCGCGCTCGAGTCCCTGGCCGCGGGCGCTCTGCTCGACCTGCCACCGCAAGCGACGCTGGCGCTGCTCGTTGCCGACACCGACAGCGGCGCCATCCTCGCCAGCGTCGGCTCGGCGGATCACACCAGCTTCGCGCGGCGCGGCTTCGTCGACATGACCCAGGCGTTGCGCTCGCCGGGCTCGACGCTCAAGCCGCTGGTCTACGGCCTCGCCTTCTCCGACGCCCTGGCCCACCCGGAGACGATCCTCTTCGATCGCCCCGCAAGCTACGCCGGCTACGCGCCGCGGAACTTCGATCACACCTTCCGCGGGCCGGTCAGCGCCCGGGAGGCGCTCCACGCCTCCTTGAACCTCCCCGTCGTGGAGCTCACGCACGCCCTCGGTCCGGCCCGCTTGATGTCGGCGCTGCGGCAGGCGGGGATCGAGGCCGCGGTGCCGGGCGACGCACCGGGCCTGGCCGTCAGCCTGGGCGGCGTCGGGATGAGCCTCGAGGGCCTGGTGCAGCTCTACGCGGCCATCGCCCGTGGCGGCGAGGCCGTGACGCTGTCCGCGGTCCACGCCGCGGCCGAGCCGCGCGCGCGGCTGATGACGCCCGAGGCGGCCTGGCACGTGGCCGACGTCCTCGCCGGCGCGCCGCGGCCGGCACGGCTGCCGGACTGGCCGCTGGCGTTCAAGACCGGCACGTCGCACGGGCATCGCGACGCGCTCGCGCTCGGCTTCGACGGCGTGCACGCGGTGGGCGTGTGGGCGGGCCGCGCCGACGGCGCGCCGGTGCCCGGGATGGTCGGCGTGGAGGTGGCCGCGCCGGTGCTGTTCGAGGTGTTCGCGCGCCTCGGACGGCGCCCAGCGCCGCTGCCGGCCGCGCCGCCCGGTGCGCTGATCGCGTCGAACGCCGCGCTGCCCGCGCACCTGCGACAGTTCGGGGCGCGGCTGGCGGACACGGGCGACGCCCCGCGCGTCGCCTTCCCTCCCGATGGCGCGGCGCTGATGCCGATGGCGGGCGGTG
This sequence comes from Trueperaceae bacterium, assembly GCA_007695125.1. Classification (GTDB taxonomy): domain Bacteria; phylum Deinococcota; class Deinococci; order Deinococcales; family Trueperaceae; genus CSSed10-48. The sequence goes on along the minus strand of REEJ01000248.1, from coordinate 6,859 downwards.
TCGTGGCCCGGGTCGAGCGCGGGGTGGCGCCCTTCAGCTGGTTCGCCAACGACGCGCCGCTGCTGCTCGGGAGCTTCGAGCGCGAGGCGCGGCTCTCCCTCGACGGACCCGGGTTCGTGACCCTGGCGGTGGTCGACGCGCAGGGCCGGGCGGCGCGGGTGGCGTTCGAGGTGCGCTGAGCGCCCGCCGCGTCGCGGCGAGGCACGAAGGTGGAACGCAGATGGAACGCCGCGCCGCTAGGCTTCGTTCCACGGAAGGCGGGCGCTGAGCACGGCGTCGCCCGTGCGGCTCAGCGCGGCTGCAAGCGTCGCGCCACACCGCACACCGAGGAGGAGGTAGGCATGAGACGAGCGTTCTTCATCATGGCGGCTGCACTCGTATTGGCCGGCGCCGCACACGCGGTGGACGAGCGGCAGGTGGCTCGGACGATCCACGAGTTCATCGCGCTCAACCCCGGGCTCGAGCACTACGGACCGATGCACGATGAGTGGGTACCGGCGATGGGCATCCACTGGGGCGTGCCTGGACCGCACCTGACCCTGTCCGTCGCACACGACCAGGTCGTGGCCTTCGAGGTCATCTACCCCGAGGCGATCGGCTGGCAGCCGTGGTTCGACCAACCCGAAGGCGAACCGATGAACATGGGACCGATGGGCATGGTCTACACGCAGCACATCTGGATCACCGAGCCGTCCTCGGTCGTGCCCGACGCCGAGCCGACGTTCGTGCCGCTCACGCTCGAGGCGCTCACCGCGGTCAACCCCGCCCTCGAGGGGTACCAGCAGCTCTCCGAGTACGTCCCGCACATGGGCTACCACCACGGGATGATGGGACCAGGCCTCGTGCTCGCCGTGTCGCCCGAGGGTGAGATCAACGCGTTCGAACTGATCTTCCCGGCCGACCAGGGTCACCACCCATGGTTCGATCAGCCCGAAGGCGAGCCGATGAACATGGGCCCCATGGGCCTGGTGTACACGCAGCACGTGTACCTCGTCGATCCGATGTCGCTGCCCTGAGCGACGGACTCCCGGCCGCGACGTTCGATGCGGCCCTACGACGCGAGGAGCGGCCCGTTCGGGCCGCTCCTCGCGTCCATCGGTAGCAGCCAACCTGTGGAAGAGCCCGCTCGCCGTCGGCTTCGATCGATCGGCTCGACGCCCTGGCGCCCGAGCCGCCACGTCACCGCAGCGAGTGCACGAACGCCAACACGGTCTCCGCCGTCTGCCGCTGCTGCTCCTCGCGGTCGATGCTCGCCACCCCGTCGCCCGCCTGCGGACCGTAGTGAGCGAGCGCTTCCTGGCCGCGGTCGACTGGAACAACGAGACCGCCCTGCGGCTGGCCTACGTGGTGCGGGCCGTCTCACCCGGCACGTTCCACCACGCGGCCGCGTCGGTCGAGGACATGTACCGCCCGACCGAGCGCGCGGTCGGCGCCACGGGCCGTGTGACCGTCCGGCCATGAGGCGCCGGCGGCGCGCGGCGCTCGCGGGCGTGGCGGCGCTGGCGCTCGCCCTGGTGGCGTGGCTCGGCGTCGAGCGCTGGGTGGCCACCGCCGAACTGCCACCGCTGGCGCTCGAGACGTCGGTCGAGGTGCTGGCCCGGGACGGCTCGCTGCTGCGCGCCTTCACCGTCGCCGACGGGCGCTGGCGCCTGGCGGTAGCGCCCGATCGCGTCGACGCGGGCTACCTGGCGATGCTGATCGCCTACGAGGACCAGCGCTTCTTCGATCACGGCGGCGTCGACCCGCTCGCGCTGGCACGCGCGTCGTGGCAGGCGCTGCGCCACGGTCGCGTCGTCTCGGGTGGCTCGACGCTCACCATGCAGGTCGCGCGGCTCCTCGAAGACGGCTCGACCGGCGCGTGGCGCGGCAAGCTGCGCCAAGTGCGGCTGGCGCTGGCGCTCGAGCGCGCCCTCTCCAAGCACGAGATCCTCGCGCTCTACCTGCACCACGCCCCGATGGGCGGCAACCTCGAGGGTGTACGCGCGGGGAGTCTGGCCTGGTTCGGCAAGGAGCCCGAGCGGCTCACCGAGGCCGAGACCGCGCTGCTCGTCGCGCTCCCGCAGGCGCCTGCGCTGCGCAGCCCCGACCTGCACCCCGAGGCGGCGCGCGCGGCGCGCGATCGCGTCCTGGCACGGGCCGAGGCGGCGGGCGTGATCGACGCCGACGCGGTACGCGCCGCGCGGCTCGAGCCGCTGCCGAACGCGCGCCGGGCCTTCCCATCGCTCGCTCCACATCTGGCCGACCGACTGCGCGCGGCCGACCCCGACCGCCGCGTGCACCACACCACCCTCGACGCGTCGCTGCAATCCACCTTCGAGGCGCTCGCCGCGGACGCCCTGCTGGGGCTGCCCCCGCAAGCGACGCTGGCGCTGCTCGTCGCCGACGCCGACAGCGGCGCGATCCTCGCCAGCGTCGGCTCGGCCGACTACGCCAGCCACGCCCGGCGCGGCTTCGTCGACATGACGCAAGCGCTGCGCTCGCCCGGCTCGACGCTCAAGCCGCTCGTCTACGGCCTCGCCTTCTCCGACGCGCTCGCGCACCCGGAGACGATGATGGTCGACCGGCCCGCGAGCTACGCCGGCTACGCGCCGCGCAACTTCGACCACGCCTTCCGCGGGCCCGTCAGCGCTCGCGAGGCCCTGCAGGCATCGCTCAACCTGCCGGTGGTGGAGCTGACGCACGCGCTCGGTCCCGCCCGGCTGATGGCGGCGCTGCGGCAGGTGGGCGTCGAGGCCGCCGTCCCCGGCGACGCACCGGGGCTGGCGGTCAGCCTGGGCGGCGTCGGCGTCAGCCTCGAGGGGTTGGTGCAGCTCTACGCCGCGATCGCGCGCGGCGGCGAGGCGGTGGCGCTCTCAGCGGTGGACGCGACGCCCGCGCCTCGAGCGCGCCTGATGACGCCGGCGGCCGCCTGGCACCTGGGCGACATCCTCGCCGCGGCGCCGCGCCCCGGGCGCCTGCCCGACTGGCCGCTGGCGTTCAAGACCGGCACCTCGCACGGCCATCGCGACGCGCTCGCGCTCGGCTTCGACGGCAAGCACGTGGTGGGCGTGTGGGCGGGCCGCGCCGACGGCGCTCCGGTGCCGGGGATGTACGGCGTCGAGGTCGCGGCGCCGGTCCTGTTCGAGGTGTTCGCACGCTTGGGCGACGGCCCGGTCGCGCTACCCCCCGCACCGCCAGGCACGCTGCAGGCCACCAACGCTCGGCTCCCCCCACCGCTGCGTCAGTTCGGGGCGCGGCTCGTCGACGCCGACGAGGCGCCACGCGTCGCGTTCCCGCCCGACGGGGCGTCGCTCGTGCCGCTCACCGGCGGCGTGGTGGCGCGCGTCGAGCGCGGGCTGGCGCCCTTCACGTGGTTCGCCAACGACGCGCCGGTCCTGCTCGGCAGCTTCGAGCGCGAGGCGCGGCTGTCGCTGGACGGGCCCGGCTTCGTGACGCTCGCGGTGGTCGACGCGGAGGGGCGGGCAGCGCGGGTCAGGATCGAGCTGCGGTAGCGAGACTCAGAGCAACGGGACGCCACGGGTCCAGTGTCGTCCATCGGCACCGGCACGCCGCAGGGAACGGGCGCGCAGCCTGACACGATTACGAAATGTCGCAGACCCGCCCTCGACCGAAGCCCTAGCCTCACTGCGCCGTGACTGCAATCGAACTGCTCACGCAAACTCGCCCATCACGGGAGGTCTGCATGCCACACCGCCGATCGTCAACCGTCCACCGATTCGCGCTCGCCTCGCTCACCCTTGCGCTCGTCGCGTTGGTCGCATCGTGCGCCTCGCCTGCCGTTCCGACGGTCGAGATCACCTCGCACGCCGACGGCCAGCGCATATTCGGATCGCGAACCATCACGCTCGCAGGGACGGCGACCAACACGGCGCAGGTACAAGTCCTCGTGGACGGTAGCGTCATCGCCACGGTCGACGTCGTCGCCGGAGCGTTCCAAGCCAACGTCACGCTCGGCGACAACCTCAACGAGATCCGCGTCCAGACCCCGAGCGCGCTCGTCGGAGACGACATCGAGCTGGTCTACCCTTGGGTCGACGCGACCACCTTCAGGCCGATGGACGTCGCCATCGGCCAAGCGGACAAGACGTCGAACACCTCTGGCGCGAGCGCGACCCAGATCGCCTCGAGCACGTACGGTACCCCCCTGTACGTCGACGGCATCCTGTACGTCCCCGATGCCTCCAACAACCGAGTCTTGGGCTTCATCGGCCTCCCCACGACGGACGGAGCCGCCGCCGACTTCGTCCTCGGCCAAGCATCCTTCACTGCCAACACCTCAAACGACGACGACCAGAACGGGGTGAGCGACGCGACACCCACCGCACGCACCATGTCGTGCCCGTCGGCGGTCGCGTCCGACGGCACGCGCCTCCTGGTCGCCGACGCGTGCAACCTCCGTATTCTCATCTACAACGCGCTGCCGACGACGTCCTTCGCGCCCGCCGACGTCGTCGTCGGTCAGGCGACGATGACGGCGGTCGAGTACACCCCGTGCAGCCTGGACGAACCCTTCGCCTACGTCGAGCGTCTCGCGGTCGGCGGCGGCAAGCTCGTCGTTCCCGAGTACGACGGTCACCGAGTCCTCATCTGGAACACGATCCCCACAGCGAACGGCACCGAACCCGACCTCGTGCTCGGTCAACCTGGCTCCGGGGCGACCTGCGTCAATAACGACGACAATCAGGACGGCTTCACAGGCGATCCGAGCGCCCGCACCTTCTTCCTCCCGTGGGACGCCTGGACCGACGGTGACCGCCTGCTCATCTCCGACACCGCCAACTACCGCGTCCTCCTGTGGGAGGCCTTCCCGACCACCGACTTCGCACCCGCCGACGTCGTGATCGGCCAGGCCTCGATGACGACACGCGTGGAGGGCTCGGGCGCGACCGGCTTCGGCAACGCGTGGACGCTCGCGTCGAACGGGAACCAGATCCTCGTACCGGACTACGACAACTCCCGCGTGCTCGTCTACAACACGTTCCCTTCAGCCAACGGTGCAACGGCCGACGCGGTGTTGGGTCAGGCGAGCTTCGCGAACACGGTGCGCAACGACGACAACCAGGATGGTGTCGAAGACGCGAACCCCTCCGCTCGCACCATGGGCCGCTCCTTCGGGGCCTGGCTGGGCGAAGGCGTCATGCTCGTCAACGACTTGTACAACAACCGCTACGCGCTCTTCGTCGACTGACTGGTCATCGGCACGATGCGCGCGCGGCGACCTCGCGTGCGGTCACCCCTGCGGGCGTTGGCGTCAGCGCAGCGAGCGCACGAACGCCAGCAGCGTCTCCGCCGTCTGCCGCTGCTGCTCCTCGCGGTCGATACCCGCCACGCCGTCGCCCGCCTGCGGCCCGTAGTGGCCGAAGCCGGCGTGGTTCCCGCCCTCGATCACGATCAGCTCCGCGCCGGGCGGCAGGCGCACCATCGACGCCTCGAACCCCTCGGGCTGCGTCAGGCCGTTCTCGGTCCCGTAGGTCGAGACGGCCCTGATCGGCAGGGCGGAGAGGTCGGTCGACGCGGCCGGGTACGACGCCAGCAGCGCGATCCCGTCGACGGCAGCCGGGTTGCCCTTCACGAACTCGGCCGCCATCGCGCCGCCGAGCGAGTGCCCGCCGATCACCCACGTGTCGACCCGCGGGAACTCGCCCATCACCGCGGCCGCGCGCCCGATGCCGAACACGGCGAGCTCGAGCGGCATCGGCACGATCACGGCGAGCACGCCGCCGTCGGCGAGGCGCTGCATCAACGGGGCGTAGGCCGCGGCGTCGACCAGGCCGCCGGGGTAGAACACGAAGCCCGCGCTCGGCTCGCCGTCCGGTGCGAACACGTACCAGCCCTGCACGCGCTCGGCGCGCTCGGCGACCACGAGTGCCTCCGGGAAGGCGGCGTAGCGCGCCATGCGCGTCCAGCCGTAGAGCCCCGCCGCGACCAGCACGACCAGCGACACGACGACGGCGCCCGCGAGCTTGACGCGCCTGCTCATCCGCGCCTCGGTCGCGCGTCGGCGGCCGATCGTCCGCCCGTTCGATCGTCAGGACGCATGGAGCCCCTTCGCCGCCGACAGGAGCGCCCGCAGCGCGACTGCGCGTGTCTCGAGCGTCTCGACGGAGCGCAGCTTGACGTGGCGCAGAAGCTTCCCGCTCCCCTCGAGCACCTCGTCGGGGTCGGGGAGTTCGACGCCTTGCATGAAGAACAGCGACACGTAGCCCTTGTGCGCCTGGAGCGCCGCCATGCCCCAACCGCCGTAGCCGAACTGCCGCGCCCCGTACCCGATCGAGCCGTCGACCAGGTCGACCTCGGAGCGAACGTCTGGGACGGCGTCCAGCACCAGCGCGTGGGTGGCCAGGTAGAGCGCTTCGTGGTGGGGGTGCAACCGCGCGATCAGCTCGCGCAGCTCGTCGGTCGAGGGCATCGCCGTGTGGGGGTGTTGCTTGCCGGTCGCCATGAGGGTCACGATAGCCGCTCTCGCACCGGACCGCTCAACCGACGAACGACACCAATCACGTCACGACGCCGCGGCACGCGCGAGGTGGCGAACCGTTCGTGTAGCGTGCCGGCCCGGAGCGCCGCACTGTCACGAGATTGAGTGCCAGGCGGTCGTCCCGACGGAACACGCCGCGCTACGGTGCGGCCATGCGCCCAATCGTGCTCGCTCTCACCATCCTCGCGCTCTCCGCCTGCGTCCCCACCGTCGACGGTGTCGGCGCCGACGCCGTCATCCCTGGCGCCCGCGTCGCGTCGGCCCCGTTCGGAACCTTCACCACCGGCTACGAGGTGCTCGGCAGCGGTCCGCCCGTCGTGATGGTGCACGGCATCGGCGGCGGCTCGAGCGTCTTCCAGTACCGCCTCAACGCCCCCGCCG
>REEJ01000103.1 GCA_007695125.1 Trueperaceae bacterium | reverse complement strand
GCCAGGTCGATGAGCGTCTGCGCCGCCGCCTCCCGGAACGCCAGCACCTCGACCCTCAGGCCGCGCTGCTGGGCGAGCTCCAGCAGCGGCACGAAGTCGCCGTCGCCCGACGCCAACACCACCACGTCGAGGCCGTCCCAGGCCCGCACGATGTCGGCCGCGATGCCCATGTCCCAGTCGCCCTCGAGCACCAGCCGGCCCTCGCCGTCGCCGCGGTGCACCCGCACCAGGCGGCGCCGCACGCGGTAGCCGAGCGCCGACAGGCGCGTGACGAAGCCGTACGCGGTGGTGGCGCCCTCGCGCTCGACCACGTAGGCGGTGGCGGCCTTCACCCGGCGGCCGCGCTCGGCCAACGCCAGCAGGCGTTCGTAGTCGACGTTCGCGCCCGCCGCGTCGCGCGCGGCGTAGTACAGGTTCTGGGTGTCGACGAACAGCCCCACGCGCTGCTCGTCGTGCTCACCCGGCAAGCGCGGCGGGAGGTTCGCAGGCGCGGCGCTCACTCGGGCGACTCCGGCGGTACCAGGTGCTTCGCCATGATCAGGTTGTCCTCGAACGTGCCGCCGTGCCGGACCTGGCCTCGCTCGACGCCCTCGAGCTCGAAGCCGAGCCGGCGGTACAGCCCGATCGCGGCGACGTTGCCGCTGCGCACGTGCAGGCTGAGCTTGCGCAGCCCCCACTGCCGAGCCCACGCCTCGGCCTCGCTCAGCAGCGCCCGACCGACGCCGACGCCGCGGCTGCCCTGCGCCACCGCGACGGTCAGCCACGCCACGTGCTCGAGGCGCGCCGCGGCCAGGCGCGACGCCTCGCACCAGCCGACCGCGCGCCCACCGCGCTCGGCCAACCACACCACCGCCCGGTCGCGCGACACGTGCTGGAGGCGCGCGGCCAACGCCGTCTCGGACGGCGGTCCGTCGCCGACGAACCAGCACCCCTCGTCGTAGATCCCCTGTTGCAGCGCGCGCCACACGGCGGCGTCGCCGCGCCGCGCGAACCGCACGCGCGTCGGCGTGCCGGCGGCGCCACGCCCGGCCTCGCTGCGGTCGCGTTGCGTTCCGTCCACGAGGGCAGGATATCGCGCGGCGGGGCCGGGCGCCCGGGCACGGTCGTTGCGACACCACGCCTGGTATCCTCGCGGCCGAACGGCGCCGGGCGCCCTGCGGGCACCGCGCCGTGCATGGAGGAGTCGTGGCGAACCCCAGCTTGAAGCTTGTCACCGCCGAGTCGGTGAACGAGGGACACCCGGACAAACTCGCAGACCGCATCTCGGACAGTGTCCTGGACGCGATCCTGGCGAAGGACCCGAGCGCGCGCGTGGCGTGCGAGACCATGCTCACGACCGGCGTCGCGCTGGTGGCGGGCGAGGTGAGCACCACCACCTACGTCGACATGCAGGCGATCGTCCGCGAGACCGTGCGCGAGGTCGGCTACGTCGACGCGACGTACGGCTTCGACGCCGACCACAGCGCCGTGCTGATCGCGCTCCACGAGCAGTCCCCCGACATCGCTCAGGGCGTCGACCGCGCATTCGACGCCGACGCCAGCGACGACGACAGCTCCCAGGGCGCCGGCGACCAGGGGCTGATGTTCGGCTACGCCAGCGACGAGACGCCGCAGCTGATGCCGCTGCCGATCATGCTCGCCCACGCGCTGTGCGCCCGACTGGCCGAGGTGCGCAAGGACGGCGGCCTCCCCTACCTCCGCCCCGACGGCAAGGCGCAGGTGACCGTCGCCTACGACGGCGATCGCCCGGTCCACGTCGACACCGTCGTGGTGTCGGCCCAGCACCACCCCGACGTCGACCTCGCCGAACTGCGCGCCGATGTCGAGCGCGACGTGATCTCGGCGGTGATACCCGAGGCGCTGCGAGCCCCGGCGATGCGCGCGTTCATCAACCCCACCGGCCGCTTCGTGGTCGGTGGCCCGCAGGGCGACGCCGGCCTGACGGGACGGAAGATCGTGGTCGACACGTACGGCGGCGCGGCGCCGCACGGCGGCGGCGCGTTCAGCGGCAAGGACCCCACCAAGGTCGATCGCAGCGCCAGCTACTACGCCCGCTACGTGGCCAAGCACGTGGTCGCCGCCGGTCTGGCGCGGCGCTGCCAGGTGCAGTTCGCCTACGCCATCGGCGTCGCCAAACCCGTCGGCGCGTACGTCGACACGTTCGGCACGGGCGTCGTCCCCGATGCCGTCCTGGAGCGCGCGATCGCCGACGTCTTCGACGCCAGGCCGGCCTCGATCATCCGTCAGCTCGACCTACGCCGCCCCATCTACCGGGCCACGAGCGCCTACGGTCACTTCGGCCGCGACGGCTTCAGCTGGGAGGCGACCGACCGGGTCGAGGCGTTGCGCAAGGCGGTCGCGACCGCCGCCTGACCGGGCCGACGCGGGCACAAGACCTCCTGCACGGGGCCGCGGTCTGATACAACGGTGCGTATGGCACGTATCGTGTTGGGCCATCGCGACGGCGCGCTCGCCACCAGGCTAGCGCGCACCGTTCTCACCGACCTCGCCGCCGAATGGCCGGACGTGCAGCTGGTGCCTCGCACCCTCACGGGCGCAGCCGACGCCGACGACGATCCCGTCCTCCAAGCGCTCGCCAGCGGCGCCATCGGCCTCGCCGTCGTGGCCTGCGACACCCTGCGGACGCCACTCCCCGAGGGCGTCGCCTTGGTCGCCGTCACACGCCGCCTCGAACCGCGACTGGCCCTGGTCACCAAGGGTGCGGTCGGCATGGAAGGGCTCGCATCCCAGGCGCTGATCGGCGTCGGCGCGGACCGCGACCTGCCGTTCCTCCAGGCCCTGTTCCCCGAGATGCGCCCCGAGATCGTCGGCACCGACGTCGACCGGGCGCTGGCACGCCTCGCCACGGGCGAACTCGATGCGCTGGTGCTCTCCGCGTCGACGCTCATCATGATGGACCGCCGCGACCACGCCCGGACGCTGCTGGATCCCGACGTGCTGCCGCCGGCGCCGGGGCAGGGCTCGTTGGCGCTGCTGGCCCGATCCGACGACGACCTCGCCGCTGAGGTCGCCTACACGCTGCAGCACCGGCCGAGTTACGACCGCGTGCGCGCCGAGCGCGCGTTCGCCGCCGGGCTGCCCGGCAGGGCGACCGGCGCCCTGGCGACCGTCGACGAGGAGGGCGAGATGCAACTCTTCGGCGCCGTCGCGCTCGGCGGCACCACGCTGCAAGCGAGCGTCAGCGGCGAGGCGCGCGAGGCCGAGGAGCTCGGCAGCGAGCTGGCGAAGGACGTCGCGGCGCAGCTCGACGCGTTGGGCTGAGGCCGGGCGCGAGAGCACGGCACGCAACACGCCTCAGCGTCCGGCCGCGAGCCTCTCGAGGGCCGCGACGGCATGATCGGGGCCCGGCAGCGACGCCAGATCCTGGGCGACGCCGTGGGCCGCCGACCGGTAGGCCGGGTCGCTGCCGACCGCGTTCACCGCGTCGTTGACCGCCGTGTGCGTGAGCGCACGGTGGTCGAGCACCAAGCCCGCGCCGAGTCGCTCGACCGCGTCTGCGTGGGCGTACTGGTCCGCGCCCATGGGGATCACGACGACGGGCACGCCGCGTGCGAGCGCGCCCAGGGTGGTACCCGTGCCACCGTGGATCACAGCGACCACGCAACGATCGAGTATCGGGCCCTGCGGCACGTACGCACACACGTGGACGTCCTCCGTGTCTGGCAGATCGATCACGTCCCGGTCGACCGAGGCACCGTACGTCACGACCGTGGGTCGCCGCGCCATCGCCGCTCCTGCGGCGGCGACGCGAAGCACCTCGGGGAAGTGGCGGGGGAAGACGGTGCCGAGCGTGACGTAGACCGCTCCACGCAGCTGTTCGACCCAATCCGGGACCGGCGCGTCGTCGACGAGGTCGAGCACGTGTGGCCGGATCGACACATGCTGGCCGCGCACTGGCGCATCGCCGCGGTAGCGCTCCGGCAGCGTCGAGATGACCAGGTCGCCGAGGAACCAGTCGCGCTCGAAGCGCGGTGGCAGGCCGAGATGATCGCGCAGCCGGCCCAGCGGGGCGTCGCTCGCGAGGTCGAACTGGGTGAGCATCGTGTCCAGGTCGACGGGGAAGGACCACTCGAAGGTCGCGAACGGCACCCCGCACCGTTCGGCGGCTGCGGAGCCGGCGAACTCGACGGACTCCCTGACCAGGACGTCGGGCTGCACGTCTCCGATGAGCCGTACGAGGTCGTCTGCCATCTCGGCTGCCACCCCGCGCAGGAACGACCGCTCGAACATGTCCCTGAAACCGGCGGGATCGACGTCCGGATCGGGGGGCTCGCTCGGCCCTCCGCTCTCGAGCCAGTCGCGTCCGACCGCGACCGCCCTCTCGCCACGCGCCTCGATCCGAGGAACGAACGACGCGCTCGTGGCGAGCAGCACCTCGTGGCCGGCCTCACGCAGGGCTGCGCTCAGGCCCAGCATCGGGTTCAGGTGACCGTCGGCGGGTTGCGTGGTGATCACGACCCGCATGGTTGCCCCTGGCGCGCAACCCCGTTCAGGAGGCCGCGGCGGCCTCCCGCTCGGACATCACCCGCTGCGCCACGTTCTGTGGCGCGGCGTCGTAGCGCTCGAAGCGCAGCGAGAACGCGCCGCGGCCACCGGTCATGCTGCGCAGGTCGGCGGAGTAGTTCTGCACCTCCGACATCGGCACGTGCGCGCTGATGATCGCGACCGAGCCCTCGGAGTCCATCCCCAGGATGCGCCCGCGGCGGCCGTTGAAGTCGCTGATCACGTCGCCGGTGTGGCGATCCGGGACACGCACCTTGACGAGCGCGATCGGCTCGAGCAGCACGGGCTTGGCGCCCGCGCAGGCCTCCCGGAAGGCCTCGCCCGCGGCGATCTGGAACGCGACGTCCTTCGAGTCGACCGGGTGGTCCTTGCCGTCGTACACGATGGCCTTGACGTCGACCACGCGGAAGCCCATCGGGCCCTTCTCGAGCGACGCGCGGAAGCCCTTCTCGCAGCTCGATTGGAAGTTGGTCGGGATGGTGCCGCCGACGACGGCCCAATCGAAGATCTCGCCCTCGTTGCGCTCGGCGGGCTCGACGCGCATGGCGACCTCGGCGAACTGGCCGGCGCCACCGGACTGCTTCCGGTGGCGGTAGCGGGCGTCACCGGTCGTGCTGATCGTCTCGCGGTAGCTGATCTTGGGCGGTCGGGTGTCGACGTTGACGCCGAAGCGATCGCTCATCACACCGGTGGCGACCTCGAGGTGGACGTGCCCCATGCCCCACAGGACGGTCTCGTGGGTGTCGGGGTCGCGCACGAGCTCGAGCGTCGGGTCGGCGTCGAGGGTCTTGCCGAGCGCGTCGCTGAGCTTGTCGTCGTCGGCGCGCGTCTTCGGCGTCAGCGCCAACGCCATCACCGGCTGCGGGAAGCGGATGTTCGCCAGCACGACGTCGCAACCCGGCGACGCGAGCGTGTCGCCGGTCTTGACGGCGTCGGCCTTGGTGATCGCGCCGATCATGCCCGCCGAGAGCTCCTTGACCTCGCTCAGGTCCTTGCCCTTGGGGACGTACAGGTGCGCGGTGCGCACGTCGTTCTCCTGGGTGTTGTCGCGCAGCGCCTCGCCGGCCTTGAGGCGGCCGCTGAGCACGCGCATCATCGACACCTTGCCGAGGTACGGGTCGATGACGGTCTTGAACACGCGCGCCACGAACGGTCCCTCGGCGCCGAGGTCGGGCATGTCGCCCTTCTCGACGCGCAGCGGGCGGTGTTGCTCGACGTGCCGCACGCCCTGGCTCATGAAGTCGAGCAGCAGCGTGATCCCCATCTGCTGCATGGCCGAGGTCATCAGCACCGGCTGCAGCGTGTTGGCGCGCACCGCGGCGAAGAAGGCCTTCTTGACGAGCTCGTTGTCGAGGTCTTGGTCCTCGAGGTAGGCCATCATCAGGTCGTCGTCGGTCTCGACGACGGCCTCGACCAGGCGCTCCCGGTACTCCTGCGCCACGCCCGCGACCTCGTCGGGGATCGGTCCCTTGCTGCGCTCGCCGCCCTCCCACGTGTAGGCGACCATGTCGAGCAGGTCGACGATGCCTCGGAAGTCCTCGGCCTGACCGATCGGCACCTGGATGGCGGCGATGTTGCCGGCCAACGAGTCCTCGATCGACGCCATGGTGCGGAAGAAGTCGGCGTTCTCACGGTCCATCTTGTTGATCACGAAGATCGTGTTCAGCTCGCGCTCGAACGACGACGTCCACACGCGCTCGGTCCCCACCGCCACGCCGGAGACGGCCGACACGACGATCAGCACGCCGTCGGCAGCGGCCTGCGCGCCGCGGATCTCGCCCACGAAGTCGGCGTAGCCGGGCGTGTCGATCAGGTTGAAGGCGTCGTCTTGCCACTCGAAGGGGTGCACGGTCGAGTAGATGCTGATCTTGCGGCGCTTCTCCTCGGGCGTGACGTCCGAGACCGTCGTGCCGTCCTCGACGTTGCCGCGGTTGGAGATGGCGCCGGCGCGGTAGAGCATCGCTTCGACGAGCGATGTCTTGCCGGCGCCGCTGTGGGAGAGGACGGCGACGTTCCTGATCTGAGGCATGTGCGTGGCTCCCTCTGCTGGCGCGCCGCGCTGCGCACGGCACGTGCGGGTAGTGCCGTCACCCGCGCGCGTGAGACTCGTAACGGGGAGTCTAGCACGCGCCCGCGGGACGCCCGTCAGGCGTTCGTCCCGTCCGGGTGATCGGTTGCGGCACCCCGTGGCACGCTCCGCTCCCTCGCCTCGCGGCGGCCGCGGGCCGTACCATGGTCCCCATGCCCTTCGAGCACGAGTTGAAGTTCTCGCTCCTCGACGCCGCCCCGGACGACGAGCTGCTGATCGACGCCTTCCGCGGCAGCCCCTTCGCGCTCGAGCCGCGCGCCGTGCTGCGGCAGCTCGACGCGTACGTCGACACGCCCGAGGCGGAGTTGCGTGGCGCCGGGGTGGCGCTGCGGCGCCGGCAGGTCGACGGCGTGCGCGTCGCGACGCTCAAGACGCTCGGACGCGTTGCAGGCGCGTTGCACGAACGCGAGGAGCTGGAGGTGCCGCTGTTGCCGGGCGAGGACTGGCCGCCTGCGGTGCTGGAGCGCTTGGCTGAGCTGGTCGAGGTGGATCCGCGCCGGCTGCGCAGCCAGCTGATGATCCGCACCGAACGGCGCGTGTTCGACGTGCGCCACTCGGGCGAGCTGATCGCGGAGTTGTGCTTCGACGAGGTCTCGGCGCGTGCGCCCGACGAGGAGCGCGAGGCGCTGTTCCGCGAGGCCGAGATCGAGGCCGCCGAGGGCGTCGACCCGGCGCGGCTCGAGGCGATCGCGGCGAGGCTGGCCCGGGCGCTGACGTTGACGCCGTCGGGCGTGACCAAGCTGGAGCGGGCCGAGGCGCTGCTGTCGCTCGGCTCGGTCCTCGGCTGAAGCTGAATATGTGAGCGGAGGACATGTGGAACTCCATCTGATCAGACACGCCCGGGCCGCCGAGCGCGGCCCCGCCTATCCGGACGACACGCTGCGGCCGCTGGTGGCGAAGGGCGAGGCGCAGGCGCAAGCCTTGGCGCGAGCGTGGGAACGCATGGGCGTGGGCATCGACCAGCTGGCGACGAGCCCGTGGCTGCGCGCACGCCAGACGGCGGATGCGCTGCGCGACCTGGCCGGCGCGCTGGTCGTCACCGAGGCGCTGGCGCAGGGCGATCCCGCGCGCAGCGCCCGTGCGCTGGCGCGGCTGGCCACTGGATCGAACCCCGACGCCCCGATCTCGGGCGGGCCCGACGACGGCTGGCTGGCGGCGCGCCAGCCGGCGCTGGCGAGCGCGCGGGTGGCAGCGGTGGGGCACGAGCCGTGGCTCTCGGAGCTCGCCGCCTGGCTCCTGGCCGGCGACGCCGCCGCGCTGCGCATCACCTTCCGGAAGGCGGCGGTGCTGACCCTCGCGGGCGAGCCGCGGCCGGGCGGCATGGCACTCCAGGCCTTCGTGCCCATGCGGACGGTGAAGGCGCTGCTCACGGGCCCATGAGGACGGCCGTCGCCGGCACTGCC
>REEJ01000098.1 GCA_007695125.1 Trueperaceae bacterium | reverse complement strand
GCCGTGCAGCGACTGCTCGCGCGCGAGCTCGAGGAAGTAGGCGGCGCGGGCGTCGGCTGGATCGAGCTCGAGCACGCGTTGCCACGAGGCGATCGACTGCTCGGGCCGCTCGGTCTCGATCAGGATGCGACCGCTCCAGACGTGCGCGTTGACGTCGCCCGGCACGAGGGCCGCGATGGACTGGTAGTACTCGAGGGCCAGCTCGGTGTCGCCGCGGGCGTACGCCCCGTAACCGAGCTCCTGACCGACGTCGGCGATCATCTCCTGGGCCTCGGCGTCCTGGCTGACGTCGCCACCACGCCGCACGTAGTCGCGCCAGGTGTTCCACGCCGGGCCGTACCAGTTGCTGCGGCTGTAGGCGACGGCGAGGAAGCGCACCGGCTCGAGCGCCTCCGGAGCCAGCGTCATGGCGCGCCGTCCTTCGGCGAAGGCCTGCTGCCAGAGCGGCCGGTCGGGGTACTGCGCGCCGTAGGTGGCGAGCGCCTCGGCCATGCGCGCCTCGCCGGCGTCGAGCGCCTCCGCGGCGGCCTCGGGCAACGCTGCCTGGGCGCCCACGAGACCCAGGACCAGGGCTGTGACGACGGCGATCAGAAGCGGGTTGAAGCGGTTCATCGGTGCCTCCTCGTCGGACACGTGCGTCGCGTCGGGCGCGCAGGTGGACGGCGTCGAGACCCGGCCGCGGCTGCTCGCCACGCGCTACGTCGATCATGCCACGCGGGACGTGTCGGTCCCGTGATGGACGCGTGAGAAGGGCACGCGGCTCGACGGCTCGCCACGTTCAGCGCACCGTTCGACCGAAGCCCGCGCCCGCGTCGTCGAGCCATGCCAGCAGCGCCGCGAGCGCGCGGCCGCGATGGCTGACGCGCTGCTTGGCGCTCATGTCGGCTTCGGCGAACGTCATACCGAGGTCGTCGGAGTAGAAGACGGGGTCGTAGCCGTGCCCACCGTCGCCTCGCGGTCCCTGCAGGATCCGTCCGCGGCACTCGCCGCGGACCGCGTGCACGTCGCCGTCGGGGCTGGCGAGCACCAGGACGGCCACGAAACGCGCCCCACGCTCGCCGTCGGGGACGCGCCGAAGGTGTTGGAGCAAGTGCGCGATGCGCTCGCCGTCGCCGATGGCGCCGCCGAAGCGGGCAGAGTGCACCCCGGGCGCACCGTCGAGGGCGTCCACCTCGAGGCCGCTGTCGTCCGCCAGGGCCACCTGACCACCATGGAGTGCGGCGTGGCCGGCCTTCATCAGGGCGTTCTCCTCGTACGTCGTGCCGTTCTCGGGCGGGAACTGCGGTACGCCCGCGTCGCGCGCGAGGCCGAGCGTGATCCCGCGCCCCGCCAGCGCCGCCTCGAACTCGCGCGCCTTCCCGGCGTTGCCCGATGCCAGCAACCAGGTCCGTTGTTGCGTTGGGCTCATCGCAGCGCCTTGCGCGCCAGTGCCAGCGTCTCGGCCACGGCTCCGAGGCCGAGGGCGACCAGCCGAACGTACGTCTCGGCCTCGACGGGGGCACCCTCGGTGCCACCTTGGACCTCGATCACGTTGCCGCGCTCATCGCCCACCACCGCCAGGTCGACCTCGGCTCGGACGTCCTCGTCGTAGTCCAGATCGATCAGCGGCACGCCGTCGACGATGCCGACCGACACGGCCGCGACCTCGTGGCGCAAGGGCCACTCGAGCAGCCGCCCATCGCGGACTTGTCGATCGGCGAGGTCGAACAGCGCCGCGTAGCCAGCCAGGACGGCGGCGCAGCGGGTACCCCCGTCCGCCTGCAGCACGTCGCAATCGACCGTCAAGGTGCGCCCGCTGAAGGGCGCGAGGTCCATCGTGCTGCGCAGCGCGCGGCCGACGAGCCGCTGGATCTCGCTGGTGCGCCCCGAGCGCTCGCGACGCTCGCGCGCCGAGCGCTCGTTCGTCGAGCGAGGCAGCATCCCGTACTCCGCCGTGAGCCAGCCCTCGCGCTGTTTGCGGCCACGCAGATGCGGCGGCAGCTTGGACTCCACCGAGACCGTGGCGAGCACGTGCGTGTCGCCCCAACGCACGAAGGCCGAGCCTTCGGCGTGGCGGTTGACGCCGCGCTCGACGACGAGCGGGCGCAGCGTGTCGGCGTCGCGGCCGTCACGGCGCGATGGGGGCGGAGAGGCGTCGGCCACGCGCGCAGCCTAGCACCGGTGCCGGCCACCTCGCGCTCGGCGTGGCCGTGGCACCGCGGGATTGCGGCGCCGTTGGGGCGCTGGTGTCGCGGCCGGTGCTAGCATGCCGGGCGTGAGGGACACGCCCACCTGGCCAGAGCCCTGGCGCGCCGCTGCCGCGCACGCGGAGGCGTTGCGCGGGCTCCAGGCGGGCGCCGGGGCGGGCATCGCGCGGTCGCTGCGCGTCGCCGCGCGGGCGAGCGGTGCGCCGCTCGTCGTGATCTCGCTCGCTTCGGACGACGGCGTCGCAGCGTGGTGCTCCGACGGCAGCGAGCTCGCGCGCGAGCCGACCGACGCGGGTTTCGCCGACCACGTGGCCCGAGGATCCGAGACGCTCGTGGTCGAGGACGCGAGCGCCGACGTCCGCTTCGCCGACCACCCGTGGGTCGTGGGCGAGCCGGCGCTTCGCGCCTACGCCGGCGTGCCCGTGGCGCTCGAGGACGGTGCCGTGGTCGGCACCGTCGCCGCCGTGGACCGTGTGGCGGGCGCGGTTGCGGACGAGGCGACGCTCGACGTATTGCGCGACGTCGCCGCCTCGCTGGCCGAGCAGGTCGATCGGGGCGCCTTGGCGCTCGCGTTGCGCGAGGCCCGGGCGGACCTACGGCGCGCCGAGGCCAGCGACGCACTGACGGGGTTGGCGAACCGGCGGACGCTCCACGAGCGCCTCGACGGCGCCCTGGCGTTGGCGCGGCGCACCGGGCACGGCGTCGCCTTGGCGGTCGTCGACCTCAGCGGCTTCGCCGGGGTCAACGAGCGCCACGGGGTGAGGGTCGGGGATGCGGTCCTGCTGCAGGTGGCGTCGGCGCTCGAAGGCGCCGCACGCGATCACGATCTCGTCGCGCGCGTCGGCGACGACGCGTTCGCGTGCGTCTGGCAGGCGGTGTCGGAGAACGGCGCCATGGTCGCCGCGCAGCGCGTCGAGCGCCACGTGGCCCGGAGCTACAGCGTCGTCGATCCGGTCGCTCCAGGCTCGCTCGAGATCGAACTCGGCGCCAGCGTGGGCGTGGCGATCTTCCCGCACGACGCCGAGGATGCAGCTGGCCTGCTGCGTGCAGCCGACCTCGCGCTCGACCGGGCGAAGCGTGCGGGTGGCGGCATCATGCGCTTCGATCAGCGAAGCTGAGCCGCGCCGCCGAGCCGTTCGCGATCGAAGCTCAACGAGGCGTGATGGGATATCTCACACTATCGGGCCGGCGTGCAATAGGATAGACGTTACCGGTTCGTGTTTGGTCCACACACGGGCCAGGTTCGTTCGGAACTGAGGAGGAACATGAGAAAAGTCCTACTGATGCTCGCGGCTGTCGCGTTCGCCTTCGGCGGCGCGCACGCCTTCACCCTGACGGTGGCGCAGGGCTCCGACGTCGTGAGCCTGAGCCCCCACCAGACCAACGACCAGCCCTCTGCCCGCGTCATGCGGCAGATCTACGACACGCTGGTCATCCAGACCGAGGATCTCGTGCTCGAGTCCGGTCTGGCCGAGAGCTGGGAGCAGATCGACGCCACCACGTGGGACTTCTTCATCCGTCCCGGCGTGACCTTCCACAACGGCGACACCCTCATGGGCTCCGACGTCAAGTTCACGCTGGACCGGCTGCGTGACCCGGCGACGGCCGCGCCGGGCGCGTTCCTCGTCGGCTTCATCGACGAGATCACGCTCGTCGACGACATGACGGTGCGCATCACCACGAACGGTCCGTTCGTGCCGATCCTCTCGCACCTCGCCCACACCGCCACCTCGATCCTGAACGAGCGCGCGGTCACCGACGCCGGTGAGGACTACGGCACCAGCGTCGTCGTCGGCACGGGTCCCTTCTCGTTCGTCTCCTGGGAGGTCGCGAACCAGATCGTCCTCGATCGGAACGACGACTGGTGGTACGGCGACGTCGGCCCCGAGCGCGTGATCTTCCGCGCCATCACCGAGGGCACCGTTCGGGCCATCGAACTCGAGGCCGGCGCGATCGACATCGCCTACAACCTCGAGCCCCGCGACGCCCTCCGGGCCCGCCAGAACCCCAACATCACGATGGCCGAGATCGAGGCGCTGACCACCGCGTACATCGGCTTCAACGCCCAGAAGGAGCCGTTCGACGACGTCCGCGTCCGTCAGGCGATCAACCACGCCGTCGACGCCGAGACGATCGTCGACGTGATCTTCGAGGGCTTCGGCTTCCCGGCCAACAGCCCGATCAGCTCGATGGTCTTCGGGGCCAACACCGATCTGGAGCCGTACGAGTACGACCCGGAGCGCGCCCGTCAGCTCCTCGCCGACGCCGGACTCGGCAGCGGCTTCTCCACCACGCTGTGGACGAACGACAACCCGCTTCGCATCCAGATCGCGGAGATCGTGCAGGCGCAACTCGGTGACATCGGCATCAGCGTCGACGTCCAGGTGCTCGAGTGGTCCACGTACCTCAACGACACCGCGGCCGGCGCCCACGACATGTTCATCCTCGGTTGGGTGACCGTCACCGCCGACGCCGACTACGGCCTGTACGCGCTGTTCCACAGCAGCAACTTCGGCTCGGCCGGCAACCGGACCTTCTGGTCCAGCGATCGCGTCGATGAGTTGCTCGATCTCGGCCGCCGCGAGAGCGACCCCGAACTCCGCGAGGCTTACTACTTCGAGGCCCAGGAGATCATCCGCGACGAGGCGCCCTGGATCTTCCTCAACACGCAGATCGAGGCGCACGCGACGCGCGCGAACGTGACCGGCTTCGTACCGCACCCGGCCGGCCACAACCGCCTCTACAACGTCCAGAAGAACTGAACTCTCACCGGGGTTGGCCTCAGGGCCAACCCCGGTTCGGCGTTCTTCGACCATGAGGGTGGGGCCTGGACCGCTCGGCCCCACCTACCTACGCACGCCCCGGACGTCGGGGCGACCACGGGACGACACCTGCGTTGATCAAATATATCCTTCGTCGCATCTTGCTCCTGATCCCCATCTTGCTCGGGGTCACCGTCATCGTGTTCGGCATCATGTTCCTGACGCCTGGTGATGCCGCCATCCTCATGCTCGGCGAGAACGCGCCGCAGGCCGAACTCGAGGCGCTGCGAGAGCGCCTCGGTCTCAACGAACCTGCCCACGTCCAATACGGGATGTGGCTCGTGCGCGTCGTACAGCTCGACTTCGGGCGTTCGACCCGCTCGGGCCGACCCGTAACGGGTGAGATCGTCGCGCGATTACCGGCGACGGTCGAGCTTGCGCTCCTGGCAACGCTGCTGTCGATCGCGATAGGCGTGCCGCTTGGGGTGCTCTCTGCCACGCGACCCAACACCGCCGTCGACCACACGGCCACCGTTCTGGCGTTCGGCGGCCTCGCGATGCCGGTGTTCTGGCAAGGCCTGATCATGATCTTGCTGTTCGCGCTGGTGCTGGACTGGTTACCGCCGTCGGGCAAGCTCGGTGGCTGGCAGTACTACGTGCTCCCGACCATCACGCTCGGCACCAGCGCCATCGCCGCCATCACCCGCATGACGCGCGCCACCATGCTCGAGACGCTCAGCCAGGACTACGTCCGGACGGCGCGCTCGAAGGGCGTTCGCCAACGCTCGATCACCTATCGGCACGCGCTGCGCAACGCCATGATCCCGATCGTGACGGTCATCGGATTGCAGTTCGGTGCCTTGCTGTCCGGCGCCGTCATCACCGAGACGATCTTCTCGTGGCCCGGCATCGGGCGCCTCGCGATCGATGCGATCCGCTCGAAGGACTTCCCCGTCGTCCAAGGCGTCGTCATGACGTTCGCGCTGATGTACGCCGTCGTGAACCTGGTGACCGACGTCCTGTACGCCTATCTCGACCCGCGACTCAAGACCAGGTACAGCTGAGATGGCGACGACCACGAAGGTCATCCCGCAACGCCGGCGCTCCTGGTTCGCCCTCATGCGCTCGAGCCCGCGCACGGCGATCGGGGCGGTGGTGCTCTCCATCATCGTCCTCGCGGCGGTGTTCGCCGAGGCGATCAGCCCTTACCCGCCCAACCAGCAGAACCTTCGCAACCGGCTGCAGCCGCCCTCGGCGGAGCACCTGCTCGGTACCGACCATTTCGGCCGTGACGTGCTCTCACGCATCATCTACGGTGGTCGTGTCTCGCTGCAGGTCGGCTTCATCGCGGTCGGCATCGCACTCGCCGTCGGTGGTTTGATGGGTCTCCTGGCGGCCTTCTACGGGCGCTGGGTCGACTCCACCGTGTCGTTCTTCGTCGACGTGCTGCTCGCGCTGCCGGGCTTCTTGCTCGCGCTCGCCATCGTCGCCGCGCTGGGACCGAGCCTGACCAACGTGATGATCGCGGTCGGTATCGCCAACGTGCCGCAGTTCGCTCGCATCACGCGCAGCGCCGTGCTGCAGGTGATCGAGATGGACTTCGTCACGGCCGCACATGCGGCAGGTTCGCGCGACCAGCGCATCATGTTCAAGCACGTGGTGCCCAACTCGCTCAGCCCGGTGATCGTGCAGGTGACGCTGTCGCTCGCCGGCGCCATCCTGGCCGCGGCGGGCTTGTCGTTCCTGGGCCTCGGCGCCCAGCCACCCACCGCCGAGTGGGGGAGCATGCTCAACAGCGCTCGTCCGTTCATCCGTGACGCCCACTGGGCCGTCACCTTCCCCGGCCTCGCGATCGTCGTCACGGTGCTCGCGCTCAACATGGTCGGCGACGGCCTGCGTGATGCGCTCGACCCGCGCCGGCGCGACTGAACCGAAGACGCAGCCGGCCCGCTCCAGCACGAACGCCGAACCCACACGCAACGAGGCGCCTCCCGAAGGAGGCGCCTCGCGACGTTCGTGGGCAGGGCGTGTCCTGGCTCGGTCAGTCCGCCGCCACGCCGAGTCCGATTGCTGCGAGCCCTTCGAGCGTCAGCGCCGGAGCGTCGTCCGGGAGGAGACCCGCAAGATGCAGGACGAAGGCGGTGACGTCGAGGAAGGCGCCGTCGTCGAGCCTGCCCGGGTCCCAGCGCGGCATGGTTGCGCGCACGTAGGCGTACAGGCCGGCGGCCGAGCCGAACCTCGCGATCGCCTCGGCGTCGGCGAGGCCAGGCGCGTTTCCGAGCGAGAACACCGACTGGGTCTGGTCGATCTGGGCCTGCGTCATCACGGGCGGGTTGGCCGGCGCATGACAGCGAACGCAGTGGTAGTGGTCGTCGGGGAAGGCCGAGCGCGCCTCCTCGAAACCCTGACCGGTGGCTCCGTGACACGTGGTGCAGCTGAACGCGTAGACGGCCTGGCCGCGTTCGAGCTGGGCCCTGAGCGTGTGACCTTGCGGCCCCGCTGCCTCGTTCGCGCTCGAGCGTGGCCCCAAGGCGGCGAGCGCGAGGACGAGAGCGGCCAACAGCACGGCGGTGGAGGCGACGAGCGGCGCCCGAGAGGGGTGTGGAACGCGCACGGCCGGATCCTTCATCTCGTCCTGAACGCTACCACCGGGCCGCGGCGGACAGCGTGCCCGCGCCGACCGTCAGGCGAGCGCACGGCGGGCGGCCACGGTCGCCTCGATCCGCCGCTCGTCGACCACAAGCGTGCCGGCCCAGCGGTCGCCGATGCGTTGCGAACGCCGCTTCCCCGGCTGCGCGGCGACCACGAGCGCGACCAGGTAGAAGGCCAACGCGTCGAGCAACCGCGCCAGGTTGCGCTTGAACGCCCGCCGGAAGCCGACCGGACCACCGTCGACCGAGACGACGCGTAGCCTTGCGAGCCGCTTGCCGAGCGTCGTGCCCGACGTCCCTTCCCAGAGCGTGTGGTACCCGAGCCGCAGGGCACCGTACAGCGGCAGCGCGAGGAAGAGGATCGTGTCGGGCCGGGCCCGCGTCAGCCAGAAGAGGCCGACCAGCGCGATCGCGCACAACGCGGTGTCGATGGTCACCGCCAACGCGCGTT
>REEJ01000162.1 GCA_007695125.1 Trueperaceae bacterium | reverse complement strand
GTGAACCCGAGCCGATCGGGATCGATGGGACCGAGCACCGTCATGATCATCACGCAACGATACTCGCTACGTGCACCTCGAGCCTCGCACGCCTCGGCGCTCCCTGCGGCGGCAGCGGCACACGCGTCTCACGCGCACGTCGGGTACGACGGTCCTCATGCGTCGCACCCACGTCGTTCCGCCCGCTTCGGCCCTCGTGACGCCGCCTCGGCCACTCGTCTCG
Organism: Trueperaceae bacterium; assembly: GCA_007695125.1. GTDB lineage: Bacteria > Deinococcota > Deinococci > Deinococcales > Trueperaceae > CSSed10-48. The sequence continues at coordinate 34,148 of REEJ01000162.1, read as the reverse complement.
ACGCTGCTCCGTACGACCGTCGCGCTCTGCGTGCTCCTCGCGGCGGCGATCGCCGCCGCACAGGCAGACGGATCGTCGCCGTGGCGCATCGGTGTGATCGCGTCCCAGAGCGCCGGCAGCGCCATCGGCGCCCTCCAGGCGAGCGTGGCCGAGCGCTTCGCCGCGGCGTACGTCGCCGTCGGCGTGTACGGAGTCCCGCTCGTGATCGACGTTCGTGACGACGCCGGCGATCCGCGGCGCGCCGAGTCGCTCGCCCGCGAGTTGATCGACGAGGGGGTGCTGGCGCTCGTGTGCTGCACCTCGCCGTCGGCGAGCGAGCGTGTGAGCGCCGTCGCGGAGGCCTCCGGTGTCGTCCTGCTCAAACTGGACGGAACCCCGACCACCGACCACGTGTGGACGCTGGCCCTTCGGGCCGACGCGCGCACGCAGATGACCGCGGCGGCGGTGCACGTCGCAGACGAAGGCAAGTCGGCCATGGCGCTGATGACCCTCGACAACGCGTTCGGCGTCGACGCTGCCGAAGCGTTCGAGCGCGCCCTCGCAGACGCCGGACGCGAGCCGGTCGGGACCATCCAGTACCCGCCGTCGGCCACGGTCCTCACGCCCGAGGCGCTGTGGGCAGCCACCCGAGAGCCGGGCGCCATCGTCGTCTGGGGCCTGACGACCGACACCGACCTGGCGCTGCGCGGCCTTCGCACGCGCGGCTGGTTCGGACCGGCGTACGTGCGGCCGGAGACGATCGGACCCGCCACGTGGCGGCGACTGACAGCGACGGCGGAGGGCCCGACCGCGCCGCCCACGGGCGGCGACGCGTGGTGGCAGGTCCGCAGCGCCGTCTCCCCCGTGACCGTCTTCGAATCGTTGCCGGCCGAACATCCGAACCGCGAGGCCGCCGCAGCTGCGCTCGCGCGCATCGAGACCCTCGACGCCCGGCTCGACCCCATGGAGGTCGGCACCCTGGCGCTGGTCGACGACGCGCTCACGCTGCTCCAGCGGGCGTTCGAGGACGTCGCCGCGCTCGCGTTGCCACCGGGGCTCCCCGCTGCGAGCGTACGGCAAGCCGTGTTGGACGCGCTGATGAGCGCCCCGCCGCGACCGCTCGCGGCCGGCACCTACCAGGCGCGCTCCGGAGATCCGCGCATGGCGCGCTGGCAGGGCCTCGTGGTGGTCATGACGCGCTGAGCGCCGGCGCAGCGCCGGCGCGTCCACGGCCCTGGACACCGGGCTCGTGCGTCGTGCCGGTCCTGCGTCCGGGACCGCGGCGGGACCACGGTAGACTGCCGCGATGAGCGTCCGCGTGGAACCGGTGATCGATGAGTTCGAGGCACTCGAGGCGTGTCTCGGCGACCCGACGGTCATCGCGGACCAGCCTCGGTACCGCGCCCTGATGCGGCGCTACGGCGAACTCAAGGAGGCGGCCGAGACGGCGCGCGCCTTGGTGCGCGCTCGCCGTGAGCGCGCCGACACCGAGGCGTTGCTCGACGACCCCGAGGTCGGCGCGACCGCCCGCGAGGAGCTGGAGCACCTTGCGACGCGCGAGGCCGAGCTCGAGCGCTCGTTGCAGCGCGCCCTGGTGCCGCGCGACCCGTTCGACGACGACGACGTGATCGTCGAGGTGCGCGCCGCCGCTGGCGGTGACGAGGCGTCGCTGTTCGCCGCAGAGCTCGTGAGCATGTACCAGCGGTATGCGGAGTCGCTCGGCTTCACGGTCGAGCCGCTCGACACCTACCCGACGGAGCTCGGCGGCGTGTCGAAGGCCGCGTTCGAGGTGCGGGGCCGCGGCCCGTACCAGGCGTTCAAGTACGAGTCGGGCGTCCATCGCGTCCAGCGCGTGCCGGTCACCGAGGCGCAGGGCCGCATCCACACCAGCACCGTCACCGTGGCCGTCCTGCCCGTCGGCGAGGACGCCGAACTGGTCGTCTCCCCCGCCGACTACCGCGTCGACGTCTACCGGGCGTCGGGACCCGGCGGTCAGTCCGTGAACACCACCGACAGCGCGGTGCGCATCACCTACATGCCGGGGACGCCGGAGGAGCTCGTCGTCACCTGCCAAGACGGCAAGTCGCAGCACAAGAACAAGGAGAAGGCCCTGACGGTCCTGCGCGCGCGCCTGCTGGAACGCGAGCGGGAGCGCAGCCAGGCCGAGGAGCGCGAGGCCCGGCTCGTGCAGATCGGCAGCGGCGAGCGCTCCGAGAAGATTCGGACGTACAACGTGCCGCAGTCGAGGGTCACCGATCACCGCATCGGCTTCACCACCCACGACCTCGCCGGGGTGCTCGCCGGCGAGCTCGGTCCGCTCACCGCCGCGCTCTCCGAGGCGGACCAAGAGCGTCGCGCGAGCGAGCTCGGCGACGCCAGGCTCGACGCGGTCGCGATCGACGCGAAGGAGGCGCGGCGTGGCTCGGCGTGAGTTCGTGGTGGCCGCGGCCATCTTGCTCGACGCGCGCGGGCGGGTGCTGCTCGTCGGGAACGACTGGCAAGGGTTCGGCAACGTCCGCTGGACGCTGCCCGGTGGTGTGGTGGAGCGCGGCGAGTCCACGCTCGATGCGCTCTCGCGCGAAGTGCGCGAAGAGACGGGCCTGGAGCTGACCTCGATCGAGCACTTGGCGTACGCGGTGCACGTCGAGGACCAGCGCCGGAACGACCGCGCGGTGTCGTTCGCGTTCCTCGCTCGCTACGACGGCCTGCTCAACCCGCGCGACCCGGACGGATTCATCGTCGAGGCGCGGTTCGTCCCGGTCGACGAGGTGGAGCAGATCATCCCGATCGCGCCGCTGCGGCAACCGCTGGCCGCCTACTTGCGCGACCGCGTCGCCGGGCGCTTCTACAGCTACGCCGGCTGGGACGGCCGTGGTTTCCGCAGCGTCGGATGACGTCCGCTCCCGAGGTCGAGGCGTCGTGCGTGCTGCCGCTGCGCTGGTTCGCCCGTCCGGCGGCCGAGGTGGCGCGCGACCTGCTCGGTAGCGTGCTGCGGTGCGTCGGCCGCGACGGTGCGGTGCGCATGGGGCGGATCGTCGAGACCGAGGCGTACGTCGGGGCGCACGACCTCGCGTGCCATGCGGCCAAGGGCCGAACGGCCCGCACCGAGGTCATGTTCGGTCCCGCCGGCCACGCCTACGTCTACTTGGTGTACGGGTTACACGAGCTGTTCAACGTCGTCACTGGCGCGCTGGGCGAACCGCAGGCGGTGCTGGTCCGGGCCGTCGAGCCGGTGCCGGGGACGGTCGGTCCGTCGGGCGCGGTACGCGGTGACGGTCCAGGGCGCCTGACCCGCCTGCTCGACATCGACCGGCGACTGCTCGGCGAGCGGGTCGATCGACCGCCGTTGACGATCCACCGAGGACCGGCGCCGACCGAGACGGTGGCGACGCCTCGCATCGGCGTCGACTACGCCGGCACGGAGTGGGCGAGCGCGCGTCTGCGCTTCGTCGACGGCGCGAGTGCTCAGCTCTCGGTGTCGCTGGCGCGACTCGGCCCGGACGGGTACTCCTCGCGGGGAGTGCGCGACACGTCTCGGAGACCTGCTTCGTAGGGCTCGACGTGCAGCGTGGTGGTGATCTCGTCGAGGGCGCCGTGCACCTCCGCCTCCACCGCTTGGGCCACCTCGTGCGCGTCGCGCACGCTGATGTCGGGGTCGACGAACACGTCGACCTCCGCGAAGCGGGCCCGGCCGGCGCTGCGTGTGCGCAGCCGGTGGTACCCGAGGACCCCCGGGTGCGCCTCGAGCGCTTCGAGGATGACGCGTTCCTCGTCGTCGGGCAAGCGCTCGTCGAGCAGGTGCGACACGCTGGTGGTGAGGACGGCCACGCCCTCGCGCACGATGTTCGCCGCGACCACGATGGCGACGAGCGGATCGAGGCGATCCCACCCCGTCGCCACGACCAGACCGACGCCGGCGAGGACGCCGAGCGACGTCCACACGTCGGTGCGGAGGTGCCGGGCGTTGGCCATCAGGGCCGGTGAGCGCAGTCGTCGACCGGCCCGCTTCAGGTAGGCCACCAACAGCACGTTCAGGATCGTCGCAGCCGCGATGAACAGCATGCCCGTCCCGACCTGCTCGAGCGGCGCCGGCTGCAACAGCCGCGTCGCCGCGGACCACAAGATGGCGCCGGCGGCCACCAGGATCATCGCTCCCTCGAACACGCTCGACAGGAGTTCCGCCTTCTGGTGGCCGTACGGATGGTCGTAATCGGGCGGCCTGGCGGCGACGCGCACGGCCGCGATGAGGGTCAGGGCCGAGGCGACGTTGACGAACGACTCGGCGGCGTCCGACAGGAACGACACCGATCCGGTGAGCACCCAGGCGACGACCTTGAGCGCCACCACCGCGGCGGCGCCGGCCAGGCTGATCCGCGCCGCGAGCGAGCGTGCACCGTGAGCGGCGTCGACCTTAGCGGGCGTCGAGTCGTCGGATGTCGGCGTCGTCATCGTCGTCGAAGTCGTCCTCGTCGTCGAACGCCTCGTCGGTATCGACCTCGCCCAGCGCGTTCGGATCGGAGGAGAGTTCGGCGAGCGCGGCGTCGAGGTCGTCGCCCGAGTAATCGGTGACGGTCTCGTCGATCAACGCCAAGGCGCGTTCCGCGTCGACGCTGGGCACGAGCACGACGGTCGTCCCGCTGTCCGTGACCCCCAGATGCGTCAACACGTCTGGCACGCCGGCGGCCACCCGCACGGTGGCGACGAAGCCTTCGTCCTCGAGCAACGCCGCCACCATGTCCGCGAGCGGCATCGCGGGGGCGACGTCGACGACCGTCCAGCGGTCGCCGTTCAGGATGATCTCGGTCCCCTTCATGGTCGACCTCCAAGGAACGCGCTCACGAGGGCGCGGTATCCGTCTACGGCAGCGTGGAGCGCTTCGACGCTCACGTGCTCGGCACTGGTGTGGGCGAGTTCGGGATCGCCCGGACCGAAGCCGAGGATCGGCGCACCCAGCGACGCCAGGTGCGGCGCATCGGTCGCGAACCACCAGGTATCGACCTCGACGGGTCGGCCGAGCGCCGCCGTGAGCGCACGGCGGGCGACGCCGATCGAGGGGTGGTCCTCGGCGAGCAGGTAGGGCAGGTTCTCTCGCGGGAGCGTCATGTGCACCGCTCCGTCTTCGCTGGTGAAGACCTCCTCCGGGACGCTGAGGTCGGCGCCAGGATCGAGCGCCCTGAGGCGCTCGAGCAGCGCCTCGCGCGGCTCGGTCGGCACGCTGCGACAGTCGATGGCGAGCTCCGCCGAGCCGGGCACGACGTTCGTGCCACCGCGCGGCATCGTGACCAACGACGTCGGTGTCACGCTGGCGCTGCCGAGGCGCGGGGCGCTCGGGAGCGGCAGGGCGTCGAGCGCCGTTACGAAGCGCGCGGCGCGCGTCAAGGCGTTCTCGCCGAGGGACGCGCGCCCTGCGTGGGCGAGGCGCCCCGGGAAGACGGCGCGTACCTCGCAGCGACCCCGATGACCGAGCATCAGGCGCAGGTCGCTCGGTTCGCCCAGGATGACCACGTCGGCGTGCTGGGTCCCCGCCAGGTACCGGGCTCCCAGGCCACCGATCTCCTCTTGCACGACGCCGCTCATGACGATGCGGCCGAAGACGCCGGCCTCGGCGGCGAGCCTCGCGCCGATGGCCATCGCCGCCACGGGACCCTTCATGTCGCACGCCCCCCGCCCGAAGACGCGCCCACCATCGAGCACGCCGCCGAAGGGCGGGTGTGGCCAGCGCTCGGGGTCGCCGGCCGGGACGGTGTCGATGTGTCCGTTGAGCAGCACCGTCGGTCCTTCACCGCGTTCGATCACGCCGATGACGTTGCCTGCCGGATCGATGGTGACGTCGTCGTAGCCGATGGCCTCGAGCGCGGCGGCCAGCACGGCGGCCGCTGGCGATTCTCGGCCAGTGGGGCTCTCGGCCCGTACCAGCGCGCGGGTGAGTTCGACGACGTCCATGTGGGTCATCCTACACGCCGTCCCAGGCGTCCTCGGTCTAGCATCGGTGCGTGGCTTGGACGTGTCCGACGTGTGGTTACGACAACGAGGACGGCGCGCTCGTGTGCGACCCGTGCGGCGTCGCGCGGCAGTGGCACGAAGACCCGGCGCTCGACGTCCCGCCGCCGCCGCCCTGGCACCACGTCGGCGCCGTGTGGGGGGCGCTCGCGTATGGCGCCCTGGCGCTCGCCGGTGGGCTGGTGCTGCTGGTGCCGGGTTGGCTCGACGCCCTGGGCATCGCCGCTCCGTGGGTCGTGCTCGAGATCGTACTGAGCGCTTCGGCGTTCGGGAGCGCGCTCGTCGAGGCCGTCTGGCAGCGCCGCTTCAACCGCGCGGTCCTGCAGGTACCCGCCACCGTCCGTACCGGTCAGGCCTTCGAGGCGGTCCTCACGCTCGTCCCGTACACCACGCTCGAGCGTGTCTCGGTCCGCATCGAGCTCGTCGACCGCTTCTATGAGCACGTCACGCGCCGCGGTCGCCGCCAGACGCGAACGCGCAGCAGGACGCTCGAGCACTACGACCTGCAGCGTGGCGAGCGCGTCCGCGGGCGACGTGAGCACGCCTTCCACGTGGCCTTCGTGGCGCCTGCCCCGTCGCTCGCCCAGCACGACGTGGCATCGGAGATCAGCGCCTCGATCCTCGGAGCCCTCGGCCCGATCGTGCCCGGCCTCGGGCACTACGCACGCAACCTGCGCGAGCACGGCGGCTTCTTCGTCCGTGCGGTGGTCCGCTTCGGGCTGTGGCGGCGCGTGTACGAGCAGCGCGTCACGGCCGTCGTGGTTCCGGTCGCGGCGCCGACTCCGGCGACGTCGGCGGCTCAGGCACGGAGCTGACCGGCGCCTGCCAGCGGTAGCGACGAAGATCGACACCGGACGCGTCGACCTCGACGCCTTCGGAGCGGAGCAGCGCTTCCTGGAGGGTGCCTGCTCCCACCTTGTGCGTGGAGATGCCGCCGCTGGCATTGACGACGCGCTGCCACGGCACGTCGTCGCGCTCAGCGCTGCGGAACAAGATCCCACCCACCTGGCGTGCCGCGCGCGGCGCCCCGGCGAGCAGGGCGACCTGCCCGTAGGTCGCGACGCGTCCGCGCGGGATCGCCCGCACCACCGCGAGGACGCGCTCGCGTAAGCTCTCGCCCGCCCCGCCGGTCGACGCAGGTGGCTCTCGGGTGCTCATGCGCTCAGCGTACCGGGTCGCAGCGTGGCTTCGCGGCGCGCTCGGCCCCGAGCGCCGCTGCTAGGATGCAGCATGGCCACGAGGCACAGCAGGGACGTCCGGCCGAGGCTCATGGACGGCCGCGCGTGACGGTCGCCGAGTCGCCGAGGGCCTCGGCTCGAGAGGTCGCGGACGACCTGCTTGCGGCAGCGCGGGCTGCGGCGGCGTGTGAGGTCGGCTCCTACGGTCGAGCGGCCGAGCGCGCGCACGCCGCGGCCCGCGCGCTGCGCGACACCGACCGCGACGCCGCCGCGGCAGCGCGCCTCGGCGCCGCGCTGGTCGAGCTGGGTGAGGCGCGGAGGCGGGCCGGCGACGTTCGGGGCGCCATGGAGGCGTTGGACGAGGCCGTCGAACTCGGCCGCTCGAGCGCCGACAGCGGCGGCGGCGAGGCCGGCTGGCTCGGCATGGCGTACCACCGCACCGGGGTGGTCTTCGACACCATCGGTGATCCCACGGCAGCGGTGACCGCGCTGCGCAACGCCATCGAGGCCTTCGACCGGAGCGGCGACGACGACGGTGTGGCGCGGGTCCGCAACAGCCTCGGTGTCGTGTACTCGCGCGCCGGTTCGTTCCCAGAGGCGCTCGAGCACTTCGGCGCCAGCCTGCGCCACGCCGAGCGCGCCGGCGACCGTGCCCGGGAGGCTGCCGTGTCGACGAACATGGCGATCACGACCCGGCTCCTGGGACAGCACGAGGCAGCGATCACGTTCGCCGAGCGCGCGCTCGCGATCAAGCGTGAGGTCGAGCCGGACGATGCGGCGGGCGCGACGACCAACCTCGCCCTCGCGTTGGCGGCGGCGGGCAGGCATGACGCGGCCGCCAACGCGTTCGCAGCGGCGGACGTCGCCCACGAGCGGCGCGGTGACCCGCACGACTTCGGCGAGCACCTGCGGTCCCATGCGGAGTTCCTGGTCGAGCGTGGATCGCCGGAGCGCGTACCCGACCTGCTCGCACGCGCACTCGCTGCGGCGCACCAGGCAGGCTCGACGGCGCTCGAGGCGGCGGTGCGTCGCGACCTGGCGTCGTACTGGAAGTCGTGCGGCGAGCATCGGCTCGCTCTCGAGCAGTTCGAGGCGTTCCACGATCTGGAGCTGCGAGCCGAGCGGGCGTTGCGCGAACGCGCGCACGAGGAGCAGCGCTGGCAGACGGAGGTCGCCCTCGCACGCAGCGAGGCCGCGGCGGCGCAGCGCGAACGGCACGCCCTGGCGGAGCAGTTCGAGCGCCTGGTCTCGGACCACCGCGACCTGTCGAGCCGCACCGCCGACCTCGAGATCGCCGCGTCCTCCGATCCGTTGACGGGCGTCGGGAACCGTCGGGCGTATCACGCACGCCTGGCGGTCGAGGTGGCGCGCGCCGCCGAGACGACGCGGGCCTGCTCGGTGATCCTGCTCGACATCGACGCCTTCAAGGAGGTCAACGACCGCTACGGGCACATCACAGGCGACGAGGTGCTCCGAGGCGTCGCGGACGCGCTGCGCGCCGCGGTCCGTGCGAGCGACACCGTGGCTCGCATCGGCGGCGACGAGTTCGCCGTGTTGCTCCCGGCGACCACCTGCACGGACGCGATCGGCGTCGCGCGGACGATACGCGCGCGCATCGCGACGGTCGGCGGGCTCAGCGCCGCCGCCGACGTCCACGTGACGGTGAGTCTCGGTGTGGCGAGCAGCGACGAAGCCGCGCACGACGCCAGCCGCTTGCTCGCCTTGACCGACACGCGCCTGTACGAGGCCAAGGCCGCCGGACGCGATCGCGTCGTACCGGATGGTCCGTCGAGGCTGGAACGATGAGCACGGGCGACCCGGTGCTGGACGGCTGGTTGCACGCCGCCTCGTGGCTCTTCCTGGTGGGCGTGCTGATGGTGATCGGCAGCGCCGTGCCGGCGCTCGCGCGGCGCTTCCCCCGGCTTCTCGTGCAGGGCTTCATGATGACCATCGCGGCGATCGGCGTCGCCCTGGTGGCCGCGCTGACGCGAGGCTGAACCGCTGTGACGGCGTGTGCCGCGCGCTGCCCCGAACATGCGGCTCGCGTCTCGACGCTGCTAGGATGGCTGGCGTGAAGGATGGCTCCATGCACACGCCGGCGGCAGTCCGATGAGGGCTCACGTCATCACGTACGGCTGCCAGATGAACGAGTACGACACCCTCACGATCCACTCGGAGTTGGTGGCGGGCGGTCACGAGATCGTCGACGCCCCCCAGGACGCCGAGTTGATCCTGCTCAACACGTGCGCCGTGCGCGGGAAGCCGGTCGAGAAGGTGGTGTCGCTGCTCGGCGACCTCCGCAAGGAGCGCCGGCGCGGCCGCGACCTCACGCTCGCCCTGATGGGCTGCCTCGCACAACTCGACGAGGGGCAGGCCATCGCGCGCAAGTTCGACGTCGACCTCGTCATCGGTCCCGGGGCCATCACCGACCTCGTCCCGGCGCTCGACGCCGTCGAACGGCGACGCTCCGATGCGCACGCGTCGGCCCCAGGTGGCGTGGAGCGCCTGCACTTCCGGGACGACCTCGTCGACCACATCACGCCGCCCCCGCCCGCCGGCACCCAGACCGGGTTCCTGACGATCATGCGCGGCTGCGACCACCACTGCACCTACTGCATCGTCCCCACCACGCGTGGTCCCGAGGTCTCGCGGCCGCTCGAGGCGATCATGCACGAGGCCCGCGCGATGCACGACAGCGGTGTGCAGGAAGTGGTGCTGCTGGGTCAGAACGTCAACAGCTACGGCCTGCACGACCCGACGTTGCCGTCGTTCGCCGAGCTCCTGCGCCTGGTCGCGCGCGTCGGCATCCCGCGCGTGAAGTTCACCACCAGCCACCCGATGAACTTCACCAGCGACGTGATCGACGCGATCGCCGGCGAACCCAACGTGTGCACCTACATCCACCTCCCGGTGCAGTCCGGCAGCGACCGCGTGCTGCGGCGCATGGCGCGCGAGTACCGCCGTGAGCGCTACCTCGAGATCGTGCGCGAGATCCGCGCGAAGGTGCCCGACGTGGTGCTGTCCACCGACATCATCGTCGGCTTCCCGGGCGAGACCGAAGACGACTTCCAGCGCACCGTCGACCTGTTCGACGAGGTGCGCTTCGAGCACGCCTACATGTTCATCTACAGCGCGCGCCCGGGCACGCCGGCCCACACGCACTTCGACGACATGCCGCGCGAGGTCAAGACCGAGCGCCTGGGCCGACTGATCGAACGCCAGAAGCACTGGGCGCTCGAGGCGAACCGGCGCTGGATCGGACGCGAGGTGCGGGTCCTGGTCAAGGAGCGCGCCAAGGACGGCCACTACGTCGCCGGGCACTCAGACCAGAACCACACCGTCTTGGTCCCCGCCGACCAGGTCCGCCGCCTCGGGCTCCACCGCGTGCGCGTCGATCACGCGACGCCCCACACGCTCTACGGCGGCGTGCTGGGCGAGCGCGAGGGCGCCGTCGAACTGCGGCTCGCGTCGTGACGGCCAACGGGTCGAACGCCCCGAGGCGTGACTGGGCGGTGGCCGTCTTCGTCGTGTGGCGCGGCGCGGTGCTGCTGCACGAGCACCCGAAACTCGGCCGCTGGCTGCCGTGCGGCGGTCACGTCGAGGCGAACGAACTCCCCGACGACGCCGCGGTGCGCGAGGTGCTCGAGGAGTCCGGCGTCCCGATCGTGCTCCTCGGCGATGCCCCTGTGACGGTGCCGGGGCCACGGCAGCTGACGCGGCCGCGCGGTGTCCAACTCGAGCGCATCGACGACGCCCACGAGCACATCGATCTCGTCTACCTGGCGCAGCCTGCGGATGGCTACGACGGCGCGCTCGCTGGCGTCCCGACGCTCGGTTGGTACGACCGTGAAGCGCTCACGCACCTGCCGCTCACGCCCGAGATCCGGGCGTGGTGCGAGCTCGCGCTCGACGAAGTAACGTCGGCCGGCTGAGGGCGCAGCGGCCACGGGCTATACTCCCGTTCGGCGGGGCGTAGCGCAGCCTGGTAGCGCACCTGCTTTGGGAGCAGGGGGTCGGAGGTTCGAATCCTCTCGCCCCGACCATCACGCGCGCCGTGTCGCACGGCGCCGCACGAGCGGGGGCGGCCTCACGTCGATGAGGCCGCCCCCGCTCGTGGTTGCGACGGACCGACGGCCTCGTCCGGCCAGCCGCCCTCGAGGAACGCCCGCACCGCCGGAAAGAAGCGCGCGGGAGCCTCGAGGTACGGGAAGTGTCCGACGCCGCCCAGCGCGAGGAGGCGGGCGTGAGGCAACGCGGTTGCCCACGCACGTGCGCTGTCGATGGGGATGGGGTCGACGGTGCCATGGACCACCAGCGTCGGTGCGCGGACGGTGGCGAGCGCCGCTCGCCAGTCCCAGTCGCCTAGGGACGCCAGCGTGAAGCGATCGACCGCCGCGAGCTTGTTGGCCCGGGCGGCCGGCGTGCCGGCGCAGAAGTCGCCCGTGCTCCGCTGCGCGTGCTGCGGGTCGCCGAAGAACGGTCCGAACCACGCGCGGTGGAAGGCGCGACACGCGTTGACGTCGCCGGGGTCGGCGCGCCAGGCCGTGGTGGCGTCCTCGAGCGCTCGTCGCTCGGAGGGGGCACGAGCGTCGCGGAGGGCATCGAAGGCCGCGACGAGTTCGGCACGCCGCAGGGGTATCCCGCCCACGATGACGAGGCGCTCGACGCGTTCGGGCCAGCGCTGGGCGTACAGCGCCGCGACGGCTGCGCCCCACGAGTGAGCCAACAGCGTCAGCCGCGGTCGGTCGAGGTGTCGCCGAACCGCGTCGAGGTCGTCCACGAAGCGCTCGACGTGCAACTCGTCGGCGCTCGACACCAGCGTCGAGCCGCCGCTCCCGCGCTGGTCGTAGTAGACGAGCGTGTGTTGGGTGCTCAACTCGGCGAGGTCGTCGCCGAAGTACGACATGCTCAGCCCGGGCCCTCCATGCACGACGACGGCGACCTCGCCGCGATCGCCGACGGTCTTCGACGCCAAACGCGCGCCGGGGGCGTACACGTAGCGGACGACGGCGTCGGCTGGGTTCCCGTCGCGACCGTCGACGGTGTGTGACATCGTGTTCGGGCCTCCTCGCGCGAGCCGGCGGACGTGGGAGGAAACGGATGCCACTCGAGCGTACACGTGCGGTCCTGGGCGTTCAACGACCATGCGCAAGCAGGCCTCTCGTCGGGCGCCCGAAGCGCAGCCGCCGAGCGATCGAGCGTGTATCATCGTCGACGGACGCCGCCGCCGCGCGGGAGTAGCTCAGCTGGTAGAGCGACAGCCTTCCAAGCTGTATGTCGAGGGTTCGAATCCCTTCTCCCGCTCCACAGCGCCGCGTCGTGGCGGTCAGCAACGCCGGCCGCCACGACGATCACCTCGCGGCCTCATGCACCCGTAGCTCAGTGGATAGAGCAGCCGCCTTCTAAGCGGTCGGTCCCAGGTTCGAATCCTGGCGGGTGCGCCATGGCACGTGCCCGTCTCGCCTCGAGCGCGGGCGTCGAAGGCGCGCTCCTTAGACCACCGTGAAACGCACACCGGCGGCGTCGATGCGCTCGAGCAATCGCGCGGCTCCCAGCGATGCGGGCGTGTGCACGCCGCCCGCTGCGCTCACCTCGCCCAGCGCCAGGGCGAGCCCGGCCTCTCGCAGCATGCGGGCGGTGGCGCCGTACCCGGGATCGAACGGGGATACGATCTCGACGATCAGCGGGGACTCGCCGTCGGCGACGTGGCCGACGATGGTGCTTTGGAACGAACCGTTCGCCAGCGTCGCGGCGTCGGGGCCCTCACCGGCTGACGGCAGGCGCCGCTCCAGCCAGCGCCGCAGTGGCGCCCACGCCAGCGCGACGGGTGCGAGCGCCGACGCGGCCCCGATGGCGAGTGCGCCCGGCCAGTGCGACGCGCGCAGGCGTTCTCGGTATGTCAGATCGGCCCCCCACGGCTCGCCGAGCAGCGCGCGGCTGCGGCGCACGACGCGGGTGTTCACCCTTGCCATCGGAAACGGCGCCGTCCAGCACGCGAGCGAGCGTTGCCGTTGCGGCCACCAGGGATCGGCCGCGACCGGTGCCGGCCGAACACCAGGCGCGAGGAGGTCGGGGTCGGCCAGCGCACGCCGCGAACCGGGATCGGCGGCGGCGGTTTCGAGGACGCCGAACGCGCTGGCGATCGTGCCGCCGCCGATGCCGCCGGACATCGGCCCGAAGACGTGCTCGACGTGCGTACACGGACGACCGTAGCGCTCCATCGCAGCGCTCTGGAGCAGCCACAGGCCGAGGTCCGATGGCACGCTGTCGAAACCGCACGCGTGGACGATCCGTGCGCCCGTCTCCTGTGCCCGCGCGTGGAACGCGTCGATCGACGCTCGCATCCACAACGTCTCGCCCGTGACGTCGGCGTAGTCGCTGCCGGCCTCGACGCAGGCAGCCACGAGCGGCGTGCCCAGGCGCGCGTAGGGGCCGACCGTGGAGAGCACGACGCTGGTACGGCGTGCGAGCGCGTCGAGGCTGGCAGGGTCGGCCGCGTCGGCCACCACGATGCCCACGTCGACGCCGTGCGCCGCTCGAACGGCCTCGAGCCGGGCACGATCGCGTCCGGCGAGCGCCCAGCGCAGGTCCGCTGGGGCGGCCTCTGCGAACGATTCGGTGAGCATGCGGCCGGTGAACCCAGTCGCGCCCCACAGGACGACGTCGAACTCCCGCGACGTCGCGTCAGGCACCGCAGGGATCCATAGGGGTCAGTCGCCGCCGCCCATGAACGCGCTGACGTAGTACAGCAGGTACGCGACCGAGGCGGCGGCCGCTGCGACGTAGGTCAGGGCCGCGGCGTTCAGCACGCTCATGGCGCCAGCCCGATCGGCCTGGGTGGTGATCCCGAGGGTCTCGAGCTGCGTTCTGGCGCGGGCGCTGGCATCGAACTCGACGGGGAGCGTCACGAGTTGGAAGAGCACGGCCGCACCGAACAGGATCACACCGATCTGGACCAGGCCGAGCGCACCGAGCATCACGCCGGCGATGATGATCCAGGGGGCGAAGTTCGCGCCGATGCTGGCGACGGGGACGAGCGCGCTGCGCCACTGGAGCGGCGCGTACGCCTTGGCGTGCTGGAGGGCGTGCCCGACCTCGTGTGCGGCGACGGCCACGGCGGCGATGCTCGGGCTGCGGTAGTTCCCCTCCGAGAGGCGCACGACGCGTTCCTTGGGATCGTAGTGATCTGTGAGCTGGCCCTTCACGCCCTCCACGCGGACGGCACCTAGGCCGTTGGCGTCGAGGATCGCGCGTGCGGTCTCGGCTCCGGTGAGGCCGGAGGTGGCGGGTCGCTTCTGCCAGGTCGCGTACGTGTTGCGCAGGTAGAAGTGGACGAGGAGGGTCCCGGCGAGGGTGACGACGAAGAGGATCAACATGCTGTACTACCTCCGAAGGTGGCGTGCCCAGCGGGGGCGCGAATGGTCTCAGGCGACGTGGGTTCGAGGGTGTGCACGCTCGCACACACAGCGCTTAGCGTACGTGGGCCGGGCGCTCGCTGCGGTCGCGTGTAGCACTGCCGCCGAGACGCGTAGGCGAGGGTGACACGCCGATGGTCCGCGTGTTAGCATCCGTCGGCTGGTGCCGACCGTCCTCGGCGGCCCAGGCACGCGTCTGCTAGACTCGAAGACGCGAGCGTGGTGGATGTAGCTCAGCAGGTTAGAGCACCGGATTGTGGTTCCGGGGGTCGAGGGTTCAAGTCCCTTCATCCACCCCACCTTCCCCCCGCGGGGCGCAACTCCCGGGGTGGCGGGCCTCGAGCGAGGATGGCGGAACTGGTAGACGCGCCAGACTTAGGATCTGGTGTCTTTGACGTGCGGGTTCAAGTCCCGCTCCTCGCACCACGACGCCCGTCCACCCTTCGGGGCTGACCACGCCCGAGCGCACCCGCGACCACCGGATGCCACCAACCAACCGCGTGTGCGCGCGCTCTGCCGCGCGGATGCGCAGCGAGAGAGGCCCGCATGCAAGCGCAACTCAAGGACAAGCAGGACGTCAGCGCCACCTTCACCGTGACGGTACCCGCCGATGTCGTCGACGCCGCGTTCGAGCGCGTGCTCGGCGCGCTGGCGCGCCAGGTCAAGGTGCCGGGCTTCCGGCCCGGCCGCGCACCCCGTGGCGTGCTGATCCAACGCATCGGCGCCGACGCCCTGGCCGAAGAGGTGCGCGAGGCGCTGGTCGACGAACACTACCCGCAGGCCGTGCGCGAGCTCGACCTGCTGCCCGTGCATGCGCACTTCCACGGTGAGCCGCCCACGGCGGGTGCCGAGTTCACCTTCGAGGTCCACGCCGACCTCTACCCCACCTTCGAGCTGCCCGACTTCGACAGCATCGAGCTCGACGCGACGGCGCCGGAGATCAGCGACGACGACGTGACCGAGACGGTCGAGCGCCTGCGCGAGGAGCATGCCACGCTGGTGCCCGTCGAACGCCCCGTCGAACCGGGCGACGTCCTCACGGTCGAGACCCTGGGCGAGGGTGGCGGCTCGAACATGCCCGTCGACCTCGGCCGGACGGAGCCGCATCTGGTGGAGCAGCTCACCGGCCGCAGCATGGGTGACGAGCTCACGCTCGACCTCGGCGTCGATCCGGCGGCGCCGGCAGCCGCGGATGGCGACTCGGAAGCCGGGTCGGAGGCCGACTCGGAGGCCGCCGCACAGGACGCGCCGGCGGACGAGGGCGACGCACCGCGACGCTCGCTCGCGATACGCATCGTCGACGTGAAGGCCAAGGAACTGCCCGAGACCGACGACGCGTTCGCGGCGACGCTGGGGTTCGAGTCGTGGGACGCAACGCTGAGCGAGATCCGCAGCAGCCTGGCCTCACAGGCCGATCGTGACGCGTTCAGCAAGCAGCGCGAAGCGTTCGTCGATCAGCTGATGGCGGCGACCGACATGGGCCTGCCCAAGAGCATGGTCGCGCGGCGTCAGCGGGCCCTGATCGAGGAGCTCAAGGACGACCTCGAGCAACGCGGCATGACCCTGCAGGGCTACCTCGAGGAGCTCGAGGCGCGCGATGCCCGGGCCGGCTTCGACCAAGAGCTGACCCAGGCCGCCGAGCGGGCGGTCAAGCGCGACCTGGTGCTCGAAGCGGTCCTGGAGCGCGTCGGGACCGAGATCGGCGACGCCGAGTTCGAGGCTGGCGTGCGCATGATGGCCATGCGCGAGCGCAAGGACGTGGCGCGCTTCAAGCAGGAGATGGGCGAGGAGTGGCTTCGCAACTACCGCTTCTTGCTGAACCGTGACCGCGCCCTGCGCGAGGTCGTGGCCGCCAAGACCGGTCGTGATCGGCGCGACGGTTCGGCCGACGCCGAGGAGGCTGGCGCCGCGTCTGCCGGCGCCGATGCGGCGACCGAGGCGAGCGGTCACGATGACGCCGAGGGTGCCCACGAAGACGAACAGGCCTGATACGAGCGCGCTCGCTGCGGCGCCGCTGATACAGTGACGTATGCCGTTGATCCCGTACGTGATCGAGCAGACCGGCCGCGGCGAGCGGATGTACGACGTCTACAGCCGGTTGCTCAAGGAACGCATCATCTTCCTCGGCACGCCGATCGATAGCGAGGTCGCCAACGTGATCGTGGCCCAGCTCCTGCTGCTGGAGTCACAGTCGAGCGAGCAGCCGATCAACATGTTCGTCAACTGCCCCGGCGGCGAGGTCTACGCCGGCCTAGCGATCTACGACACGATGCAGTACATCTCGGCCCCGGTGCACACCAACTGCGTCGGCATCGCGATGAGCATGGGATCGGTGATCCTGATGGCCGGCGAGCGCGGGCACCGCGTCGCACTGCCGAACTCGCGCATCATGATCCACCAGGGCTCGGCAGGCTTCCGCGGGAACACGCCCGACCTGGAGGTGCAGGCGCGTGAGGTCCTGGCGTTGCGCGACATTCTCGAGGTGATCTATGAGCGCCACACCGGCCACGGGCGCGAGAAGCTGCGCCGCGACATGGAACGCGACAACTTCATGAGCCCGACCGACGCGCTGGCGTACGGGCTGATCGACACGGTCGTCGAACCCAAGGCCATCGGGCGTTTCGGCGCCGACACCGAACCCGAGGTGTGACCGTGGCCTCGCGTTGCAGCTTCTGTGGCCGCCCGGCATCCGAGGTGAAGCGGCTCGTCACCAGCACGGACGGCGAGGCCGCCATCTGCGCCGCTTGCCTGGAGCGCGGCCGCGACACCTTGGCTGCGGCGACTCGGCCGAGTCGGACGTTGCGGGTCCCGACGCCGCGCGAGATCCGGAAGCAGCTCGACCAGCACGTGATCGAGCAGGACGCTGCCAAGCGCACCCTGGCCGTCGCGGTCTACCAGCACGTGAAGCGCCTGCAGCATCCCGACGCCGACCTCCAGAAGGCCAACATCCTGCTCGTCGGCCCTTCCGGCACGGGCAAGACGCTGCTCGCGCAGACGCTCGCGAAGGCCTTGCAGGTGCCGTTCGCCATCGCCGACGCCACCACCCTGACCGAGGCAGGCTACGTCGGGGACGATGTCGAGAACATCGTCTTGCGACTCTTGCAGGTCGCGGACTACGACGTCGGCACCGCGGAGCGCGGCATCATCTACCTCGACGAGATCGACAAGATCGCGCGCAAGTCCGAGGGACCGTCGATCACCCGCGACGTGTCCGGCGAAGGGGTCCAGCAGGCGCTGCTGAAGATGATCGAGGGCACGGTGTGCCACGTCCCACCCCAAGGCGGTCGCAAGCACCCGCATCAAGAGCTCATCCCCATCGACACGAGCCAGATCCTGTTCGTCTGTGGTGGCGCGTTCGAGGGCCTCGAGGAGATCGTGCGGCGGCGCGTCGCCGTGAGCCGTGTCGGCTTCCAGGTCGAGGCGGACGATGGCGACATGAAGGTGGCCGAGGCCGACATCCTGCCCGAGGACCTCATGACCTACGGCCTGATCCCCGAACTCATCGGGCGTCTACCGGTCACCGTCCGACTCCACGAGTTGAGCGAGGATGCCCTCGTCGATGTGCTCACCAAGCCGCGACATGCGCTCGTGCGGCACTACCGGGAGGCGTTCGCGCTCGATGGCGTCGACCTGGAGATCACCGACGCGGCGCTGCGTGAGATCGCGCGGCGCGCCAAGGGGCGCAAGACGGGCGCCCGTGGGCTGCGCTCGGTCATGGAGCGCACCATGGGCGACCTCATGTACGAGGTGCCGGGCGGCGACGTGACGCGCATCGTCGTCGACGCCGCCGACCTCGACGATCCGTTCGAGGCGCTGGCGCGGGCCGAGCGACGCCGCACGGCGTGACGACCGTCAGGTCGCGCCCTCGACACCGCGCGTCCTGAGCACGGCGCGACGCACGCGCAGCACGGCCTCGTCGATGACGGTCTCGTCGAGGTGGTCGCCTAGGCTGAAGCGCACGCTGGCGCGTGACACCGCTGCCGAGCGGCCCATCGCTAGCAGCACGTGGCTCGGCTCGAGGCTGCCGGCTGCGCAGGCCGAGCCGGCGCTGGCCAGCACGCCTTCACGGTCGAGGTTGATGAGCAGCGTCTCGCCATCGATCCCTTCGACGTGCACGTGCACGTGCTTCGGACCGCGGGGTGCACCTGAGCCGTGCACCGTCACGCCGCCCATGGCGCACACGCCCCGTTCCAAGCGGTCGCGCAGGGCCGACACGCGTGCCGCGCGCTCCTGCCACGCGGTCGCGCGCACCGCCGCACGACCGAAGCCGACCACGGCTGGCACGTCGACCGTGCCGCCCCTGAGCCCGCGCTCTTGTCCGCCACCGCGCTGCTGCGGCTCCACCACGACGCCGTCGCGGAGGACGAGCGCCCCGCTGCCCTTCGGGCCCTCCACCTTGTGGCTCGAGACCACCAGCAGGTCTGCGCCGCAGTGCTCGAGCCCGACGCGTTCATGGCCGAACGATTGCACGGCGTCGACGAGCACCCGCACACCGCGCGCCTCGACGTGAGCGCGCAGTGGCGCGAGGTCGTTCTGCACGCCGGTCTCGTTGTTGGTACGCATCACGGCGAGCAGCGCCGTGTCGTCCTGGAGCGCGGCGGCCAGCTCGTCGTGGTCGATCCGCCCATCGGGCCCGCTGGGGACCCACGTGACCGGATGCCCCAGCCGCGCAGCCGTGCGCACGGCCTCCAGGAGGGCGGCGTGCTCAGCCGCGCTCGCGACGATGTGCGCTCCCGGGCGCAACGCCAGGCTGCCGAGCAGCGCGAGGTGCAGCGCCTCGGTGGCCCCGCTGGTGAAGACCACCTGACGCGCCGTCGCCTCGAGGGCCGCCGCGACGCGTTCACGAGCGTCCTCCACCGCGCGCCGCGCCTCGCGACCGGCTGCGTGCAGCGACGACGGGTTGCCGGCACGGTCGCGAAACCACGGCAGCATCGCCTCGAGGACGTCGGGATGCACCGGTGTCGTGGCGGCACGGTCCACGTCGATGATCGCGGCGCGAGTCGATCGCCCCGCCGCGTCGCGCTCGCGCGTCACGAAGGGTTGGCGAACCGGCTCGGGAGAGGCTCGAGCTGGAGGAACGTCTTGCGGCGGACCAGGTCCTCGAGGCTCGTCGCGCGCAGCACGCTGCGTACCGCCTCGTCGACCTCGCGCCAGAGCGGCTCGGTGGAGCAGTGCCCGGTCATCTCGCAGGTGGTGCCGTCGTCGATGCAGGCGACGGGAGCGACGCTCCCCTCGAGCAGCTCCACGATCTCGAGGGCATCGATCGAGTCCAGGGGCCGCACGACGCGGTAGCCGCCGTGGGCGCCCCGCACGCTCTCGACGAGCTGTGCGTTGCGGAGTACGGCGAAGATCTGTTCCAGGTAGGGCTGTGACAACTGCTGGCGCTCGGCGACGGTCTTCAGACTCGTCGGCTTGTCACCGCCGAGGGCGACCTCGACGAGGGCGCGCATGCCGTACTGTGCACGAGTCGAGATCCACATGGCTCCCCTTCGCCGGGCCGTTGCGAGCACCCTGGGGCGAGTATAGGCTCCGGGACGGGCAACCACCAGGGACCACGCGACCTGAGTCCGTCGCGCTCAGCGCGCCAGGTAAGCGAGTGGGTCGAGCGCCTGGCCCTCCCGGCGGACCTCGAAGTGCAGATGCGGCCCGGTCGAGGCGCCGGTCGACCCGACCAGACCCACGACCGCGCCCTGCGCCAGACGTTGCCCGACCGTGACGTCGATGCGGCTGAGGTGCGCGTAGCGGGTCTCCCAGCCGGCACCGTGATCGACGATCACCAGAAACCCGTAGGCACCGACCCAACCGGCCCGCGTGACCACACCGCCGCGCGCCGAGCGCACCGGCGTGCCGGTCGGCGCGGCGATGTCGATCCCGCCGTGGAACCTGTTCCCCGCCACGGAGATGTTGCGCCACCCGAACGGCGAGCTGATCCGACCCTCCAGCGGCCACAGGTACTCCTGGCCGATCCGGTCGATCCCGACGCTCAACTCCGCGGCCCGCCGCAGCACGGCAAGTTGCTCGGTGGCGTGCGCGGCGCGGACCTCGGGGCTCGGCGCAGAAGCACCCACGCCGTGTTGGGCTCCGACCGCCGCACTGAGGAGGCCGGCCAGCAGCGCCACGACGACTCGGCCCGGCAGCGCCGCGGCCCGCCGCCCCAAGATCAGCCCTGGCCGAGCGTCGACAGGAACTCGGCGTTGCTCTTGGTGCGGTTGAGCCGCGACAACAGCATCTCCATCGCCTCGGCGGCGTCCATGTCGCTGATGACCTTGCGCAGCAACCACATCTTGGCCAGCACGTCCTCCGAGAGGAGCAACTCCTCACGCCGCGTGCCCGACTTCAGGATGTCGATCGCGGGGAAGATGCGGCGTTCCTCGAGGCGGCGTGAGAGGTGCAACTCCATGTTGCCCGTCCCCTTGAACTCCTCGAAGATGACGTCGTCCATCCGCGAGCCGGTCTCGACGAGCGCGGTCGCCAGGATCGACAGCGAGCCACCGCCGCGGATGTTCCGCGCGGCACCGAGGAAGCGCTTCGGCCAATGCAGGGCGTTGGAGTCGAGGCCGCCGGAGAGGGTGCGACCGGTGGCGGGTGTGACGAGGTTGTTGGCGCGCGCGAGGCGCGTGATCGAGTCGAGCAGGATCATCACGTGACCGCCGTCCTCGACGATCCGACGGGCGCGCTCATGGACGAACTCCGCGACCCGGATGTGGTTCGCCGGCGGCTCGTCGAAGGTGCTCGCCACCACTTCGACGCCCTCCACGCTCTCCCGGAAGTCCGTGACCTCCTCCGGACGCTCATCGACGAGGAGCACGATGACGGTGATGTCGGGCTCGTTGGTGACCGCCGACTTGGCGATCGCCTTGAGCAGCGTCGTCTTCCCCGCCTTCGGTGGCGCCACGATGAGTCCGCGCTGGCCGCGGCCGATCGGGGCGAGCAGGTCGATGACGCGCGCAGACAGGTCGTTCTGACCGATCTCGAGCGTGATCCGACGGTCCGGGAAGGTCGGCACCAGGTCGTCGAAGCGCGGGCGCTTCGCGGCCTGGAACGGATCCACGCCGTTGACGGCCTCGACACGGATCAGCGTGCCGTAGCGCTCGTTGTCGCGCGGTCGTCGGGCCTTGCCCATGATCACGTCGCCCGTGCGCAGGCGGAACTGCTTGATGAGCCCCGCGGACACGATCACGCTGCGGGTGGTCTGCTTCAGCAGCGACTCCTGCAAGAAGCCGTACCCGTCGGAGGAGATCTCGAGGTAGCCCGAGACGAGCCGCAGGCCCTCGGCCTCCGTGGAGCGCTCGAGCACCGCGACCACGAGCTCGTCTTGCGCCATCTCACGGTAGTGCTCGAGCCCGACCTCCTTCGCCAGCAGGTGCAACTCGGGGACGATCTTGCCCTGCAGGTCTCGGAAGTTCAGGCCACCCTTGCGTTGGCCGCCGCGGTTGCGCCTGCCGCGCTGCTGCTGCCGGCCAGCCTGGGAGCGGCCGTCGTCGCCCTCGCCCTCGGCGTCGTCGTTCGCATCGTCGGAGCTGTCGTCGGTCGCCGTGTCGGAAGCGGCGCCCGCCACGTCGTCCGAACCACCGCCGCGCCGTCCGCGTCGCCCGCGCGACCCGCGTCGTTCGTTCTCTTTCTCGTTCTCTTTCTCGTTCTCTTTCGCGGCGCTCTCATCTGCGTCAGGCGTCGCCGGCTGTGCTGCCGCCTCACCTCGCGGAGCAGCCTCGGCCGCTGCCGGGTCGGGCGGAGACGCGACGCCGTCGGCAGCAGCGCTGGCCGGCTTGGCGTTCTTGCTGCCCGGGGGGCGGCCACGGCGCTTGGGTGCGGGTTCGGGGCTCTCGACGACCGCGCCAGCGTCGGTGGGCGCGTCGGAGGCAGTGTCGACGGCCGCTGCGGCGTCGCTGACCTCGGTGGCCTTCTTGCGGCCGCGGCGCGGTGCCGGTGTCTTGGTCTCGGTGCTGACGGCAGTGCCGTCTGCGACCGCATCGTCGGTGGTCTTCTTGGCTCGTGGGCTCATGGGGCTCCTGGTTCGCTCGTGCCGGACGGCGGCCTCGGCCGGCGTGCCTCACGGCGTTGAGATCGGAGCGTCGTCGACGCGATACGTGAACGTGGTGTCGCGTGCAACGCGATGCCATCGGCCTGACCCGCGAGCCTAGCGTTGCAGTGCTCGAAATCGGGCAGGTTGTGGTGGGAGGGGCAGCGGCGTCTTGACGCTCCAGAAGGCCGACTGCTACGCTTCAGTGTACACGCGTGCGACCGCCTCTTGTCAAGCGGCGCACCGTGCTGGGCACGGCCGGTAGGCGGGCCGCGCCGAACGTGACGGGGAACGAGTAGGCGATCGACAGCCCAACAGCGAGTCGGGGATGGTGTGAGCCCGACGGGATCCCGGACGCCGAACATCCTCCCCGAGCCGCGCCCCGAACCCGCGAGAGACCGAACGTCTCGTGGCAGTAGACGGCGCCGGGTGACGCCCGACACAGCGTCGGCGTGCTCCCTAGCCTCGATGGCGGGCGGCGCGCGCGAGGGTGTCCCTTACGGGGCGCCGAAGTTGGGTGGTACCGCGCTCGAACGGGCGCCCCAACGCTGTCGCTGGGGCGCCCGTGTCATGTCGCCTCTGCGTCGCACGACCCTGGAGGTGAGCGCGGTGGGCGAACGACCGCAACGATCCGATGGCGCGATGTTCGACGGCGCCCCGACCACGTTGGACGCACCGACCCTGGAGCGCGACGTCCGGGCGCTGTGGGAGCGCGAGCGCGTGTTCGAGCGCACGCTCGACCGGCCCGCACCGAGGGGCCCGTGGGTCTTCTACGAAGGCCCGCCGACCGCGAACGGTCGCCCCGGCGTCCATCACGTGCTGAGCCGGGCCTTCAAGGACGTCTTCCCGCGCTTCAAGACGATGCAAGGCCACCGTGTCACGCGCAAGGGTGGGTGGGACACGCACGGCCTCCCCGTCGAGATCGCCGTCGAGCAGGAGCTCGGCTTCACGAACAAGCAGCAGATCGAGGACTACGGCATCGCCGCGTTCAACCAGCGCTGCCGCGACACCGTCTTCGCCCACATCCAGGACTGGAACGACCTGACCGAACGCATCGCCTTCTGGGTCGACCTCGAGAGTGCGTACGTGACGTACCACAACGGCTACATCGAGTCGTGTTGGTGGGTCATGAAGTCGCTCTGGGACCGCGGCCTGCTCGAGGAGGATTACCGCACCACCTGGCACTCGCCGTCTTCGAACACCACGCTCGCGTCGCACGAGGTCTCGCTCGGCTATCGAGACGACGTCCCCGATCCGAGCGTCTACCCCGCCTTCCCGGCCGACGTCGCCGATCTCGCGCGGCGCGGCCTGATCGCGACCGACGAGACGCGGCCCGTCGCGTACGTCGCCTGGACCACGACGCCGTGGACGCTGCCCGCCAACACGGGTCTCGCGGTCCACCCCGAGGCGCGCTACGTGGTGGTGGAGGGCCGCCGTCGCCGCGACGACCCGGCCAGCGAGCCGGCTCTGTTCGTCCTGGCCGAGGCGCTGGTAGCTGCCGTGTTCGGCGAGTCGCCGTATCGCGTCGTGAGCTCGTGTCGCGGCGTCGACCTGGTCGACGCCCGCTACCACCCGATCCTGCGGGGCCGACTCGACGACGACGCCGGCACCGGCGCAGCGTCGAGGGCCGGTTGGCGCGTCGTCGCCGATGACTTCGTCACGTTGGAGGACGGCACCGGCATCGTCCACCTGGCACCGGCGTACGGCGACCTGGAGGTCGGCCGTCGGCATGGCCTCCCGACCGCCTGGTCGGTCGACCTGACGGGCCGTGTGATGCCGGAGGTGCGGCCCATCGACGCGCCCGGGGGCGCGCCTGAGGGCGCACCCGAGGACGGCGCTGGCCCGTACGCCGGCGTGTGGTTCAAGGCTGCCGACGCGTCGATCACGCGCGACCTGATCGAGCGCGGCGCCATGTTCGCCGACGGCGAGATCCGCCACACGTACCCGTTCAACTGGCGCGACGGCACGCCGCTCATGAACGTCGTCAAGAAGAGCTGGTACGTGCGCACCAGCCGCTTCCGCGAGCAGTTGCTGCGCGCCAACGACGCCATCAACTGGTACCCGGACCACATCCGGACCGGCCGCTTCGGCAAGTGGCTCGAAGGCAACGTCGACTGGGCCCTGTCGCGCGAGCGCTACTGGGGGGCTCCCCTGCCGATCTGGCGCGGTGACGACGGCAGCCTGCTCTGCGTCGGCAGCGTCGCCGAGCTCTCCGAGCTCGCCGGGCGCGACCTCGGCGACCTCGACCTCCACCGCCCCGCCGTGGACGAGGTGGTGTTCGAGGTGGGCGGCGTCACCTACCGGCGCGAGCCCTACACGGTCGACGTGTGGTTCGAGTCCGGCGCCATGCCGTATGCCCAGTGGCACTACACGGGCCAGGACGGTCCCGCGGCCGATGCGTTGCGCGCGCACTTCCCCGCCGACTACATCTGCGAGGCGATCGACCAGACCCGCGGTTGGTTCTACAGCCTGCACGCGCTCGCCACGCTGCTCACGCACGACGGCTCGGACGACCTGCCGCGCGGACCGCTCGCCGACATGGTCACCAACACCAGTTCGTTCAAGAACGTGATCGTGCTCGGGCACATCGTCGACGAGAAGGGCGAGAAGATGTCGAAGTCGAAGGGCAACGTCGTCGACCCCTTCACCGTCCTCGACGCGTACGGTGCCGACGCGCTGCGTTGGTACCTGTACGCCTCGAGCCCGCCCGAGGCGACGAAGCGTTTCAGCACGGCGCTCGTCGAAGAGACGCAGCGCGACCTGTTCGCGACGCTCGCGAACACTTATGGCTTCTTCACGCTCTACGCGAACCTCGATCGTCCCGACCTACACGCCGCTGTCGACGGCGCCTACACGCTCGGCGATCGCTGGTTGGCGTCACGGCGCGAGGCGCTCACGCGCGACGTCACCGCCGCGCTCGAGGGCTTCGACCCGACCGGCGCGGCCCGTGCCATCCGCGACTTCGTCGTCGACGACCTGTCGAACTGGTACGTGCGCCGCAACCGCCGGCGCTTCTGGCGCGGCGACGGCGGCGACGACGCGCTCGCGGCGTATCGCAGCCTGTACGACGCGCTGGTGCGCGTGGCGACGTTGATGGCGCCGCTGGCACCCTACATCTCGGAGCGCTTGTGGCAAGACCTCGTGCGACGGGTCGACGCCGACGCCGCGGTGTCCGTGCATCTTGCCGATTGGCCCGAGGCCGACGTCGCGCGCATCGACGACACGCTGATGCGCGACGTCGCGGTCATCCAGCGTCTGGTGGAGCTCGGGCGCTCCGCGCGGGCAGCGAGCGGCCACAAGGTGCGCCAACCGTTGCCCGAGGTGCTGGTGCGCGTGCGCAGCGACGCCGAACGCGACGGCGTCGCGCGCCTCGAGGACCAGCTCCGCGACGAGCTCAACGTGAAGCGTGTGCGCTACCTGGACCTCACCGACGCGTTCCTCGACTATGACCTCAAGCCCAACCTGCCGCTCATCGGCAAGCGCCTCGGGAAGCGCATCCCGGCGTTGCGAGCGGCGCTGGCGGCGGCCGACCCGCGTGCGATCGCGAGCGCGGTCCGCGAGGGGCGCGAGGTCAGCTTCGACTTGGACGGCGAGCGCGTCACGCTGGAACCCGAGGCGCTGCTGCTCGACGCGCGCAGCCCCGAGGGGTTCGCCGCGGTCGAGGACCGCGGCTACCTGGTCGCGCTCGACACCACGCTCACGCCGGCCCTGGTGCGTGAAGGGCTCGCGCGTGACGCGGTCCGGTTGGTCCAGGACACCCGCAAGCAGGCGGGCCTCGACGTGTCGGATCGCATCGAACTGTGGCTGCGTGCCGCCGACGCCACGGCTGTCCAGGCGCTCGCGGAACACGAGGCGACGCTGCGCGCCGAGACCCTCGCCGTGGCGTTGGCGTTGGGCGATGCGGCGCCGGACGATGCGTTCGCGTTGAGCACGACACTCGGTGAGGGCGAGGTGCGCATCGGCCTGCGGCGCGTGAGCGACCGGGACACCCTGCCCTGACCCGCGTGGGCTATGATGACACTTGGGTGCGTTGCCGCCAGGACCGTCCTGCACGGCCCGACGTGGGCCTACGGGCACCACCCGCCCCTTCGAGGAGGTAGTTCATGAAGATCGGTATCAACGGCTTCGGACGCATCGGGCGTCAAGTGTTCCGCATCGCCCACGCCCGTGGCCTGGACGTCGTGCTCGTCAACGACCTGACGGGCAACGCCACGCTCGCGAACCTGTTGCGCTTCGACTCCAACTACGGTCGCTTCCCCGGCGAGGTGTCGCACGACGACCAGCACCTCATCGTCGACGGCAAGAAGGTACGCGCCACGGCGGAGCGCGACCCCGCTCAGATCCCCTGGGCCGAGCACGGCGTCGACATCGTCGTCGAGTCCACCGGCATCTTCACCAAGCGCGCCGACGCCGCGAAGCACTTGGGTGGCAGCGTCAAGAAGGTCCTGATCAGCGCGCCGTCCCCCGACAGCGACTTCGACATCATGGTCGGCGTCAACAACGCCGATTACGACCCCGCCAAGCACGAGGTCGTCTCCAACGCCAGCTGCACCACCAACTCGCTCGCCGGCGTCATGAAGGTCCTCGACGAGGCCTTCGGCATCGAGCAGGCGATGATGACGACGATCCACAGCTACACCAACGACCAGATGCTGCTCGACGGCCCGCACAAGGACCTGCGCCGCGCGCGCAACGCCGCGACCAACATGGTCCCGACCAGCACCGGCGCCGCCAAGGCGGTCGGTAAGGTGCTGCCGAACCTGAAGGGCATCTTCGACGGTCTGGCCGTGCGCGTTCCGACGGCGACGGGTTCGCTGTCCGACGTGACGCTGCTCCTGAAGCGCGAGGTCACGGCTGCGGAGCTCAACGCTTCCATCGAGACGGCGGCGGCGGGCCCCCTCAAGGGCGTCGTGCTCTACAACGAGCATCCGATCGTGTCGTCCGACATCGTCGGCGACCCGCACTCGGGCATCTTCGACGCGCCGCTCACCAAGACGATGGGTCGTATGGCGAAGATCTTCGTCTGGTACGACAACGAGTGGGGATACTCCACGCGTATGGTCGACGTGCTCGAGCAGATGGCCGCGGACCTCTGATCCGCGCCGAGAGAGGCACCATGCCTACGTTCCCGACTCTCGAGGGCGCGCCGGTCGACGGCCGGCGCGTCCTCGTCCGCGTCGACTTCAACGTCCCCATCAAGGCTGGTGTGGTCGGCGACGACACCCGCATACGCAAGAGCCTGCCCACCATCCTCGAGCTCCTGGAGCGCGGCGCGACACTGGTGTTGTGCAGCCATCTCGGCCGCCCGAAGGGCGTCCAGGACGACGCCCGAATGGGCCCTGTCGCCGAGCGCTTGGCGCAGTTGCTGGACCGTGAGGTGCGCTACACACCCACCGACGGTCCCGGCTCGGCCGAGCAGCAGGCCTTCGTGGCCGACGCCCCGGCAGGTTCCGTGACGCTGCTCGAGAACACTCGCTTCGATCCGCGCGAGAAGAGCAACGACCCCGAGCTCTCTGCGATCCTCGCGCGGTACGGCGACGTGTACGTCAACGACGCCTTCGGCGCCGCGCATCGTGCCCACGCCACCACCGAGGGTGTCGCCAGGTTGCTGCCCTCGTGTGCCGGGAGGCTGCTCGAGCGCGAGCTGGCGGTCCTCGGCGGACTGCTCGAGGCGCCCAAGCGACCCTTCGTGGTGGTGCTCGGCGGCGCCAAGGTCTCCGACAAGCTCGACGTGATCACACGCCTGCTCGAGGTGGCCGACAAGGTCCTCATCGGCGGCGCCATGGCGTTCACCTTCGTGAAGGCGCGCGGCGGCCGTGTCGGCGACTCGCTCGTCGAGGACGACAAGCTCGATCTTGCGCTCACGCTGATCGCCAAGGCCGAGGAGCGGCGAGTCGACCTGCTGTTGCCGAGCGACGCCGTGTGCGCCGCTGACATCAGCGGCGACGCGGCCACCTCGGTCCACCCGGTCGACGTGATCCCGCCGGGCGAGCGCGGACTCGACATCGGTCCGCGGACCGTCGAGGCGTTCGAGGCTGCGTTGGCCGACGCGGCGACGGTGCTGTGGAACGGCCCCATGGGCGTGTTCGAGGTCCCGCCGTTCGACGCCGGCACGCGCGCCATCGCGAAGTACGTCGCCGCGTCGGACGCACTGAGCGTCGTCGGCGGTGGCGACTCCGTCGCCGCCGTCACGGCCATGGGCCTGGCGGACGACATCGATCACATCTCCACGGGCGGCGGTGCCTCGCTCGAGCTCCTGGAAGGGAGGACCCTGCCGGGCGTGGCTGCGCTCGGCAGCGTGGCGTGGCCCTGAGGCCCGGCCGCGCGCCGGCCAGGCCGTTCACCTTGCATCCTGAGCACGTACCGGTCGCCTGGGGCGTTGCCCCCGGGCGACCGGTGTTCGTGAACCTCGACGGCGATTACGGCTATCTGGAGGACGGCTACTACGCCTCGCTCGATCGCGAGGCCGCAGGCGACACGGTCGTCCCGACCACGGCCGAGGCGCTCGACGCCTACGTGGTCCCCATCGCGCTGGTGAAGGCCGAGCGGGCGGGGCTGCCGGTACCGAGCTTCGAGATCGTCACCGACCGCTTCCCGCCGCCACCCGTCCTGGCGTACCCCATCAACCCGTTCTCGAGCCGTGGTGAACGCCTCGACACGCCTGCCGACGTCGAGGCGCGCCGCAAGGGCTTGACGTACACGGGCAAGTACGCGGTCATGTGTCAGCGCCTGCCGATCGGCTGTCGTGTCGATACGCTGCGCTTGGTGCTCGGACGCACCCTCGTGCCCGAGTACGAGGCGTACGCCCGCTCGCTGTTCGGCTGCTTCAGGTTGCCGCTCACCAAGGCGCGCGTGATCGTCACCAGCGACGCGTACCTGCTCTCTGCCCTCGAGCCGCTGCCGTGGCGGTCGCTGAGCCCAGAAGAGCGCGTGTTGGTCGAGGAGGCGGGCACGTGGCTCGCATAGCGATCTTCACCGAGCGCTACACCATCCGCTCGTCGGTCGAGTTGACGGCGCTGTCGAACTTCCGCAGCGCGGCCTTCGAGCTCGGTCACGAGGCCGACTTCATGTTCAAGAACGAGCTGAAGCACCTGCGCACCTACGATGCGGTGTTCATCCGTGCCCTCACCGATCCGCTCAACACCAGCTACGTCGTCGCGCGCTGGGCAGAGCTGGCGGGCAAGCGCGTCCTCGACACGGCGGACTCGATCCGGATCTGCTGCGACAAGGTGGCGATGTACGGGCGGCTGGCACAGGCGGGCGTTCCGATCCCAGTGACGCGGGTGCTGCGCGAGGGCGAGGTCGACGTCAGGCACGCGGGCGAGTTGTTCGAGACGCTCGGCGCGCCGCTCGTCCTCAAGGCGCCGAACAGCTCGTTCTCGGCCTACGTCGACAAGGTGACCACGCCCGAGGCGTTCGTGCGCGTCGGACAGCGCTTCTTGCGCCGCGCCGACCGCCTGATCGTGCAGCAGTACATGCCGAGCCAGTTCGACTGGCGCGTGATCACGCTCCACGGCCGGGTGCTCGCGGTGGTCCAGTACCGCTTCGCGACGGACACGTGGCGGACGATGGATCGCGCCGCCGACGGGAGCCCGTCGTCGACGCTGTGCCTGGCGCGCGACGCAGCCCCCGAAGCCCTCCTCGCCAGCGCCCGCGCAGCGGCAGCGGCGATCGGCGACAGCCTCTACGGCGTCGACCTCAAGGAGATCGACGGGGCCTACGTGGTGATCGAGGTGAACGACAACCCGACCATCGCCGCGACCGAGGAGGACCAGGGCAACCCGGAGATCTACTCGGAGATCGTGCGCTACCTGGTGGACGGCGAGGCATCGTTCGGCGATCGCGTCGCCTGAGTCCGGCTCCCGCGGCGCCGCGGAGGACCCAACAGCACCATCGCCCGGTGTCGCACGCGCCCGTAGCGGGCGAGGGCGGCGAACTGCCGGCGCGGCAGCGGCAGGTGCAGCGCGTCCGCCCGCTGCGTGCCCTCGGGCACGAGCGGATCGTGCACGTAGAGGTAGTCGTCGTCCCAACCGGTCACGACCACCCAGTGCGGCACCTTCTCGGCGTGGAAGCGCCAGCCGGAGACCAGCACGATCGGCACCACGCCGGCTTGCAACTGCGCCACCACGTCACGATCGGAGAAGTCACCGATCCGCACGGCTTCCGGGTCGTCGGCGAGCGCCGCGACGAAGGCGTGATGCGAGAGCGCGATGACGGTCTTCTTCTCCTCCTGGCGAACGCTGTCGATGAACGGCACGGCGTCGTCGGCGGTCCACACGCGTGCGGGCACGCCCCTGCGGCGCGCCGCGACCGCCAACCCGTGCGCCGACGTGCCGCCGTGTCCAGACAGCATGAACACCGTCGTGGCCTCGCGCCACAGCGCCACCTCCTCGGCCTGCGAGAAGGGCGTCGTCCAGCCGACGGCCCGCATCGCCATCATCAGCGCCGCCGGACCGCAGGTGAAGTCGAGGCTCTGCGGGTAGTACGGCACGGGGAGCAGGTGCGCGCGCGCGGCGGCGAAGCGCTTCCGAAGGCGCAGCGCGCTGCTGTCGTCCTCGTAGTAGCCGTCCGTGGTTCCGACCACCTCGTAGCCTCGGGCCTCGTAGAGGCCGATGGCGGCTCGGTTGTCGATGCGCACCTCGAGCCGCATCGCGACGGCGCCGCGCACGCGGGCCGCGCTCTCCGCCCGGTCGAGCAGGGCTCCAGCGATGCCGCGGCCGCGCCAGGCGGGGTCGACCACGATGCTGTAGAGACGCGCGGAGTCGAAACCGCGCCGGTACAGCACGACCGCGTCGCCGACGACGACACCGGCCTGCTCGGCGACCCACACCTCGGCGCTCTCGGCCGTGAGGAACCGCGTCAGGGACGCTCGACCGAGCGTGTCGCCGGGGAAGTTCGCCTCGAGGGCGAGCAGGGCCGTCAGATCGGGGCGCTGCGCCCGGCGAACGTGCACGCTGCCTCCAGCACCGTCGTGTGGGTGCGCGCTCCCTGCCGCCGCACGCTGCGTCAATCCCGGCCCGCCAGCGCCTCCTCGAGCGCCGGCACCACCTCGAGCACGTCACCGACGATGCCGTAATCGGCGACCTTGAAGATCGGGGCGTCGGCGTCCTTGTTCACGGCCACGATCACGCGCGATCGGTTCATGCCCGAGAGGTGCTGGACGGCACCCGACACCGCTAGGGCGAGGTAGAGCGACGGGGCGACGGCCTTGCCTGTCTGCCCGATCTGCTCGCCGTACGGTCGCCAGCCTGCGTCGACCACCGCGCGCGTCGCGCCGACGCCGGCCCCCAGCCGGTCCGCCAGGCCCACCACGTGGCGCTCGAAGGCCTCGCTCGAGCCGAAGCCGCGCCCGCCGCACACCACGACGTCGGCCTCCTCGAGGGCGACGCGACCCTTCGCTGCGGCCTCGCGCGGACCCGGCTCGAGACGGCGGTCCTCGTCGGCGAACGGGACGTCCAGCTGGTGGACCCGACCCGTCGCGTCGGCGAGCGGCGCGACCGCGAGGGCGCCGAGCTTGACGCTCACCACGACGCGCTGCGCCTGCGAGCGCACGGTGGCGCTGATGCGCGCCAGGTACGTCGGCCGCTGCGCGACGACGTCCGAGCCCTCGTACGACACGTCGGTGACGTCCTCGAGGTACGCGCCGCCCAAGCGCATCGCCACACGCGGCCCGTACGACTGACCCGAACGGGAACCGGGCACCAGGACGACGCGCGCCCCGAGCGTCTCTGCGGCGTGGACGACGGCCCGCGTGGCCATCTCCGAGCGCATCGGCTCGAGGCCCGGGTCGGTCACCACATGGACGTCGGGGACGAACCCGGCGAGTTCGGTCGCGACGGACGACGGATCCGCGCCGATCACGAGCGCGGCCAGCGGAGAGCCGCTCGCCGTGGCGAGCGCGCGACCGGCGGCGACGAGTTCGAACGCACTCTTGCGTGCCGCACCATGCGCGTGCTCGGCGACGATCAGGATCATCGTCCCTCCTCCCGGAGGACCTTCGCCTCGTCGCGCAAGCGCCGCACGAGTTCGGCGGCCGCGCTGCGGGCGTCGCCCTCGAGCATCTCGCGCCGGCGCTCGCGCTCCATGCCGGTGTGTCCGGTGACCACCATGAGCTCCTGACCGACCTCCGCAGATCGGGTGTCGAGCGCCTTGCGCCTGGCCTTCATGATGTTGGGCAAGGTCGGGTAGCGCGGCTCGTTCAACCCTTGCTGCGTGGTGACGACCACGGGCAGCCGTCCGCGCAGCGTCTCGCTGCCGTCGTCGACGTCGTGGACGGCCTCGAACGCATCACCGTCAAGGGCGAACTCGGTGGTCCAGTCCACGTGGGCCCAGGCCAGCGCCTCGGCCAACGCAGGCCCCAAAGCCGCGCTGTCCCAGTCTGCTTGCTTCCCACCCACGAACACCAGGTCGGCGGCCTCGTCGCGCACGACTCCGGCGAGCGCGAGCGCCACCGTGAGCGGGTCGTCGAAGGCGTCGCCCTCGACCAGGACGGCACGGTCGGCGCCCATCGCCAGCGCGGTCCGCACGGCCTGGTCGGTCGACGAGGGTCCGTAGCCCACTGCGACGACCTCCGCGTCGATACCGGACTCGCGCAAACGCAGCCCGTGCTCGACGCCGTACTCGTCCATGCCGTCGAGGACGAAGGTGGCACCGGTCAGGTCGAGGGATCCGTGTTGGACCCGCACCCGCGACTCCGCGTCGGGCACCTGCTTCAAGATGGTCAGAATCTTCATGCATCCTCCTGCGTGCGGCGCGAGGCGCTCGGCACGGCATCACGGCATTATCGCACGAGCGAACGCGCGATCACGAGCCGCATCACCTCGTTGGTGCCCTCGTAGATCTGGTTGAGCTTGACGTCGCGCAGCAGCTTCGCCACGGGGTACTCGTCGACGTAGCCGTAGCCGCCGTGCACGTGCAGCGCTTCGTTCGCGGCGGCGAACGCGGCGTCGCTGGCGTAGCACTTGGCGATGGCCGATGCGGCGGCATCGGGTCGTCCCTGATCGACTAGCCAGGCGGCGCGCCAGGTGGCCCAGCGCGACGTCTCGACGGTGATCGCCATGTCGGCGAGCTTGAACTGGATGGCCTGAAGCCGGTTGATAGGCGAGCCGAACGCATGGCGCTCCTTGGCGTACCGCACTGCCTCGTCCAGCGCCCGCCGTGCGACGCCGACCGAGCCGGCCGCGACCGGGATGCGCGTCCGGTCGAGCGTTCGCATGGCCAGCGAAAAGCCGTCTCCGACCTCACCGAGCACGTTGTCGCGCGGTACGCGCACGCCGTCGAACACGAGTTCCGACGTCGGCGCGCAGCGTTGGCCGAGCTTGCCGTGGATCGGCTGCGCCTGCAGACCGTGCGTGCCGCGCTCCACCACCACCGCGACGACGCCGCGATGCCCCGCGCTCGGGTCGGCCGTCGCGAACACCACGACCCACTCGGCCTCGGCGCCGTTGGAGATCCACATCTTGCTGCCGTCGAGCACGATCTCGTCGCCCTCGATGCGGGCACGGGTGCGCAGCGCCGCCGCGTCGGATCCGTTGTCGGGCTCGGAGAGCGCGAACG
>REEJ01000299.1 GCA_007695125.1 Trueperaceae bacterium | reverse complement strand
GCCGCTCGGCGGCGTCGATCAGCGTCAGCGAGTTCGAGCGGATGTTCGGCACGTACACGTGGCTCCGGTCGGGGGTGAAGGCGAGCATGTGGCTCGAGTGCTGGCCGGTGGGGATCACCGACAGCGGCTCGTGGTCGGGCCGCGAGAACACGAAGACCTTGTTCGCCAGCGTCGAGGCCAACCACAGGTTGCCGTCGACGTCGAAGTCCACGTGGTGCGGGAAGGCGAACTCGGGGTGGGTGAACGTCTCGCGCACCGCCATGCCGCCGTTGTCGATCACCGCCACGCGCTCCCCGACCGAACTCACCACGTACGAGGTCACGCCGTCGGGCGTCACCGCCACCTCGTGCGGGTCGCTCGCCACCTCGATCGTGGCGAGCACCTCGCCCGAGGCGCAGCTGACGAACATGACGGTGTGCTCGTCCTTGTTCAGGACGATCAGGCGGCCGGCGTCTGCGACGGGTTCGGGCATCGGGGTCTCCTCGTTGGCGCGTTACAGCGCCAGGAACCACACCGTAGCGAGCGCGAGTCCGGAAGCGATCTCAGCGGCTGCGGACAGCCGATGAGGCCCGACCCCATCCACCGTGAAACGCGTACGCACGTTCTCGACGAGCTCCGCGCCGACGGCGTACGCGACGATCACCGCGAGCGAGACCACATCGACACCTCCGCGCTGTGGCAGCCCTCGAAGCCGTGATGGACACGCGTTCATGCCAGTGTAGCTGGGCGGGTCCAGGTTGGACGGTGGACGGCTGCCCCGCGACCGTCAGCGCTGCTCGTACCGCGCCGCCGCCCGGCTGAGCGCCGCCGCCACGTCCTCGCGCACCGACGCCGGTTCCAGCACCTCCACCGCATCGCCCCAGCCCATCAACCACGGCACCAGCTCGAGCGCCCGCCCACGGCCGTCGAGCGTCGCCCGCACCACGGCGAGCGCACCGCCGTCCTCATGGTCCTCGAGCGAGACGAGCGAGTCTCCCGCCACCTCCCGGAACGCCATCGCCACGCCCGGCACCAGCCGCAGCGTCACCCGCACGCTCTCGCCCACGATCACGCCGAAGGCGTCGCCGATCACCTCGTCGGGGTCGAAGCCCTCCGGGATCTCGTAGGTCTCGTCGAGCAACCGCACCTCACGCATGCGCGCGAACTTGAACACCAACACCCGCCCCGGCGCCGCGCGATCCACCGCCAGCGCGTACGGCTCGTGGTTGCGCCGCCCCACCTCGACGAAGTACACCTCCAGGTCGCGCTTCGAGCGCCGCCCCGCGGCCGACTCGTAGGCGCAGCGCAGCACCCGTCGCCCGAACCAGGCCTGCGCCACCACGTCCAGCACGCGGTCTCGGTCCTTGGAGCGCAGCGCGTCCACCCGCCGCAGCAGCGCCGATTGCGCCGGCTCCGGCACCTGCTGCGCGAGCTTCGTCATGGTGCTGCGGTAGTGGCGCTCGCCGATGCCGGTGTGCGTGAGCATGCGCGCCGCCATGTACAGCGCCAGCGCCTCGACGTCGTTCAGGAGCGCCGCGCGTGAGCGCAGCCGGTAGCGATGCGCCTCGTCGCGTACCAGCCGCTCGCCGTACTCCTCGGTCAGGTAGACGAGGTCACGC
This sequence comes from Trueperaceae bacterium, assembly GCA_007695125.1. GTDB lineage: Bacteria > Deinococcota > Deinococci > Deinococcales > Trueperaceae > CSSed10-48. The sequence goes on along the minus strand of REEJ01000299.1, from coordinate 6,617 downwards.
TCGATCGAGCGCCTCCCGACGCCCAGCGTGCGCGCCAGCTCCACCACGCCGTACGGCCGCAGCCCCAGCAGCTCCTCGAGCTGACGCAAGCGCTCGACCCGTGAGCGTGTCCTGTCGGCCGCCATACCCGCACCTCCTCGAACACCCCGCCGGCGCGAACGATCGCGGCTCGAGCCGGCCTCCGTGCTCCGTCGTTCGTTGACGCAGCCCGAGCCTACCCTGAGACTCCAGGAGGTACGGGATGCACCACGCCACGCTCGAACGCACACGCCACGCCGCCCACCGCAGTGCGCAACGCACGATCCCCGCCTGCGTCCTCGGACGCATCGAGCGCGGCGACGCCACCGACGTCCCAGGCCGCCACCCACATCACCCACGCGTCACGCTCCGCATCGTCCGCACGGCCGACGCCTACTGGGTCGCGCCCCACGCCAATGGCAGCGTCCTCACCGTCTACGAGGTCCAGGCGGAACGCCTCGAGTCCTGGGCCTGGCGCCATCTCCACCACCCCGAGCAGCAACTCGGACGCCTACGCCGCTTGCCCGTGCACCACACGCCCGAGCAGGCTGTCACCGCGGATCTGTTCCGGTTGTGGGTGGTAGAGGCGTAGACCCCGGTCGTGCCGCAGGCGGCCACCTCAGCGACCGTCCTCAACGAAACCCGGCCGGCGAGCGGACTCCGGTACGATGCAGGGCGATCGTTCCCTTGGAGGCCGTCGCCGTGACCATCGCCCGAGCGCACCGTTCGCCACCTCCCCACGGCGCCAGCGCGAGGCGACCTCCGGTGTGGAGAGCGCTGGGGCTCGTGGCCTCGCTCGCGCTCGCGTGGCCCGGCGTCGCCTCGGCGCAACCCGCGCCGACGCTCACCTACGAGCAGGCCGTGCGCTTGGCCGACGACGGACCGACCGTGCGCCTCGCCGTGCGCGCACTCGAGCTCGCCGAACGCCAGCTCGCGATCACGGCTGCGCCGGTGCGCGGCGAGGTCACGGCCGGCTACCGCTGGACCAGCGGCGAGCGCGACCCCGGCGTCGGCGAGCCGATCGACTTGAGCGCCCAGGGCTTCGATCCCATCGCGCTCACGCTCACCTTCCCAGCCCTCGGGCTCGGCCCTGCGGGCGACGCCATCGCACGTGCCCGCGGCGACGTCACCCGGGCCCGGGCCGAACTCGCGTCCGCCCGACGCGCTGCGCTGATCGACGTCACGAGCGCTTTCCAGAACGCGCTTCGGGCGCGGGTCTCGGTCGAGCTCGCGACCGCAGAGGCCGACCTCGCCACCCTCGAACGGCAGGCGGCCGAGCTGCGCGCAGCGGCCGGGGCCGCCACGCCCGGCGAGGTCGCGCGTCTCGCGAGCGCCGAGGCGCGCGCCCGCAACGCCGTCAACGCGGCCGACTTCGAGGCCGCAGCGGCGCAGCGCGCCCTCGAGCTCGCACTCGGCGGATCGACGCCCCCTCCGGCCGGGCCGCTCCCCGATCCCGCCGCACTGGTGAGCGAAGCGACCGAGCCCGCGTGGCGCGACCGCGGCGACGTCCTGGCGGCGTTGCTCAGCGTCGCCGACACCGAGCGCACCGCCGACGCGACGCTGCGCGATCAGCTCCCGAGCCTCGGCTTCAGCGTCGCGCACGCGAGCGGCGATGCCGACCGCTCCGTGCAGGTGGCGGCCGCGTTCGACACCCGCACGCTGCAACCGAACCTCTCGATCAGCTACGACCCGGACTCGGGCGTCACCGGCGTCGGCGACGGCGGCGGGAGCCGCTCGCTCACCGTGGGCATCACCCTGCGCGTGCCACTCGATCCCACGGTCGGCAGCGCCTTGGCCGCCGCGCGCCTCGCTCGCGAGCGGGCCGAGTTGCAGCTCGAGCTGACTCGGGCACGCGCCGAGCTCGACGTCGACCGCCGCGACTTCGAGCTGGCGTCGACGCTGGCCGACGCCGATCTCGCCCGCGCCGCTGCCGACCTCGTCCGGGCCGACCTCGCCGTCGCCGAGGCGCGTTTCGCGAGCGGCGCGCTCTCGGAGCTGGCCATCGCGCGCGCCCGCCTCGACGCGGAACGCGCCGACCTCGACGCCGATCGCGCCAGCGACGCGGCGCGCCTCGCCGCCCTGCGCCTGCTCGACGCCCTCGCTACCGACCCCGACCGCCAGCCGGTCCACCAGGAGTGACATGCACCGACGTCCGATCGTCCTGATCCTGATCCTCGCGTTCGCCGTCGCGCACGCCCAGCTGACGCTCGACCTGGAGCGGGCGACCGACCTGGCGGCTGAGGTGGCGGCGGGCGTCTTGAGCGCCCGACTCGACCTCACCACGGCCGAGCGCGACCTCACGCGGCTCGAGGCCGATCCCACCACGCTGCGCGTCGCGCGCCTGCAGGCGACCCACGCCGCCGACCGCGCCCGTTCGGCCCAGCGCAACGCGGCGGCGCTGGCGCGCGACGGGGCTGCCAGCGCCTACACCGCTGCGCTCGAGGCCGACGGCCAACTCGCGCTCGCCGAGGCTGCGCTCGCGATCGCGACGACGGCTCGAGAGGCCATCGGCATCCAGTTCGACGCCGGCGCCGCGACCCGCCTCGACGTCGAGCGCGCCGACGACGACCTCCGGGCCGCCGAGCGCGACGTGGCCGATGCGACGACCGCGCGGGCGCTGGCCTACGACCGGCTGGCGAGCCTCATCGATGCGGTGGGCAGCGAACTCACCCTCGCAGCGGCACCCGAGCCGCAGTCGTTGCTCCCGCTCGAGTCCTACCTCGACGACCTGGCCGGCAACACCCAGATGCAGGCGGTCAGGCAGCAGGTCGAGCTCGCCGAGGCGCAGCTCGCGGCCATCGACAACCCGCTCTCCAGCGCTCCCTCCGACATCGCCGCCGCTCGCGATCGGCTCGAGGCCGCCCGCCTGCAGCGCGACGAGCAGGCGCGCAACCTGACGCTCATCGTGCGACAGGCGCACAACGCGGCGCTGTCCGCCGAGGCGCGGGTGCGCGCGGCCGAGGCGGCTGCGGCGTCGGCCGAGGAGGAGCTCACGATCCAGCGGCTCCGTTTCGACGCGGGCAGCGTGTCGGCGCTCGCGCTCGCTCGCACCGAGCAGCAGCGCCTGGCACAAGCGAACGCGCTCTCGGCCGCTCGCCACGGTCTCGACGCCGCCATCCGACAGCTGCAGCTCACGCTGCTCGGCGCGCGATGAGCGCCCCGGCCCGCCGCCGGGGGCGCCGCGGTGCGTGGATCGTGGCGCTGCTCGTGCTCGCGATCGTCGGGAGCGCCATCGGCTGGCGAGCCACCCGCGGGGCGGCGCCCACCACGACGCTGGTCGAGGGGATCCAGCAAGGGGCCTTCGTCCGTGAGGTGACCGGGACCGGGGCGATCGAGGCGGTGCGGGAGCGCTCGCTGGCGTTCGCGGCCGGCGGCACGGTCGCGACCGTCGCCGTCGCCGTCGGTGACACCGTCGGCGCCGGTCAGGAGCTCGCGCGCCTCGACACGTCGGGCATCGAGCGTGACGCCAACGCGGTGCGCACCTCGCTCTCGTCCGCGCGCGCCGATCGTGACCGCCTGAGCGCGCAGCAGGCCGTCGACCGGCTCGACACGCAGTCATCGGTCGCCGACGCAGAGAACCAGCGCGTGCGCGCCGCGCGCACGGTCGACGACGCCGAGCGCGACTTCGACGTCGCCTCGCGGCTGTTCGCCGCTGGCGCCGCCGCCCGCGACGAGGTCCGCGCCGCCGAGGCAGCGCTCGACGTCGCGCAACGCGGCCTCGCTCAGGCCGACCTGGCGCTGCAGACGGCGCGCACGCGGCTCGCCAACCTCGATCAGCTGGCGTCGGCCCAGCGCGCCAGCGCGGCGGCCCAAGTCGCGCAGCTCGAGGCGAACCTGGCGAACCTCGAGGCGCGCCTCGCCGACACGACGATCGCCGCGCCGTTCGCCGGCGTGGTCACCGCGGTGACGGTGCAGAGCGGCGACCTCGTGGGCACGCAGCCGGTGGTCACCGTGGCGGACACGTCGCTGCTGCGCGTGAGCGCGCGCTTCGACGAGAACCGGGCGTCGGAGCTCGTGATCGGCCAGAGCGCCGTCGTCGTGCCCGACGCCGACACCAGCCGGCGCCTCGAGGCGTCGGTCTCGCGCATCAGCCCCGTGACGGTGCGCGACGGCGGCGCCGGCCAAGTGACCGCCGAGCTCGCGTTCGAGAGCGCCCAGGCGCTGGGTCAGGCCTTCGCCCGGCCCGGTTCGACCGTGACGGTGCGTGTGCAGGTGCGGCGCATCGAAGACGCGCTGCGGGTCCCGCTCGAGGCCATCACCGAAGTCGACGGGCAGGCCTTCGTCTACCGCGTCGAGCGGGGCGATGGCGACACGGGTGTCGCCCGGCGCGTGAGCGTCACGGTGCTCGAGCGCAACCCGACCGTCGCAGCGGTCGACGCCGACCTGGCGCCCGGTGACCTGATCGCGGTCGTGAACCTCGACGCGCTCGAGGACGGCGCCACCGTCTCCTTCCCGCGCGTGCCGCTGGGAGCCCCGTGAGGTGGACGCCGTCGCCACGCCGGTGATCAGAGCGCGCGATCTGCGCAAGGTCTACACGCTCGGTGGTGGGCTGGAGGTACACGCCCTGCGAGGCCTCGACCTCGACGTGCAGCGCGGCGAGTACGCCGCGATCATGGGCCCATCGGGCTCCGGCAAGAGCACGCTGCTGCAGATCTTGGGCTGCCTGGACGTGCCGACGTCGGGCTCGTACCGCCTCGCCGACGAGGAGGTGGCCGACCTCGACGAAGAGGTGCTCTCGACCATCCGCAACCGCCGCATCGGCTTCATCTTCCAGGCGTACAACCTGCTCGGGCGCGCGACGGCGCTCGACAACGTGGCGCTGCCGCTTCTGTACCGCGGCATGCCGCTGCGGGAGCGGCGCGCGCTGGCGCTCGCGGCGCTCGAACGCGTCGGGCTGAGCGATCGCACGCACCACCGGCCCAACGAGCTCTCCGGCGGCCAGAAGCAGCGCGTGGCGATCGCACGCGCGCTCACCACCGATCCCGACATCCTCCTGGCCGACGAGCCCACGGGAAACCTCGATTCGCGCACGGGAGACGAGATCCTGGCCCTGTTCGACGACCTCCACGCCGAGGGCCGCACCATCCTGGTCGTGACGCACGAGCAGGACGTCGCCGATCACTGCGAGCGCATCATCCGCATCCGCGACGGCGTCGTCGAGTCCTCGGACGTCGTCACGTCGCGGCGCCGGCCGACGCGGCATCAAGCTGACGAGCGCGCGCTGCCTGCGACGGGGGCCTGACATGCTGATCGAGAACCTCAAGACCGCGCTCGAGGCGCTGTTCGGCAACCGGCTCCGTTCGCTGCTGACGCTCTCGGGCGTCGTCATCGGCGTGTTCGCGGTCACGACGACGGTCAGCCTCGGCCAGATCGCCACGGCCGGCATCACCGGCGAGCTGCAGGCCTTCGGCGCACAGTCGCTGTTCGTCACGCGCGTGTTCGACGACCCCACCTCGGAGCGCTTCACCGACGACGACATCGAGGCCCTGAGCCGGCTCCCCATCGAGATCTTGCGCTCGCGCTCGACCAACGTCTGGGTGGTGGCGGGCGATGAGCGCGTGCGCCTGAGCGTCAACGGCACCACCGCGAACGCGCCACTGATCGACCGCACGATCGAGCTCGAGCGCGGCCGCTTCTTCGACGAGCGCGACGCGGCGCGGGGCGCGCCGGTCATCGTGTTGTCGGCAGACGCCGTCGAGGCGCTGTTCGGCTCGGTCGCCGATCCGGTGGGGCGCGAGGTGGTGCTCGAAACGGCCGGCGGCAACCGCAGCTTCTACACGGTGATCGGGACCAAGAAGCGCATTTCCGGCGCCCTTGGCGCCTTCGCGAACGACGTCTCTGGCGACGTGCCGCTCGAGAGCCTGTTCCGCGACGTACCCGGCCTGCGCCGCGGTAGCTACGACTTCCTGCCGATCACCATCGCTCTGGACCGCGACGCGAACGCCATCGAACAGCAGGTGCGCGCGATCCTCGATCGCCGGCGGCCACCGGGCAGCTATCAGGTGCAGTCGATCGAGGGCGCGCTGGGCCTCTTCAACACCGTCACCGTCATCCTCCAGGCGCTCCTCGGCGGCATCGGCGGCATCAGCCTGTTGGTCGGCGGTATCGGCATCCTGAACATCATGCTGGTGAGCGTCACCGAGCGCACCCGCGAGATCGGCTTGCGCAAGGCGCTGGGCGCCACGCCGCGCACCATCTTGCAGCAGTTCCTGATCGAGGCGGTGGTGCTCACCGTCATCGGCGGCTCGCTCGGGGTGCTGCTGTCGATCGCGACGCTGTGGGGCGTGGTCGCCGCCGTGCCGTTCCTGGAGGTCTTCGTGCTGAGCCCGTGGGTGATCGCGATGGCGCTCGGCGTGTCGGTCGCGACCGGGGTGATCTTCGGCGTCTGGCCGGCCCGCCGCGCCGCAGCGCTGAGCCCGATCGAGGCGCTGCGCTACGAGTGACCCGCGAGTTCGAACGCGTCCCGGGCCTGATGCTGGAAGCGTGGGTCGACGGCTCACCATCGCGACACGCAGGCCACGCATCCGAGCCCGCGCGCGGCCGGCCTTGGTACCCTCGCCTGACGACCAACCGTCGCCCGACGTCCTGCCGCTCGCTCC
>REEJ01000296.1 GCA_007695125.1 Trueperaceae bacterium | reverse complement strand
GTCACACCCAGGCCTTGCGCGATCCGCTGGCTCTCCACGACCTCGTCGACGAGGCCGTCACCGTCGAGCCACTCGCCGACGGCCGTCGCATCGAGCCCCGCCGTGGAGACGACGTCGAGGAGGTCGTCGCGGTCGTTGAGGTCTCGACCCTCGCTGAAGTACGCCCTGAGCAGCGCCTCGGCGACGGTCCACTCGCGTCCCTGGGCGCGAGCGAAGAGGACGAGCCGGTGGGCGTCGGCGGTGTTGGGGGCCCTCGTCACGAGGTCGAAGCGGAAGTCGATGCCGTCGTGGTGGCCCAGGTCGGTGACGTGCTCGAACGCTGCGGCGGCCCGGTCCTCGCCGCCGAACTTCTCGGCCACGAGCGCCTGCCAGGCTTCGCCTTTGGAGGGCATCTCGGGGCGGAGTTGGAAGGGTCGCCAGCGTCTTTCCACGGCGCTGCCCGTGTGGGTGGCCAGCGCCTGCTCGAGGCGCCGCACGCCGATGTAGCACCAGGGGCACACGACGTCGGCGTAGACGTCGATCGTGATGGGGGTGGTTGCTGTCGTCATGGGTGTCGCTTCCTTCGCGGTCGGCGTCGAGCGTTCAGTTGCTGATGACGGGGCTGGCGCGCACATGGCTGGCGTCGTGGAGCTGCTCGAGCATGAAGCGCGCCATGTCGGCGCGGGTGATGCGCGCCCCGGTGTTCACACCGACGCGTCCGACGCGGACGGTCCCGGTCGCTGGGCCGTCGGTGAGCATGGGGACGCGGACGACCGTCCAGTCGAGGCTGCTGGAGCGCACCGCGGCGACGGTGCGTGTCATGTCTTCGAGGACGTGTCGCGCCGCGAGCTTGAGGACGAACGAGATGACGTGGTTGAAGAGCTTGGGCTGGTCGCCATCACCACCGACACCGGCCCCTGCCGAGATCACCAGGCGCTTGACGCCGTGGGACTTCATGGCCTCGAGGACGTGGACCGTGCCGCGGCTGACCTGGTAGTCGGGCGTGTTCTGCGTGGGTCCGAGAACGCTGAGGACGGCGCTCGATCCTGCGATCGCTTCGGAGACGGCAGCAGGGTCCTGGACGTCGCCTTTGACGACTCGGAGGCGTTCGTGCGTGACGTCGAGCTTGCTCGGGGTGCGGGCCAGGACGGTGACGTGATGCCCGGCCTGCAGCGCCTGGTCGACGACGTGCCGTCCGGTCTTGCCGGTGCCGCCGAGGATCGTGACGTGGAGCGGGCGCTCGCTGGGTGCTGGTGCGTTGCTGCTTCGGGTCATGGTGTCTCCTAATGCGTGAGATGGTTCGAAGGTTGGATGTGTGTGGCGAAAAAAAGGGGGTGTCAGCGAGCCACGGCCACACCTGGTGCGAGCACCGACAGGACCTCGAGCACTGTCGCCTCGAACCGCCCGCGGAGTTCGCTCGGCAGGGGTTCGAGGACTTCGTCGAACGCCGCTGCCGCCTGGCGATGGATGCGCGCGACGAGTGCGACGCCATCTGGAGCGAGCGCGACGCGCTTGTGTCGACGATCGGCCGGGTCCTCTGCACGGGTCAGGAGCCCTCTTTGGACGAGCCGCTCGACCAGGTGGCTGGTCGCCGCCAGTGAGAGGTTGAGGTGCTCGGCGATCGCACTCACCGACTGGCCACCCTGCGCGTTCAGCAGGTGCAACGTCCCCATCTGCGGCATCGAGAGGTGCAGTTCTCGCAGGAGCGCGTTCAAGTCACGGACCATCACGCGCATGTAGAGGTGCATGAAGCGCTGCAGCGGGTGGGCGCTCTGGTCGTTCGATGTGGTGTCGAATGGGCACATGGAGTTCCTCTTAAACATAAGAGTATTCGATGTACGAGATGGTGTCAACTTGATCACCGATGTGACGCCGCCCGAGCGCGACGCAACGCGTCGCGTCGCCCCGCGGGCGATGATGGAAGCGCCGGCACGAGGAGGACGACGATGACCCGTTGGCACGACTTCGACCGCTACGTCCAGGACGCGCTACCCGGCTGGCACTGCCCCGGCGTGGCCGTCGCCGTCGTGCGCGGCGACGAGGTCCTCTACCGCGCCGCCCACGGCCTCCGCGACGTCGAGCGACAGCTGCCCATGACGCCGGACACGCGCTTCGCCATGGCCTCGGTGACCAAGTCGTTCACCGCCATGAGCGTCGCGCTCCTGGTCGACGAGGGGGCGCTCGGCTGGGACCGACCGGTGCGCGAGGCGGTCCCGGAGCTGATCCTGCACGACGCCGTCGCGACGGCGAACCTGACGCCGCGCGACATGCTGAGCCACCGCACCGGCCTGCCGCGCCACGACCTCGCCGCCTGGCGCCTCGACCTGCCGCGCGCCGAGTTCGTGAAGCGGCTGCGCCATCTCCGCCCCAGCGCCGGCTTCCGCGAGCGCTACCAGTACAACAACCTCATGTACTACGTGATGGCGCACGTGGTGGAGCGCGTGAGCGGTCAACGCTGGGAGGACTTCGTGCGCGAGCGGATCTTCGAGCCGCTCGGCATGACGGCCTCGAACCTGGTGCCCGAACCACCCATGCCCGACCTGGAGAACGCGCTCGGTTACCGCGTCGATCGCGACGACGACGGCGTCGCCCGTGGACTCATCGCGATGCCGTTCGGTGCGCACACCGAGATCTCGCCCGGCGCTGCGGGCGCGCTCTTCTCGACGCTCGACGACCAGATCCGCTGGTTGGGCGTGCACGCCAACGGCGGCCGCTGGGGCGACACGCGGCTGGTCACACACGAGACGTGCACGCAGATGCACCTCCCCGTCATGGTCGTGCCGGCCGGCGGGCCCAAGACGGCGCTCATGGGTAACGAGCTCTACGCCTACGGCATGGGCTGGTCGGTCGAGCCGTATCGCGGTCACACCGTCGTGCAGCACGGCGGCAACGTCGAGGGGCACAGCCTGATGGTCGGCTTCGTGCCGCGCGAACGGACCGGCGTGGTGGTGCTGACCAACGGCGCCCGCATGCCCCTGCGCGACGCGCTGTTCTACGAAGCGCTCGACCGCGCCCTCGACCTCGAGTCGCGCGACTGGAACGCGCGCTTCCACGGCCTCTTCGACGAGGCCTTCCGCGCTATGGCGCGCGGCAAGACAACCGCAACACGCGAGCGCATCACCGACGCAGCGCCGACGCGACCGCTGGACGCCTTCAACGGCGCCTACGCCGCCGACGGCTACCCCGACTTCGCCGTGCAACTCGAGGGGGGCGAACTTCAGGCCCGCCTCGTCGGAAGCCTCGACTGGACGCCGCTGCGCCACCTCCACTTCGACGTGTTCGAGTGGGACGTCGTCGGCTTCGACAGCCGCATGGTGGTGCGCTTCCTGACCGACGAGCAGGGCTCCATCGCCGCCGTGGCCGTGCCGATCGAGCCGGAGGTCGACGACGCGACGTTCCGACGCCGGGCCATCGAGCTGCCCGCCGACGTAGTGCGCGCGCTGCTTGGAACGTACGACACGACGCTCGACGGCCTGTCGATCACCATCGGCGAGCAGGCGGGCACGCTCTACGCGACGCAGACCGCGAGCACGCCCGAGGAACTCACGGCCTACGCCTTCGACGAGCACATGGTGGGCCTGCGCTTCGAGCGCACGCGCCTCGACTTCACGCGCTCGGCCGACGGGATCCAGCACCTGACGATCAAGTCGCCCGGTCTGACGCTGGAGGCGAGACGGCGGGTCGACGCTTGATGCGCCTGGGAGACAACGCGTGCAGGAGCCAGGGCGCCTCGGTGAGGTGACCGGGCCCTGCACGCGGCGCTCTGGGCACCGGCGGCGCTGCTCCCGGACGTTCGTTCGTTGACCGCCCGCAGCGGCCCCACTACAGTCGGAGGTGAGGGACGTTATGCGTCGCGCACGGAGCTGGCGCTTCCCCGACCACCTGGCGATGGTGCTCATGTTGGGCGTGACCGGCCAGGTCGGGCAAGTGGTGCTGCTGCGCGAACTGTTGATGGTGTTCCACGGCAACGAGTTGTCGCTGGGCGTCATCTTGGCGGCGTGGATGCTGTGGGTCGGTGTCGGCAGCCGGCTCGGCGCCGTCGCCGTGCAGCGCTGGCCCGACCCGTACCGACTCCTGCGGATCGATGCGACGCTCGTGGCGTTGGCGCTGCCGGCCACCGTCGTCGCGATCCGTGCGCTCCCCGGCGTCATCGACGCGCCCCCCGGCGCGTTGCCGTCGCTCGCCGACATGGCACTCGGGAGCCTGGCGCTGCTGGCGCCCGTCACGATGCTGCTCGGCGCGCAGTTCGTGCTGCTGGCACGGGCGTGGCGCGAGCGCGACGCCTCGATCGACGCCTCCGGCGCGGCCAAGACCTACGTGGGCGAGGCGCTCGGCAACGTCGCGGGAGGCTTGGCCTTCACGCTGCTCCTCGTGCACCACCTCGACGCCGTGCAGACCAGCGTGGCGATCGGGGCGGCCATGCTGGCCGTGGCGCTGGCGCGGCGGCAGCGCGGCGCGGCGCTCGCCGTCGTCGTCGTCGCCCTGGTCGGCGTGCCGCTCGCGAGCCACCTCGACGCCTGGTCGGAGCGCCTGCAGTGGCGACTGCAGGCGCCGCGCTACGAGTTGCTCGAGACGCACCGCTCGCGCTACGGCACCATCGCGGTGCTCCGCCACCACGACCAGATCGCCTTCTTCCAGAGCGGCCACCTGGTGTTCTCGACCGGCGGCGTGGACGATCGGGCGGTGGCGTTCGAGGAGCAAGACGCCGTGACGCTGGCGCACCTGGTGCTGACGCAGCATCGCGATCCTCGGCGCGTGCTGCTCGTCGGGGGCGGGCTGCGCGGCACGCTCCGCGAGGTCCTGCGCCACGGCGTCGAGCGGGTCGACTACGTGGAACTCGATCCCGCACTGCTCACGGCCGCGGCCCCCTACCTCCCCGCCGGCACCGCCGCCGCCCTCGCCGACCCGCGCGTACGTGTGCACCACACCGACGGCCGCCTGTTCGTGAAGGCCGGCGGTGACGCGTACGACCTGATCCTGGTCGACGTGCCGGACCCCGTCACCGCCGTGGTCAACAGGTTCTACACCGAGGAGTTCTTCGCCGAGGCCTCGGCGCGCCTGCTCCCGGGCGGGGTGCTCGCCCTGAGCGCCGTGTCGACGCCCGATCTCCGAGGCGCCGGCATCGCGAACCGCAACGCGACGCTCTACCACACGCTGCGGCGGGTGTTCACCGAGGTGCTGGCGATCGGCGAACGCACGCTGGCCTTGCTCGCGGCGCACGATCCGGACCAGCTCAGCCACGACGCCGCGGTGCTGATGCGGCGCTACCTGGAGCGCGACGTCAGCAGCCCCGGCTTCGACGCCGGTCACCTGGCGCTGCTCCTCGAGCCGGGGCCGCTGGAGCGCATCAACTGGGTGCTGCGCCATCACGGCCGGAGCGCAGACGCGCACCTGCAGCCGCCCCCGGCCAGCCCGCTCGTGCCCGGCGACCTGGCTCGGCAGCGCGCGCAGGAAGGCGAGCTGGCGAGCGTCTCCGAGCGCTTCTTCGTCAACACCGACGCCCGCCCGATCGGGTACTACCACACGCTGGTGTTCTGGGACGCCCTGAGCCGGGCGGACGCCGCCCCGGCGCTGCGCTGGATCGCGCGCGTCGAGCCCTGGTGGGCGCTCCCGCCCGCGGCGCTGCTGCTCGCTGCCGCCGTGGCGCTCCGCGCGCTGCCTCGCACGCGCGTGCGCGCCGCGCCGCGCTACGCGGTCCTGGTCGCGGTCTTCACCACGGGCCTCTCCACCATGACGATGCAGGTCGCCCTGCTGTTCGCCTTCCAGAGCATCTACGGCTTCGTGTACGAGATGGTCGGCCTGATCGTGGCGATCTTCATGGCCGGGCTGGCGCTGGGCGCGACGATCACGCGGCTGCTCGTGCCCGATCAGGCCGACCGTCGCGTCCTGGCCGTCGTCCAACTGGCCGTCGCGCTCATGGCGCTCGGCGTCGCCGTGGCGCTCCCCTGGGCGGGCGGTCTGGCGTCGCCGACGGCCGTGTTCGTGGCGTTCGCGCTCTTCACCTTCGTGTCGGGCGTCCTGAACGGAGCGGACTTCCCGCTCGCCACCAGCTGCTACCTGGCGCTCGACCGCAGGCCCGAACGCTCGGCTGCGATCGTCTACGCAGTAGAATTGATGGGAGCCTGCGGCGGCGCTGCGCTGGCTAGTGCGGTGATCGCCCCCGTCCTGGGCATCGTTGCGTGCTGCATGCTCGCGGCCTTTGCGAACGCGACGGCGTTCACGGTTCTGGGTGTGGGCGGACTCCGCCCTGCGAGGATCGATGCACCAGCGACGTAACACTGTGTCCGGCGAGCGCAACAGCGCTTCGCCCACCGGCGTGTCGCGCCGCGATGTGCTCCGCGCCGCGGCGCTGGGCGCCTGCGCGTTGTGCCTCGGCGCGCTGGGTCCCGGGACCTCGCCGGCGCGTGCCCAGTCGGCGCAGCCTGGCCTGATCGGACGCGCGCCGTCGCCGTGGTTCGAGCCTACGGGCGACGGCAGGCTGCGATGCACGCTCTGCCCGCGGCGCTGCGAACTCGCAGAGGGCGAGCGGGGAGGCTGCCGCGTCCGCGAGCACCGAGGGGGCAGCGGCCACACCCTCGCCTACGGCAACCCCAGCCTGGTGCAACTCGACCCGGTCGAACGCACACCCTTCTTCCACCTGCTGCCGGGGACGCGTGCGCTGTCGGTGTCGACCGCCGGCTGTCCGATCGCGTGCCGCTTCTGCGAGGTGTGGGACATGGCGCTGGTCGCGCCCGAAGAGGTGATGGCCTACGACCTGCCGCCCCAAGCGCTGGTGGAGCACGCCCTCGCGGTGGGAGCGACGTCGCTCAACTTCGGCTTCGGCGAGCCGGTGGCCTTCTTCGAGTACATGGTCGACGCCGCCGCGCTGGCGCGCGCGGCGGGCCTGCGGGTGCTGGTGCACACCAGCGGTTACGTGGAGGAGGAGCCGCTGGCGACGCTCACGCCCCTCCTCGACGGTGCCAACGTCGACCTGAAGGGCTTCGACGAGGGCTTCTACCGCGACATGTGCGCCGCGGAGCTGGCGCCGGTGCTGCGTTCGATCCGCTCGCTCCACCGCTCCGGCGTCCACCTCGAGCTGACCAACCTGCTGATCCCGACGCTCAACGACGACCCGGAGCAGGTGCGGGCCATGTGCCGCTGGATCGCGCGCGAACTCGGCCCCGACGTGCCGCTCCACCTGGCGCGCTTCTACCCGCTCTACCAGCTGGCCAACCTGCCGCCCACACCCGTCTCGACCATCGATCGCGCGCGCGCCATCGCCTTCGAGGAGGGCCTGCACTACGTGTACGTGGCCCGGGTGACGGGCCACGAGGGCGAGAACACCTTCTGCCCCGGCTGCGGCGCCAGCGCGATCGCACGCTTGGGCTTCATCGTCGAGGAGGTCGCTCTCGACGAGGGTCGCTGCGCCGAGTGCGGCACGGCGATCGTCGGAAGCTGGAACTGACCGAGGGGAGGACGCGGCGTCCGCTGCCCTGGGCGTGCGCTGACGGCGGCTCGGCTGTCGCTGCGGCTCAGCCGCGCCGGCGGAACAGCTCGCGCTGCATCAGCGAGCGCGCGTCGTGGTTGGTGAGGCCCGCCTCATCAGCCCAATCCATCGCCTCGAGGTACTCCTGGGTGGTGATCGCGCGCGCGATGTCGGGGTGCTCGAAGGCCCGGTGCTCGACGCGGTACTGCGACATGATGTTGACGTAGGTCGAAGGGGTCAGGGTCTCGGCCACCCAGTGGACGAAGGCGCGCGTGTTGGCGACGTGGTTCGGCATCACCAGGTGGCGGACCATCAGCCCCCGAAGGGCGATGTCGCGCGCGTCGGTGACCAGTTCACCGACCTGGCGATGCATCTCCTCGATCGCGGCCATGGCCGTCTCCGGGTAGTCCGGCGCCCCCATGTAACGCTCGGCCTCGTCCGCGTCCATGAACTTCAGATCCGGGAGGTAGATGTCGACCACGCCGTCGAGCAGTTCGATGGCCTCGAGGGCGTCGTAGCCGCCGGTGTTGTAGCACAGCGGGATGCGCAGCCCGTGCTGGGCGGCCAGCCGCGTGGCCTGCAGGATCTGCGGCATCACGTGCGTCGGGGTCACCAGGTTGACGTTGTGGCAGCCGATCTGCTGCATCCGCAGCATGACGTCGGCGAGGTCTTCGACGTCGAGCCGCTGGCCCCGGCCCTCGTGGGCGATGGGCCAGTTCTGGCAGAAGACACAGCGCAGGTTGCAGTTCGAGAAGAAGATCGTGCCCGATCCGTAGTCGCCGACCA
>REEJ01000128.1 GCA_007695125.1 Trueperaceae bacterium | reverse complement strand
CGGGATGGTGCCCTGGGCGCCCAGGAGCTTCGCCACGCTCCACGTCGCGTAGTACACGAAGGTCAGGGCCATCACCGACACCAGGCCCAGCGAGGCGGCTCGCCGGAAGCTGGCCAGCGCGACGGCCAACGCGAAGGCGGCGAACGCCACCGCCGCCAGCGGTTCGGCCGCCTTGCGGTGGAGCGCCGTCCACTCGGCCGGCGCGTCGCCCGGCGCCTGCGTGGCGCGTGCGAGGAGCTCGGAGAGCGGCAGCGTGACCAGGTCGGCGGCGGCGGGCGTGGCGGCGGTCAAGCCTCGCACCGGCAGCGTTGCGCGCTCGGCGCTCGCCTCGAGCACGACGCGGCTGCGCCGGAACGTCTGGTAGCTCAGGTCCTCGAGGAGCCACACCCCAGCCGCGGCGTCGGGGCGGCCACGCGCCGCACGGATGAGCTGACGCGGGCCCTGGATGCCCCCCGGTGTGATGACGGTGATGCCCACGAGCGCCCCGTCGGCGGCGACGCCCTCGATGAAGATGCTCCGACCGAGCGCGTCCTGGAAGAAGCTCCCGGTCTGAACGACCGTCTCTGGCGAACGCAGCAGGATCTCGCGTTGCACCTCCTGGGCGCGCCGCTCCGCCCACGGCACCAACAGCTCGTTGTTCGCAGCCGTCAGGAGTGCCACGCTCAAGCCGATGCCGAGCAGCGGGCGTAGGTAGCGGCCGGGTGTGAGGCCGAGCAGCAGAGCGGCCTTGAGTTCACCGTCCTGGCTCGCGCGCGTCAACGCCAAGAGCGCTGCGAACAAGAGCGCCAGCGGCAGTCCCGCCGAGGCCGCGGACGGCAGCTTGGCGAGCAGGTAGCCGGCGACCAGCGAAGGGGGCACACCGCGCGCCAGGACGTCGGCCAGCACACCGAGCAAGAACGACGCCAGGAGCAAGACGAGCAGCACCGCCACGCCGGCGAGGTAGAGCGGACCGATCTCGCGCGCCAGCGCCAGGCCGAAGCGGCTCACCGGTACGCCACCCGCCACGCGAGCACTGCGCCGACGATCGCTACGGCTGCCGGTGTGGCCCAGGCAGCGACCGCCGGGCCGAGCACGCCGCTCTCGAACAGCCCCCCCGTGAACGTCCACGTCGCCCAGAACAGCACGAGCAGCGTGATGGTCCAGCCGAAGGCACCGCCGCGCCCGCGCACGCGCAAACCGAGCGCGCCGGCGACGAGGGCGAACACGGTCGCGCTCGACGCGTCGGCGATGCGGCGATGCAACTCGAAGCGGGGCGCGGAGGCGTCGGCGCCCGCCGCGCGCGCGCTGGCCACGCGGCGCTGCAGCTCGGTCAGCGTCTGCTGTTGGGGGCGTGCCAGCGTCTCCTCGGGCGTGGACTCGAGTTCGAACGGCAGGCGCACGTCCGCGAGCACGGTCCGCTCTTCACCCGGAGCTCGGCGCTCGACCTCTTGCAGCGACCAACTGCGGTCGCTGGCGTCCCACGTGCCCCGTGGGGCGCTCAGCACGGTGCCGTCGTCGAGCACCACCAAGACGCCGAGGAGCTCCGCTCGACCGCTGGCGTCGCGCTCGGAGCGCACGCGGGCAGCCGCGTACACCCCCTCGCCGGGAACGACGAACGCCGCGTCGGTCTGCGTCGCAGCGGGTGGGCGGACGTACAGGAACCCTTGGATCTCGGCTTGGTACGCGGACTCGCCGAGCGGCTCCAACCAACCGTTGTTGACGATGGCGATGCCGGACACGAGCATGCCCCCCGCCACCAGCGGCACGAGCAGGGCGCCGGGCGGCACCGCGCCGGCGTAGGCGGCGCGCAGCTCGGCATCCTTGGCGAGTCGCCCCGACACGAGGAGGATCGCGAACACCACCGCGACGGGCAGCGTCAAGTGCAAGAACCAGGGGAGCTTGAACAGCAACAGGCGGCCGACGGCACCCCACGTCGCTCCCTGCTCCACCAGGAAGCGAGCGAGGACGCTGAGGAGGTCGATCGAGAGGAGGAGGCACAGGCTCAGCGCGCCGAGCGCGTACAGGCCGGCGGCCTCGCGGAGCACGTACCGCGCCAACCGCGGAGTCACTCGGGGAGTCTACCAACTGCTCCGACGTGCCCGGTGCCGACGTGTCCGGTGCCGGCGTGCCGCGTACACTTCGTTCGTGGACGTGCATCTGGCAGCGGTCCAGGTCGAGTGGTCGCCGGCGCTGTACGCGTCGGCCGGCGTCTTCCGTGAGCGCATGGTGGCGCTGGCGCGCGCTGCGGTGGCCGAGGCGGGCGAGCGCCCTCGGCTGGTGGTGTTCCCGGAGCTGATCGGGCTGCCGCTGCTCCTGACGGCCGCAGGTGACGACGAGGCCGTGCGCGCACCCGACGTCGTCAGCGCGCTGAGCCGGCTCGCCCGGCGCGACGCCGGACGCTGGCTTCTGACCGCCTGGCGCACCCGGCGCCTGGGGGCGTCGGCGCTGTACGGCACCTACGCCGTCGCTGCGTTCCGCATGTGGCACGACGCGTTCGCCGCCGCCGCCCGCGCCTCCGGCGCGGTGGTGGTGGCGGGCAGCGCGTTCGTGCCCGACGTCGACGAAGAGCCGAGCCGTGGCTGGTTCGTGCGCGATCCGTCCGTCAACAACGCCACACTCACCTTCGCGCCGAGCGGTCGACTGCTCGCTCGCACCGCCAAGATCCACCTGATGCCGGGCGCCGAGCAGCGCGCCGGCCTGCGCTGCGGCAGGCTCGACGACCTGCAGGTGGTCGCGACGGCCGTCGGGCGCGTGGGCGTGGCCGTGTGCCTCGACGGTTTCCACGAGCGCGTGCTGTCGACGTTGGACGGGCGCGGCGCCCAGGTGGTGGTGCAGCCGTCGGCCAACGACGCCGACTGGGAGCGTCCGTGGCCACCGGGCCCCGATCGCAGCGAGGGCGAGGCGTGGTTCGACGATGGCCTGCGGGCACGGATCCAGGCTCGAGCGTCGCTGCGCTACGGCGTGAACGCCATGCTCGTGGGCGACGTCCTCGGCCTGCGGCCACGGGGTCGCTCGAGCATCGTCGCCAACCTGGTCGGCGCTGGGGCGCTGCCGCCGTGCGTGGACGATCCACGCTGGCCGGGTGTGCTCGCCAGTGCGCCAGATGCGCACTCCGAGGCGATCGTGACCGCGCGCGTCCCGCACCCGGGACCGTGAACCCCGGACCGTGAGCCGGCGTCGCCGAGGGGTGGCGGCGCCGGGGTAGCATGGCGGGCGTGACCGGCACGCTGGGCTTGTTCTCGTTGGTCGACCTGTTCCAACTGTTGGCCGCCTCGTCGCGCACGGGGCGGTTGGCGGTGCAGCACCCCGAGGGCCCGGCCCGGGTGTACTTCGAGCGTGGCCGGGTGACGCATGCCGAGTTCGAAAGCTTCGAGGGTGAGTCCGCGGTGTTCGCCCTGTTCGAGGACGAGCGCGGTAGCTTCGAGTTCACCGTCGGGTTGCCCGCGCCACGGCGCACGGTGAGCACCAGCAGCGAGAACCTGGTCCTGGAGGCGCTCAGACGCCTCGACGAGCATCGCAAGGACGAACCGGAGCGCGTCCCAGAGGTCTCGCGTGAGGCGGTGCCATACAGCAGCGACGACGCCCCACGGTCGCTGCCGCTGCGCGACGACGAGCGTCGCGTCCTGGCGGCGGTCAACGGCGTGCGCAGCGTCGCGCGCCTCGCCAGCACGCTCGAACTCCCGCTCGAGCAGGTACAGCGCGTCGTCGGCCGGTTGATCCACGTGGGGGCGCTGCAACTGCGCACCCGGCGTGCTCGCACGGCGCAGCTCGTCGTGCGGCTCGCGCGTTCGGGGGTGCCGGGGGGTTCGGTCGGCGTCGACGAAGGCATCGTCAACAACTGGTCGCGGGTGCTCGGCGGCGAGGTGGCAGAGGTGGCGGTGCGGCGTCCCGACGGCACCGCCTTCGCGGCGCCGATCACCGTCCTGGTCGGTGGGGGTCCGTATCTCATGGCCCTTCCCGACACGCTCCTGCGCTTCGACCTGCGGGTCGACGACACGGTGCTCGTGAAGCCCTACGGTGGCTGACGTGGCTCGCCTCCCGGCGTCGGGCGCTCCAGCCGACGCGGCGGCTGACGCTCCAGGCGGGGACCTGGCGACGCCGCCCCGCGTCGCACCGGAGCCCGGTCGCGCGTGGGTCGCGTGGCGGCGCGCGCCGTTCCCCGTCGATTGGTCCAAGGCGTTCGGCCGCAGCGCGCCACTGCACCTCGAGGTCGGGTTCGGCGATGGCCGCTTCACGGTTCGCCGCGCCCTCGAGGCGCCGCACGAGGACTACGTCGGACTCGAGGTCTCGACCGTGTCCGTGCAACGCGCGCTCGCTCGCATCCGGCGCGAGCGGGTCGGCAACGTCAGGGTGGCCAAGGTCGGTGCGGCGGTCGCGTTGCGTCAGCTCTTCGCGCCGCACGGCCTGCAGAGCATCACCGTCAACTTCCCCGATCCCTGGCCGAAGGAACGCCACGAACGCCACCGGCTCCTGCGGCGGCCGTTCTTCGCCATGGCGGCGTCACGGCTCGTGGCTGGCGGCGAGATCCGGCTCGCGACCGACCACCCGGAGTACCTCGCGTTCGCACGCGACGAAGCGCGCGCCGACGGGCGCTACGAGCTCCTGGAGCGCGTGCCGCCCACGGCGGTGTTCGAGACCAAGTACGCCCTGAAGTGGCGCGAGCAGGGCAAGCCGCTCCATTACCAGGTGTTCCGACTCGAACGCCCGAGCGACACGCACCCAGCGCATCTGGAGGCTCCAGCGACCATGCCCCACGCCTTTCTGACGGGGACGTTCCCCGACCCAGACCAACTGCCGTCCGACGCCAAGCGCGTCGAGGCGTACGCCGATGCGCACGTCATCGTGCACGAGGGCGCGCAGGTCCTCGGTGGTCGCGATCGCTGGCTGTTCCGCGTCACGGTCGACGAGACCGAGCTCACGCAGCAGCTGTTGGTCGTGGCGCAGCGCCGCGAGTCCGGTGAGGTGATCGTGCGGCTCGAGCGCTTCGGCGATCCGCTCATCACGCCGGCGGTCCGTGGCGCGGTCCACGCCGTGGTCGAGTGGCTCGTCGAACACGCCGGCTTCGCGGTCAGGGAGAGGAACTACTGAACGCGGCGCTCCCGACCGAGGCGCTGCTGCGCGGACCGCTGGCGGTGCCGCACGGCATGACCCTGCGTGCGGGCGGCGTCAGCCGCGGTCCGTACGCGGCCCTGAACCTCGGACTGTCCGTCGGCGACGACCCCGATGCGGTCGCCGCCAACCGCTCGCGCGTCGCGCGGCGCTTCGGTGTGGCCATCGAGCGCGTGATGCGGCTCGACCAAGTGCACGGTGCCGCGGTGCGTGTCGCCGGTGTCGATCCGATCGGCGCCGAAGGCGACGCGATCGTGTCGGACGATCCCGACTGGTTGCTCGCCGTGAGCGCCGCCGACTGCCTTCCCGTGCTGATGCACGACCCTCGTAGCGGCGCCGTGGCGGCCGTGCACGCTGGTTGGCGCGGGGCCGTGGCCGACGTGGCGAGCGCAGCCGTAGCGGCGCTGCGTGCGCGCTACGGGAGCCGCAGTGGCGACCTCGTGGTGTGGTTCGGGGCGGCGATACGCGCTGATCGGTACCAGGTCGGCCCCGAGGTGGCCGAGGCCTTCGCACGGGCGGGTGCACCCGAGCACGCCGTGCGGCCCGACCCAGGCCACCCGGATCGCTTCCGAGCCGACGTCGCGACCCTGGTGCGCGCCCAGCTCCTCCGTGCCGGCGTGCGCCCGCACCTGCTGCACGACTCCGGGGTCTGCACCAGCGCCGATCCGCGCTGCTTCTCGCATCGGCGCGACGCCGGTCTGACGGGGCGGCATTGGGCGCTCATCCGTGCTGGTGCCTCCACCGCGCCCCACGGCTGACGCGCGCTCATGGTCGTTGGCGCTACGATGGGGCGCATGCGACGGCTGCTCGACACCATGCGCGCTCTGCGTGCGCCCGACGGTTGCCCCTGGGACCGGGAGCAGACCCACGAGACGCTGCGCCCGTACCTGATCGAAGAGGCGGCCGAGGCGGTCGACGCCCTCGCGAGCGGCGACCCGCGCCTCATCGCCGACGAGCTCGGCGACGTCTTGCTGCAGGTCGCGTTCCACGCCGTGATCGCCGAGGAGGCGGCGACGTTCACGTACGACGACGTCGAATCCTCCATCGTCGACAAGCTGGTGCGGCGGCACCCACACGTGTTCGGCGCAGTCAGCGTCACGGGGGTGGACGACGTCCTCACGAACTGGCACGCGATCAAGGCACAGGAGCGTGCGGCCACCGGCGCTCCACCCAGGACGGCGGCCGACGGCGTTCCGCGTTCGTTGCCCGCGCTGCGGCGCGCCGCCGAACTCGACAAGGCGCTGTCGTGGGGCCTCGACGCCGAACTCGCGGAACGGCGGTTGGGGGACGTCGCTGGCGACCCCGAGTCGATCGGAGCCGCCCTGCTCCACCTCGCCCAGCTCGCACGACGCTCCGGCGTCGACCCGGAACTCGCCCTGCGAGACGCGCTCGAGGCGCGTCTGCCGCGTTCGTCGCGATGAGCGCAGCGCCCCTCCAGGACTGGCTCACGCGGGCGGTGGCCTGCCGGCCCGCCCGCCGCCTCGACCTCGAGGGCCATGGCCGTGCGGCCATCTTGGTGCCACTGCTCGATGCCCACGAGGGTCCGTCGCTCCTGTTCACGGTGCGCGCTCCGCACCTGCGGCGACACGCCGGGCAGATCGCCTTCCCGGGGGGCCGGGTCGACCCCGGTGAGACCGAGCTCGCGGCCGCGCTGCGCGAAGCTCGCGAGGAGGTCGGCCTCGACGTGCAGGCCGACGCGGTGTGCGGCCTGCTCGACGACCATCCCTCGCCCTTCGGCCTGATCGCCACCCCGCACGTGGCGCGGATCGCCTGGCCCGCGCCGCTGGTGTTGCAGTCGAGCGAGGTGGTCGAGACGTTCGTCGTGCCGCTGGCGGCGCTCCAGGCTGTCGTGCCCACCGTCGAACGGCGCGAGACGCCGTGGGGCACACGGCTGCTTCACGGCTACGAGGTCGCCGGGCGACGGATCTGGGGTTTGACGGGGAACGTCGTCAAGGACCTGCTCGACCGGCTCGACCAGGCGGCGGTGGCGGCGTGAGCCAGAAGCGTCGCGACCTCCGCGTGATGGCCGGGACCAGCAAGCGCCCCTTCGCCCCCGGCCTCCTGATCGAGGCCCTCCAGGCGGCGGGGGCGCCGACGGAGCTCGCGGTGCGCATGGTGCGCGACCTCGAGAAGTCGCTGCGCCAGCGCGGTACCCGGATCGTGCCGGTCGAGGACGTGATGGAGGCGCTCGCGGCCACGCTCGACGAACAGGGGGACGGCATCGTCGCTGCGGCGATCAGGCGTCAGGTCCCCCCCTACGTCCCCCTCGAGGTGACGATCGAGGACGAGCGACGGCCGTTCGAGCGCTCGGCGCTCGTCGGTTCGTTGGAGAAGGTCGGGTTGGGCTTCAAGGAGGCCAACCTGCTCGCCCAGCAGGTGGAACAGGCGCTGCGCGCCGAGGGCGAGCGGATGGTGGGTGAGCAGGTGCTCTCGCGCCGCGTCGCGATGCTCGTCGAGGCGCGCTACGGGCGCGCTCTGAGGCTCCGCTACGAGGCGAGCGTGTCGCAGGACTTCGAACTGAACGTCGTCGACGACGCCGGCGAGGGGCGTGGCCTGCCGTTCTCGCGCGGCATCCTGACGCAGTCGTTGATGGCCGTCGGCTTGGGCCCGGAGCGCTCGCACGGCTATGCGAAACGGATCGAGGAGGTGCTCTGGGGGCGCGGCTCGGTGCGCGTGTCACGCGCCGTGGTGCGTCACGAGGTCAAGCGCCTCCTGACGGAGGAGGCGGGTGAGGAGTACGCGCGCAGGTACGAGATCATGCGGGCCGTGCGCTCCAGCGAACGCCCGATCGTCGTCGTGATCGGTGGCACCGCGGGCGTGGGCAAGTCGTTGCTCGCGGCCGAGGTCGCGTACCGGCTCGGGATCGCGCGCGTGGTGTCGACCGACAGCGTCCGGCAAGCCCTGCGCTCCCTGATCAGCGCCGAGTTGTCGCCGGTCCTGCATGCCTCGAGCTACACGGCCTGGCGCGCCGACCTGCTGCCGTCGGAGCGGCTCGAGGTCAAGCCGAAGCGCAAACGTGTCCTGCGCGGGTTCCAGACGCAGGTGATGCAGCTCGCGACGGCGGTCGACGCCATCATCGAGCGGCACCTCGTCGAAGCGACGTCGCTCGTGGTCGAGGGCATCCACCTCGTGCCCGGCTTGTCGCCGCGCC
>REEJ01000335.1 GCA_007695125.1 Trueperaceae bacterium | reverse complement strand
ACCGTCGCCGTCGTGAAGATCGCCATGAACACCAGGATCGAGAAGACGCTCTGGTCGATGATCCCGGCCTGCAGGCCGATGCCGGCGATGATGATCTCGACCGCGCCACGCCCGTTCATGCCGGCCCCGACGGTGAGGCCCTCGCGCCACCCGAACCCGCTCGGCAGGTAGAACAGCGCCGTGCCGAGGACCTTCCCGACGGTCGCGAGGACGATGATCGTCACCAGGAAGAAGAGGTCCTCCCGGAACACGCCGAACGACACCTCGAAGCCGGCGGTGACGAAGAAGACCGGCGCCAGGAACCCCAGCGACACGTCCTTGACCACGCCCGTGATGTCGTGCGACAAGCGCTTGACGCGGATGCCCTCACGCAGGAACAGGCCCGCCAGGAAGGCGCCGAGGATGCCGTGGAGCCCGGCCAGCTCGGCCAACTCGCTGAACGTGAGCGCGACGAGCAGGGCGAGGGTGAGGTAGAACGTCCGGCCACCGAAGCCGCGGGCCGTGAGCCACGAGAACAGCCGAGGCACCACGTGGACGCCGAGCAGCCAGCAGGCGACGAAGAAGCCGGCGATCTGCAGGACGACCACGCCGAGCCCGGCGATCGAGAGCGCGCCGACCGTGACGACCGAGAGGATGCCGGCGAAGACGATGAGCGCCATCGTGTCGGAGATCAGTGCGCCCGCCATCATCACGTGCGCGACGCGGGTGTCGAGGATGCCGAGCTCCACCAGGATGCGCGACTTCGTCGCGAGCGACGTCACGCCCACGGCCATACCGATGAAGAGCGCCGCCCACACGTCGCCGACGAAGGCCATGGTGGCGACGTACCCGAGTGCGAACGGGACCACGAAGCCGCCGATCGCCGCCAGCAGGCCACCGGTCGACGCGCGTCCCAGGTCACGCAGGTCGATCTCCATGCCGATGTAGACCATCATCAGCAAGATCCCGAGCTCGGCGATCACGAGCAGCGGAGCTCCCGCCTGCAGCAGACCGAGGAGCGGCGGCCCCAACAGGATGCCCGCGCCGATCTCACCGAGGACGGCCGGATACCCCAGGCGCGAGACGACGTTCCCTGCGACCCACGCCACGGCGAGGACGGCCAACAGGTTGAGGATGCTCAGTTCCATCGGACCCCTTCGACACCGCTGCGCCACCCGACACCCGAGTGGCTCGCGCTCGGGTGGCGCGCGGCGAGAGTCAGTCTATCCACACGGGCTACGCCGCCAACGCCGAACACGGCGTCGTCGAAGGACCGACCGATGGCTCAGACCAGGTCGAGGAACGCTTCGAAACGGGCCCTGGCGCGCTGGCGCTCCGGGCCCTCCGGTGCGCGCTCGGCGGCATCCTCGAGCAGATCGACGTAGCGCGCCTCGAGCTCGGACCGGCGCGCCTCGACCCACGGACCGTCGAACCCCGAGAGCAGCTCGCCGCCGTACGCGCTGATCGCCGCCTCGATCTCGACGGGGCCACCTTCGTCTGCCCTGTCGGCGGCGGCCTCGAACGCCGCGACGTCCCAACGCACCTCCGGTGTGATCTCCAACCACACGCAGTCGTCGGCGACGCCGGCGCGCCCATGCTCACCCAGCGTCTTGCGCAAGCGGCTCACGAGCACGTGCAGGTGGTTGTCGGCCACAGGCCCCGCCCACAGATCGCGCCGCACGGCGTCGACGTGTACGCTCTCGCCCCGGTCGAGCAAGTAGGCCAACAGCATGACCACCTTGCGTGCCTCCCAGTTCAGGCGCTCGCCGCCGAGCGCCAGCGCCAGGCCACCCAGGGTGGTGACATCGAGGCGCGTCGGTGCGCCACTCGCGAGCGCGGCGTGCCGAGCCAGGCGGACCGCCACGGCCTCGCGCAGCTCGCTGGGCGTGAACGGTTTGGTCAAGTAGTCGTCGGCACCTTGGCCCATGCCGCGGCGCAGCGACTCGTGGTCGTCCATGGCGGTCAGGTAGACGAACGGCACGCCGCGCAGCGGCGCCATCCGCCGCACCTCGGCGTGCAGCTCGAAACCGCTCATACCAGGCATCTGTACGTCCGAGACGATCAACTGCGGCCGCAACCCAGCCGTGAACGCCCGCAGCGCCGCCTGCGGGCGATCGAACGTGCGCACCTCGTACGCGGTCAGGACGCGTTCGACGAGCGTCCGAACGGCCACGTCGTCGTCGACGACCGCCACGAGCGCCTTGGCGGCGTCGCCCTCGACCTCACCGTTCCGTGCCGCTGCTGACTCCATCCGCACCATGCTAGGCCGCGCGGCCAGAACGCGGCATGAAACCGTTCACGTCGCCGTCCTTCGGGTGCCAGGACACGGAGCCGATCGGACGGCGACGACAGACTACGCTGGGGTGCAGCGGCGCTCCGAAGGGGGCACATCGTGCAACGGGTACTTCTGTGGGGCGTCGTGACGCTGGTCGTGGTGGTATGGCTCGCAGCGTCAGGCATAGGCGGCCCGTACTTCGGTCGACTCGCCGAAGTGCAGTCGCAGTCGAACGCCGACTTCCTCCCCGCCAGCGCCGAGTCGACGCGCGCTCTCGAGTTGCAGGCGGCGTTCAGCGACGAGGGCGCGCCGCCGGCCATCATGGTGTTCACCAGCGTCGAGCCACTGGGCGACGAGGATCTCGCCGCCCTGAGCGCCCTGGTCGGGCGCGTCGCCGACCTCGACGGTGTGGCGGCGCTGTCGCCACTGATCCCCACGAGCGTGGACGGGCGCGGTGCGCCACCGCGCGCGCTGCAGGCGTTCGCCACCATCGACGGACCGCCGGACCGGGTGGTCGAGCGCATCCGCGCGGTCTTGGTGGACGCACCTGCCGGCATCGCCGTGTACGTCACCGGCCCCGCTGGGTTCCTCGCCGACCTCGTCGCAGCGTTCGGTGCCATCGACGGGATCCTGCTCGTGGTGACGGTGCTGGCCGTTCTGGTCATCCTCCTCGCGGTCTACCGCAGCCCGGTCCTGCCGTTGGTGGTGCTGACCAGCGCCATCGGTGCGCTGTCGGTGGCGGTCGTGGCCGTGTTCCTGATGGCCCAGGCGGGTTGGATCACGCTCAACGGTCAGGCGCAGGGCATCCTGTTCATCCTCGTCATCGGCGCCACGACCGACTACGCGCTCCTCTTCGTGTCGCGCTTCCGCGAGGCGCTCGGGACGCACGAGCGGGTGCTCGACGCGGTTCGGGTCGCGTGGCGCGGCGCGTTCGAGCCGATCCTCGCGTCGGGCGGCACCGTCGTCCTCGGCGTGCTGTGCTTGCTGGCCTCCGACCTGAACTCGAACCGGTCGCTCGGTCCGGTGGCCGCCTCGGGCATCGTCTGGGCGATGCTCGCGAGCCTCACCTTCCTGCCCGCCATGCTCGCGCTCTTGGGGCGCGGCGCATTCTGGCCCCTCGCGCCCGGATACGAGCCGGCAGACGCCGTCCGCGAGCGCGCGCGGCGCGGGTTCTGGGCGCGCGTGGCGGGTCTCGTGGCACGCCGGCCACGCACCACGTGGATGGCGACGGCCCTCGTGCTGGTCGTGGCTGCCAGCTTCGCCCCGCGCTTCGACGCGGACGGCGTGCCGCAGACGGCCTTCGTGCTGGGCGAAACGGAGTCGCTCGCCGGGCTCGAGGTGTTGGGCGACTTCTTCTCGGCCGGCACCGGCGACCCGACCATCGTGATCGGCAGCTTCGAGCTGCTGGAGCCGTTGAGCGCAGCCGTGGCGGGGGTCGCAGGCGTCGACGCGGTCGTCGCCCGTACGGCCGGCTTCGGCGGTGGTGGGCCGCCGGGCAGCGAACCCCCGCCGCCGCTCGTGGTCGAGGTCGACGGGCGCGAGCTGATCGAGTTGCAGGCGACGCTCGCCTTCGCACCCGACAGCAACGCCGCGATCGACGTCGTGCGCGAGATCCGCAGTTCGGTGCGCGCGGTCGACCCGCACGCCGTCGTCGGCGGTACGACGGCCACCGATCTCGACACCCGAACCACGGCCCGGGCCGACCTCGTGCTGATCATCCCTCTGGTCCTCGTCGTGATCACCCTGTCGCTCATGCTCTTGCTGCGCAGCGTCCTGGCGCCGCTGCTGCTCATCGCCACCACCGTGCTCTCCTACCTGGCGACCATCGGCATCTCCGGGCTGGTCTTCGAGCACGTGTTCGGCTTCCCAGGCGCCGATCCGGTGGTGCCGCTGTTCGCGTTCGTGTTCCTCGTCGCGCTGGGGATCGACTACAACATCTTCCTGACCAGCCGCATCCGCGAGGAGGCGCCGCTCAGGCGCACGCGTCCTGCGGTGCTGGAAGGGCTGCGGGTCACGGGGGGCGTGATCACCTCGGCCGGGATCGTGCTGGCCGCGACCTTCGCCGCCCTGGCCGTGATCCCGCTGCTGTTCCTGGTCCAGATCGCCTTCATCGTCGCGTTCGGTGTGCTCATGGACGCGCTCGTGGTGCGTTCGTTGCTCGTGCCCGGGCTGCTGTACGACATCGGGCCTCGGGTATGGTGGCCGTCGCGGTTGGCGCGCGAGGACGGCGATCCGGCCGGACGTCGACGCGCAAGCGAGCCGGCCGTCCCGACGGCTTGACATCGCGGGCCGCAAACCGATACTTTGACGGGATGGTCTCGCGCCGGGACGCCACCATGAACCTCGCGGCGCTGCTTCGCCATTCGCCTGGTGCGGACGACGACGTGAGCGCAGAGGGCGCGCTGGAGCCCGACGAAGACGTCCTGCAGGCGCTCGCGTTGCGCCTGGACGGTCCGATCGAGTGGTCGCTGCAGGTGATCAACGCCGGGGGAGACGACGACTTCGTCGTCACCGGCGATGCGCACGGCACCGCCATGCTCGAGTGCAGGCGCTGCCTCATCGACGTCTCGACCGACGTGCACACCAGCCTCGTCTACGCGATGCGCTACCGCCCCGGCGACGCCACCGAAGTACAGCTGGTCGACGACGAGGCCGGCGAAGACGTCCTGGAGTTCGCGCAGCCGCTGGTCGACTTCGCGCCGCTGCTCGCCCAGGTGTTCGCGATCGAGCAGCCGCTCACGGTGCTGTGCCGCGAGGACTGCAGGGGGCTCTCGATCGACGGCGTCAACCTCAACGACCACCCCGACCACGTCGCAGACGAGCGCGTGCAAGAGAAGGCATCGCCCTTCGAGAAGCTCAAGGACATCGACCTCTAACGACCCACGGGCACCGCGTACGGCGCCCACGGCAAGGAGAACCGCCATGGCCAAACATCCCGTTCCCAAGAAGCGCACCTCGCGCTCCAGCCGCGACGCCCGCCGTTCGCACCACGCGCTCAGCGCGCCGACGCTGGTCGAGTGCCCGGAGTGCAAGACGAAGAAGCCGCCGCACCGTGTCTGCCCCGACTGCGGCATGTACGCCGGCAAGCAGGTCATCGACGCCTGAGCGTCGCTGTCGCCGCATCGGCCGCACGCCGAGCGTGCGTTAGGCTCGGGCTGCTCGCGCTGCGGGTGGCCCGAGCGTCGTGTGTCGCGCAGACCTTCGCCCCATCCCGCGGGGCGTAGAACGGCACGGCGTCGGCGCCGGATCGTCAGCCGGGCGCCGCCCGGACGAGGGGGAGATCGACCGTGAACGACGCACGCAAGCGAGCCGGCATCACCGCTCTGGGCGCCTACGCCCCGCCGAAGATCGTCACCAACGCCGATCTCGAGGCGATCATGGACACGTCCGACGAGTGGATCACCACCCGGACGGGCATCAGACGGCGCCACGTCGCGGCCGACGACGAGTTCACCAGCGACCTGGCGTTCCGCTCCGTCGAGGACCTCCTGCGCCGGCACGGCGATCACGCGCTCAACGGCGTCGACATGGTCATCGTCGCGACCAACACCCCCGACGCGCTCTTCCCCGCCACCGCGGCACTGGTGCAGGAGCGCTTCAAGCTGCGCGCGGGCGCCTTCGATCTGCTCGCCGCCTGTCCGGGCTGGATCTACGCGCTCGGCACCGCCAAGGCGTTCGTCGAGTCGGGCCAATGCAACAAGGTGCTCACCATCGGCGCCGAGGCGCTCACCAAGGTCGTCGACTGGGAAGACCGCAGCACCGCCGTCTTGTTCGGCGACGGTGCGGGCGCCGCCATCGTCGAAGGCGTGCCGGAGCCGTACGGCATCAAGTCGATGGTCCTGGGCGCCGACGGCTCGGGAGCACACCTGCTGCACATGCGCGCCATCGGGCGCTGCCTGCCCAACGGCGCCGAACTGGGCAAGCACGTGACCATGAACGGGCGCGAGGTGTTCAAGTTCGCCGTGCGCGTGATGGACACCGCCACGGTCCAGGCGGTCGCCGAGGCGGGTCTCGTGCCCGACGACATCAGCCTGTTCGTGCCACACCAGGCCAACCTGCGCATCATCGACGCCGCGCGCGAGCGGCTGCGCTTGCCGCCGGAACGCGTGGTCGTCACCGTCGACGAGTACGGCAACAACTCGACCGCGAGCATCCCACTTGCGCTCGCGCACGCGCTCGATGGCGGCCGTATCGCTCCTGGCGACAACCTGCTGATCGTCAGCTTCGGGGGTGGGCTCACATGGGCCGCGTCGGTGCTCACCTGGGGGCCGTGGGCGGAGGCACGCCGTGCCTGAGGGCGCCACGCCGATCGCCGCCCCACTCGCGGGCCTGTTCCCCGGTCAGGGCTCGCAGGCGATCGGCATGGCGCGCGCGCTGTACGAGGCCTCGCCCGCGGCCCGTGCCGCGCTGGACGAGGCCGAGGCGACGCTCCCGGGCCTGCTCGACCTGATGTGGGAGGGACCGGCCGAGGACCTGCAGGCCACGGCCAACCAACAGCCGGCGCTCGTCGCCGCCGGCGCCGCCGCCCTTGCCGCGTGGCGCGAGGCGGGCGGCGCGCCGATCACCCACGCCGCAGGCCACAGCCTGGGCGAGTACACCGCGCTCGTCGCCGCCGGGAGCCTCACGCTGGCCGACGCCCTGCGCTTGGTGCGCGCGCGCGGCGAGGCCATGCAGCGCGCCGTGCCGGCCGGCGAGGGTGCCATGGCCGCGGTGATGAAGTTGGGCGCAGACGGCATCGAGGCCATCCTCGAGGAGGTCGATGGCGTCGTCGAGATCGCGAACCGCAACAGCCCTCAGCAGACGGTGATCTCCGGCGCCGCCGCGGCCGTCGCCGATGCATCCGAACGGCTCAAGGCCGCCGGCGCGCGGGCGATCCCGCTCAAGGTCAGCGCGCCGTTCCACTGCTCGCTGATGGCGCCGGCGGCCGCCGAACTGGCGCCGCTCCTGCTCGCGACACGCTTCGACGCCCCGGCGCTGCCGGTGATCGCCAACGTCAGCGCCGACGTGGTCGCGAGCGGCGCCGACGCGCGAGCGCTGCTGGAGCGCCAAGTGACGGCGCCGGTGCGCTGGGTCGAGACGCTGCAGCACCTGCACGCGCTGGGCGTGCGCCGCTTCGTCGAGTTCGGCAGCGGCGCCGTGCTCACCGGCTTGGTCGGACGCACCCTGGAGGGCGTCACGGCGACGTCCGTGACCGACCCCGAGAGCCTGCGCTCGACCCTGGACGCCATCACGGCGACGGGCGCACACGCCGCCGAGGAGGACGCATGAACGACGACGATCGACGCCCCGTAGCCCTCGTGACCGGATCGAGCCGCGGCCTGGGCAGCGCCATGGCGCTGCGGCTGGCCGCCGACGGCCTCGACGTGGCGGTCCACTACGTCACCTCCGCTGCGCCCGCCGACGAGGTGGTCGCCGAGGTGAGAGCGCTCGGCGTCCGCGCCGCCGCGTTCCAGGCCGACGTCGCCGACGAGGCCGCGTGCCAGGGGCTGGTCAAGGCCGTCATCGCGGAGTTCGGCGCCCTCGACGTGCTGGTCAACAACGCCGGCATCACCCGCGACACGCTCGCGCTGCGCATGAAGGCCGCCGACTGGGACGCGGTGATCGCCACCAACCTCACGGGCGCCTTCCACCTCGCCAAGACCGCGCTGCGCGGCATGCTGCGCTCGGAGTGGGGTCGCATCGTCAACGTCGCCTCGGTGGTGGGGCTGATGGGCAACCCCGGGCAGGCCAACTACGTGGCGGCGAAGGCCGGCCTGATCGGCCTCACCAAGTCGCTGGCGCGCGAGTACGGCGGCAAGGGCGTCACGGTCAACGCCGTCGCCCCCGGCTTCATCGAGTCCGACATGACCGCCGGCCTCGCCGACGACCTCAAGGCCGCCTACCTGGCCCAGATCCCCGCCGGCCGCTTCGGCCGCCCCGAGGACGTGGCGGCCGCGGTCGCCTACCTCGCCTCGGACGACGCCGCCTACGTCAACGGGCAGACGCTCGTGGTCGACGGCGGGCT
>REEJ01000286.1 GCA_007695125.1 Trueperaceae bacterium | reverse complement strand
CTCGCGGTCGGACATCGCCACGCCGCCGGCGTTGTCGATCGCGTCGGTGTTGATGCGGCCGCCGCGCCGCGCGTGCTCGATGCGGGCGAGCTGCGTGAGCCCGAGGTTGCCGCCCTCGCCGACCACCTTGGCGCGCAGCTCGTTCGCGTCGATGCGGACGGGGTCGTTGCTGGTGTCGCCGACGTCGGCGTTGCGCTCGAGCGACGACTTCACGTAGGTGCCGATGCCACCGTTCCAGAGCAGGTCGACCTCGGCGCGCAACACCGCGCGCACCAGTTCCTGGCCCGACAGCGTCTCGACGGTGATGCCGAGCGCCGCGCGGATCTCGGGGCTCGGCGCGATGCGCTTGGCGTGGCGCAGGAAGACGCCGCCGCCGCCACTGATCGCGGCCGGGTCGTAATCGCTCCAGCCCGAGCGCGGCAGCGCGAACAGTCGCGAGCGCTCGGCGTAGGCCCGCACCGGGTCGGGGTCGGGATCGATGAACACGTGCTGGTGGTTGAACGCGGCGATCAGTCGAGCGTGTGGGCTCTGCAGCAGGCCGTTGCCGAACACGTCGCCCGACATGTCGCCGATGCCGACGACGCTGAACGGCTCGGTCATGGGATCGCGCCCCAGCTCGCGGAAGTGCCGCATCACGGCCTGCCACGCCCCACGGGCCGTGATGCCCTCGGCCTTGTGGTCGTAGCCCTGCGAGCCGCCGGAGGCGAAGGCGTCACCGAGCCAGAAGCCGAACTCGGCCGCGATGCCGTTGGCGAGGTCGGAGAAGGTGGCCGTCCCCTTGTCGGCGGCCACGACCAGGTAGGTGTCGTCGCCGTCGTAGCGGCGCACGCGTGGCGGCTGGACCACGCGGTCGCCGACGACGTTGTCGGTCAGGTCGAGCAGGCAGCGGATGAAGGTGCCGTAGCAGGCCTTGACGTGCTCGCGCAGGGCGTCGCGGTCGGTCGGCTGGCGCTTCACGACGAAGCCGCCCTTCGATCCGACCGGCACGATCACGGCGTTCTTCGTCATCTGGGTCTTCATCAGACCCAGCACCTCGGTGCGGAAGTCGTCGGGCCGGTCGGACCAGCGTAGGCCGCCGCGCGCGACCAGGCCGCCCCGCAGGTGCGTGCCCTCGACGTCCGGGCCGGCGACGGCGATCTCGAAGCGCGGCCGCGGGTCGGGCATGGAGGCCACGGCGTGCGAGTCGATCTTCAACGCGATCGCGACGCGTCCCACGTAGTAGTTCGTCCGCACGCTGGCGTCGACCAGGTCGAGCAGGCCACGCAGCGTCTGGTCCTCGGGCAGCGAGTCGACGTTGGCGAGCTCGTCGAGGTAGGCCTGCCGCACACCCTCGAGGCGCTCGGCGCGCTCGTCGTCGGGCAGGGCGAGGTCGGGGTCGAACTTGGCCTCGAACGCCTCGACCAGGTAGCGCGCGGCGACCGGGTGCGACAGCAGCGTCTCGTTGACGAAGCGCCGGCTCACGACGGCGACGAGTTGCCCGTAGTACATCTGCAGCGTCCGCAGGAGCGCCACCTGGCGCAGCGTCAGGCCGGCGTAGAGCACCAACCGGTTCAGGCGGTCGTGTTCGCCGTCGCCGCGCAACAGGGCCGTGGAGGCGTCGATCAGGCGCTCGCCGTCGCGGCGCACGTCGATGGCGTCGCCGTGTTGGTCCTGGACCTTGAACACCTCGATGCCGCGCTCCGCGCCATCGACGACGGCGACGTAGGCGGTCTGCTCGAGCACGCGGAAACCGAGGTTCTCGAGCAGCGGCAGCACGTCCGAGAGCACGAAGCGCGTGCCGGCGTGGTAGACGCGCAGCAAGGTGGCGGGCACGCCGCGGCGCTCGTCGACCGGGTTGACGAGGTCGACCCTGACGACGCCGTCGCCGAGGGCCTCGAGCTGCTCGACGTCGCGCACCACGCGACCCGCGCTCGTGTCGGCGCGGTAGCGCTCGTCGAAGGCGCGCAGGTAGCGCTCGGCGAGGCGTCGACCCTGCGCCTCGCCATGCGTCTGCAGCAGGCGCTCGCGGACGTGGTCCTCCCAGTTTCGGGCCAGGTCGGCGACCTCGCGCTCGAGCCCCTTGAGGTCGATGTCGCGCGCGAGCACGTCTGTGGTGAAGAAGAAGTGCAGGCGCACCTGCCCCTCGTCCTCGCCCATCGCCAGCTGGTAGTCGACGTGCGACGCGGCCAGGGCGCTGGCGAGGTGCTGTTGGATGCGGCGCCGTGCCTCGGCGTCGAAGCGGTCGCGCGGCAAGATGACCATCATCGCCACGCCCCGCGCGAGCGGGTCGGGGCGCAACGTCAGGCGCACGCCGCGCTCCTGCTCGAGGCTGAGGATGGTGCGGATCTCGCGCAGCAGGGTCGGCGCATCGGCCCAGAACAGGTCGGCGCGCGGCAGGCTGTTGAACACCTCGACGATCGCCTTGTAGTCGTGCGACCCGGGCGGGGCGCCGTCGAGCTCGAGGACCTTGCGCAGGGTGCGACGCAGGATGGGGATCTGCTCGGCCGGCGTGAGGTGGGCCTTGCTCGTCAGCAGCCCCAGGAAGCGTCGTTCGCCCAGCACCTGCCAGCCGTCGCCGAGCTGCTTGACGCCGATGTAGTCCATGCGCGCGGCCCGGTGCACGGTGCTCTCGGCGTTGGTCTTGGTGACCACCACCACACGGCCGCCGAGCACGCGTTCGCGCAGCCCGTCGGGGATCTGCCGCACGGGCACGGGAGCCCGGTAGCCGCTGTCATCGGTCTTGCGCAGGATGCCGAGGCCGGAGCCCGGCTTCAACCGCAGCGCCTGCTCACCTTCGAGATCGATCAGGTCGTACTCGCGGTAGCCGAGGAAGACGAAGTGCTCGTCGAGCAGCCACGCCAGGAACGCCGCGTACTCCTCGACCTCTTCGGCGCGCTCGCGGTGCCGCCCCTGGGCGCCGCGCGCCCGCAGCGCCTGCAGGTACTCGCGCGTCTCGTCGGCCCGTTGGCGAATGGCCTGGTAGTCGTCGGTGGCCAGCCTGACGTCGTCGAGGACGCGCCGCACGGCGTCGCTGAGGCGCTCCAGGCGCGCCGGGTCGTCTTCGCGCTCCACGACGAACAGCTCGAAGGCGATGCGCTCGGAGCCCTCGACCAGCGCTCCGCCGGGCGCGGCGATGGCCTCGACGCGGCCCGCGGCGTCGCGCCGCATGCTGTAGATCGGGTGCAGCAAGTGCACGAGTTCGACGCCTTGCCGGCGCAGCTCATTGCGCACCGAGTCGACGATGAACGGGCGGTCGGCGAGGGCCAGGCGCAGGATCGTGAACGGTGCCTCCCAGCCGTCGGCGCGGTAGGTGGGGTTGCGCGCCTCGACGATCATCGGGGCGTCGCCCAAACGCTCGACGAAGGCCAGGCCGTCGCGCGCCATCGCGTACAGGGCGTCGGCGTCGAACTGCTCGAAGAAGGCCTCGTCGGCCTTCGCGAACAGACGCTCGGCGAAGGCGGCGAGACGCTCGGCGTCTGCGCCGCCCTCCTTGGCGATGCGACTGGTGACCTGCTGGATCGTGGCCGGCATGCGAAGACCCACCTCTCGTGGCGACGGCGAGACGCGAGCGGGGCTGAATCGAGGCGCGTCCGCTGGCAATACAAGGCGTACGCTCCAGTGTACCGCGACCCTCGCGCGACCGGGCACGCGGTAGACTCCCCCGCGATGCACCGCCTGCTGCCACTCGTCTTCGCCGCCGCGCTCGTCGTGATCGATCAAGTGAGCAAGGCCTGGGTGGTCGCCACGGTGCCCCTCGGCGTGCGCGAGCACACCCTCGGTCTCGGCTTCCACATCACCCACACCCGCAACAGCGGCGCCGCGTTCGGGCTGCTGCGCGACCTGCAGTGGGTGGTGGGACCGGTGCTGATCGACGGCACGGTCCTGCTCGGGTTGCTGAACCTGCTGGTCAGCGTGGCGCTCGTCGTCTACCTGCTGCTGCGCGGCCAGCGCCTGGACCGCATCACGCGGGCCGCGGCCGTGCTGGTGTTGGCGGGCGCCGCCGGCAACATGATCGACCGACTGCGCCTGGGATACGTGGTCGACTTCGTCGACTTCCAGGTCGGCAGCTTCGACTTCGCCGTCTTCAACGTCGCCGACGCCTGCATCGTGATCGGTGCTGGGCTGCTGCTGGTGGCGGGGTTCCTCGGCGAGCGTGGCACGCCGGCAGGACGCGCCGGCGCCGGGGGCGATCGGTCGCCTACGGACTCAGCGAACGAGCCGCACGAAGCGACGCCGGCCGACCAGGTCGGCCGCTAGCCCCGCCTGGGGCCACCCGACGGCCAGCGCCTCGCGCGCGAAGCGCTCGGCGTTGCGGGCGTCGAGTTCCCACCACGCCACCGCACCGGGGCGCAGCGCCCGCCAGGCCTGCGCGCGCAGGCGCCGAGCCACGCTCAACCCCTCGCGGCCGGCGAACAGCGCCGCGCCCGACTCCCAGGCGAGTTCGGGCGGCAGCGTGCCGCGATCGCTCTCGGGTAGGTAGGGCAGGTTGGCGACGAGCAGGTCGGCGCTGCGCGCGGCCGCGCACAACCGCGGGTGTTGCAGCAGGTCGGCGCGGCACAGCGTGAGGGCCAGGCCCAGCGCCCGCGCGTTGCGGCGCGCGAGGGCCAGCGCCGCCGGATCGACGTCGGAGGCCACGATGCGCGCGAGCGGCCGCCGCGCCGCGAGCGCGAGCGCGACGGCGCCGCCGCCGGTCCCGACGTCGATCACCGTGGTGGGTCGCGCCTCGCTCAGGTCGGCGAGGGCGTGCTCGACCAGCAGCTCGGTCTCGGGGCGCGGCACCAGCACACCGGGCCGGACCGACAACCGCAGGCCGTAGAACTCTGTCTCGCCGAGCACCATCTGCAGCGGCTCGCGTGCGCAGCGCCGCTCGAGGGCGCGCGCCAAGCGGCGCCGCTGCGACGTCGACAGCGGCGTGTCCGGGTGGAGGCGCTGGCGCGCCGGCGCGAGGCCGGTCACCGCCTCGAGCAGCCACGACGCCTCGGCGGCGGCCGAGTCCACCCCGGCCGCCGCCAGCCTGGAGCGCGCTTGGCGCCAGGCCGCCCCGATCGTTCGCTCGGGCAGCGCGGTTCGACCAGGCACCCCGGCCCCGCTCGGCCTGGCGGCGGCCACGGACGTCAGTCCGCGCTCTGGATGACCACCCGACGCGCGCGCCCCTCGCCCGTCGATTCGCTGACCACATCGCCCTCGTCGGCGACGACCATGTGCACGATGCGGCGCTCGGCGGCGCTCATGGGCTCGAGCTCCACCGCGTGTCCGGCCTTGCGCACCCGCGCGATGGCGCGCTGCGCCGTTTGACGCAGCCGCTCGTCGCGGCGGCGCTTGTAGCCACCGACGTCGATGACGACCCGGATCGGCTCGGCGTCGCCCTTGTTCACCACCGCGTTGGCGAGGAACTCGAGCGCCGCCAGCGTGCGGCCGCCCTTGCCGATCAGGCGTCCGGCGTCGCCGCCGCTGATCTCGGCCAGGATCTCGTCGCCGCGGTCGACGACGTCGACGGCGTAGGCGGCGTCGAGGTCGAGCAGCAGGTGGACGAGGAAGGTCTCGGCGCGTTCGCGCGGTTCGAGGTCGTCGGGGATGACGCCGCCGATCCCGTACGCACCCATCGCCGTCTCCATGTCGAGGATCTCGCCATCGTCGTCGCCGTCGGCGTCGTCGTCGGCGTCGTCAGGGCCAGCGCCAGCGTCGCCGACGTCGGCGTCGGCGCCTCCGTCGTCGTACCCCTCGTCGTCGTAGCGCTCCTCCTCGACGTCCTCGCCCTCGCCGAGCACGCCGTCCTGCTCGCGCTCGTCGCCGACATCGATGCCCAAGCCCTCGAGATAGCTGTCCAGATCGCGTTCAGGCACGGCTGCTCCTCGTCCTCACTTGGCCTTCGCGGGCACGGCTGGGGCCGGCGGCGGCGTTTGACCGCGGCTCAGCAACCAGTACTGGAAAACCTGTACGCCCATGCTTACCACGAAGTACACCAGCACCCCGGAGGGGAAGTTGACGATGATGAACACGAACACCAGGTTGATGATGATCGACTGGCGCAGCATCGTCGGGTTGTTGCGCGCCGAGTACCACGACTGCCCGAGCATGACGGCCACGTACAGCGCCGGCAGGATGTAGAACGGATCGGCGAGACCCAGGTCGGGGATCCACAGGAAGCCCTCGTTGAACTCGAAGTTCACGAACACGCGCCACAGGATGATGAACAGCGGCATCTGCAACAGGATCGGCAGGCAGCCGCCGGCGGGGTTGACGCCCGCCTCCTTGTAGAGCTTCATCATCTCCTGGCTGAGCTTCTCGCGGTCGTCCTTGTACTTCTTCTGCAGCTTCTGCATCTCCGGCTGCAGCTTCTGCATGCCGAACATCGACTTGGTCTGCGTCGTGATCAGCGGCGCCACCAGGACGCGGAAGCCCAGCGTCAGCACGATGATCGACAGCCCCCACGACGGCACGTACTCGTGGATGAACATGAGCGTCGCCAGGATCCACAGCGACAGACGGCCCAGGATGTTGGGGTTGAACAGGCCCGGCAGGTCCAGGTACCCCTCCTGGTAGAAGCGCACCAGCTCGTTCTTCCCCAGGTAAGCGCCCACCACCATGGTCGTCTCGTCCTCGCCGAGCGGCTTCTGCAACGCTGCGCGGCCGCCGCCGAGCGAGATCCCCTGCAGCGGCGCGCCGTTGCCGCGCACGAGCACGATGGCGTTGCCGGTGTTGTTGGCGGCGGACTGCAGCGAGACGTAGCTCGGGTCGTCGACCGGCGCCGTGATCGGGTTCAGCGCGAACGTCGTCGCCTGGCCGATCTTGATCGTCGGGCTCTGCTGCCGCGCGATGCCCGGGAAGGCGTACTGCACCACCGACGCCGTGGCGGCGACCGCCGCGTCGTCGTCGCCGTCATCTGCGTCGGCAACCGGGTCGTCGTTCGCGAGCGGGGTGAGCGTCACCTCGGTGCGCAGCGTCTGCTCGACGTTCGAGATCACGATCGTCTTGTCGACCTGGTAGCCGGGCAACGTGTAGGCGAAGCGCCCCTCGAACTCGACCTCGGTGAGCCGCGTCCAGCTCCCCTCGACGTTCTGCGGAGGGTGGTACTCGCCGTCGAGCAGGATCGCGCCGCCGGGGAACGGGGCCTCGCGCGGGATCAGGTTGTCGGCGTTGT
The DNA here is from genome assembly GCA_007695125.1 of Trueperaceae bacterium. Classification (GTDB taxonomy): domain Bacteria; phylum Deinococcota; class Deinococci; order Deinococcales; family Trueperaceae; genus CSSed10-48. The sequence goes on along the minus strand of REEJ01000286.1, from coordinate 1,162 downwards.
TGCTCGCGTAGTTCGGGAGGTTCTGCCCCTTCTGGAACTTCGCGAACGCCGCGACGATCTCGCCGGCCTCGGAGAAGAACACGTCGACGCCCTTGGTCGGCACGCGATCGACGCGCTGTTCGAGGTCGGTGCACCAGAAGCTGGTCGGCGCCGAGCCGGCGCAGTGCTCCTGCAACTGGCTGAAGTCACGGAACTCGCTGGCCGCGAAGGGTGTCGGACCGAAGGGCTCGCGCATGCTCGTGGGCATGAGGCAGGCCGAGAGCAGGAACGGCGCGAGCAGGGCGAATGCCCAGAGCGCTGGGCGCGCCCGGAAGCCGCGGCGCGCGCGAAGGGCGGGGCGGGGGGGGTGGTGCGTCAAGGTTCCTCCGTGGCGGCCCCGGTGGGGTGCGGGGCGCCCTCGAGACGGGCGTCGACGACGCGATGTGCACCGCGTCGTGGGGGCGGGACGGGGTCGAACCCGCCCGGGTGCCAAGGGTGGCAGCGCAGCACCCTCGCGCCCGCGAGCCACAACCCACGCAGCACGCCATGCACGCGCACGGCGTCCACTGCGTAGCTGCTGCAGGTGGGGTGGAAGCGGCAACTGGGCACGGGCTTCAGCGGCGACAGGAAGCGGCGGTAGAGCGCGAGGGGCGCGAGGGTCAGGCGTTGCGCCAGGCTGAGGCGCTCGACGCGGGCGGCGCCCTCTGCGGCGCCCTGCGCGGGGCCGTGCGTGCACGACGCGTCGTGCACGTGGCCACGCTCGCCGCCGGACATGCCGTCTCGGCTCACGCCGCTCCGCCGTGGGCCATGGCGCCCTGCGAACCCTGCGACCCGGTAGGTGCACGGCCCGATGACGCTCCGGCGTCCTCGGAACGGTCCCGTCCCGGGCCGCTGGCCTTCTCGAGGGCGCGCTCGAGCGCGCGCAGCAGGGCAGCCGCGAGCGCTTGGAAGTCGGCGGCTGCGGCGCTGGGGCGGACGATCACGAGCAGGTCGTACGAGGCGCGCCGGCCGGCCGCGGCACCTGCGACCAGGTGGGCCCGCAGCGCTTCACGCAGCCGCCGCCGAATGCGGTTCCGGACGACGGCCTTGCCGACCTTCCGGCTCACGACGAAGCCGACCCGCACGTAGCCGACGCGGGTCGGTCGAAGCCGGACGCTGAGGTGCTGGCTGCCACCGGTTCGTC
>REEJ01000292.1 GCA_007695125.1 Trueperaceae bacterium | reverse complement strand
GCGCGCTTCGGGATCGAGCTGACCGGCATCCTGGCCGGGCCCAGCCTGGCGCTCCTCGTCATCATCATGTTCGGCATCTGGACCTACGTCGGCTACAACGCCGTGATCTTCCTCGCGGGGCTCGGCGCGATCCCGAAGGACCTGTACGAGGCCGCCGAGATCGACGGCGCCACCGGCGTGCAGCGCTTCTGGGCGATCACCGTGCCCCTGCTCGCACCGGTGACGTTCTACCTGACCGTGCTCGGCTTCATCGGCACCTTCCAGGCCTTTACCCACCTGTACGTGATGCGCGAGAGCGCCGTGCGCGGGGCGGTCGACACCGCCTCGCTCGTGATCTTCGACACCTTCTACGCGCTCAACGACTTCGGGCTCGCGGCCGCGCAGTCGCTCGTGCTTTTCGCCGTGATCCTCGCGATCACGCTCCTGCAGCAGCGGCTGTTCGGGCGGAGGGCGCTCCGTGCCTGAGCGGCTGCCCACGGCCGGCGGGCGGCGCGCCCGCAGTCGCCCGCGCTCGTCGCGCGCGCTGCTGCACGCGGCGCTGGCGTTCGGCGCGCTGGTCTCGCTGCTGCCCTTCCTGACGATGCTCAGCACCTCGCTCATGACGCTGGGTGAGACGTACACGCGGGCTCCGTGGCCAGCTCAGGCCCAGTGGCACAACTTTGTGCAGGCCTGGAACGACGCGCACTTCGACCAGTTCTTCCGCAACAGCGTGCTGATCGCCCTCACCGTGATCACGGGGGTGCTGGTCACGTGCACGCTGGCCGGCTACGCCTTCGCGCGCATCCGTTTCCCGGGGCGCGACGCGATCTTCACGCTGCTCCTCGCCACGCTGATGATCCCGGGGACGGTGACGTTCATCCCCTCGTTCCTGCTGGTGCGCGGCGACGTGGTCCCGTGGGGGAGCTGGATCAACACGCTCCCGGCGCTCACCGTCCCGTTCCTGTCGACCGCCTTCATCGTGTTCCTGTTCCGGCAGTTCTTCGCGCAGATCCCGGACGAACTGTGGGACGCCGCCCGCATGGACGGCGCTGGCCATGGACGCTTCCTCCTGCGGGTGGTGGTGCCGATGAGCCGCCCGGTCATGCTCACCGCCAGCCTGCTCACCTTCGTGAACGTCTGGAACGAGTTCCTGTGGCCGATCCTGGTCACCACCGACCGCACGTGGCGGCCACTGTCGGTCGGGCTGTACAATTTCACCCAGGAGGCCGGTGCGCAGACCCACCTCCTGATGGCCGGCTCGGTCATCACCGTCCTGCCGGTGCTGCTGCTGTACTTCGTCACCCAGCGCTTCTTCACCGAGGGCATCGCGACCTCGGGCCTGAAGGGCTGAGGCGAGGACGGCGACGGCCCCGGACGCGCGGTACCCCCCCCTGTGAGGCGTTCATCGGGCGCCCGACACCCACCGCCGAGGCGGTGGCCCAGGAAGGAACCACCATGCTCCCCATCCGACGTTCCATCGCCCTCGCCAGCGTTGTGCTGCTCGCGGGCTTCGCCCTCGCGCAGCGCGACTACGAAGACGTCGACCCGACCGGGCAGACGGTCGTGTTCTGGCACCAGCACGGCGGCGTGCGCGAGGCCGGCCTGCAAGAGATCGTGGCCGCCTTCAACGCCGACAACCCCTACGGCATCACGGTGAACGCCGAGTACCAGGGGAGCTATCCCGAGATCTTCCAGAAGATGCTGCTGCTCGTAGGCACCCCCGACGCCCCGAACCTGGTCGTCGCCTATCAGGACCAGGCCGCCGCCTATGCGTTCGCCGACGGCGTGATCGACATCCGCACGTTCCTCGACTCCGAGCGCTGGGGCTTCGAGGCGGACGACTTCGACGACTTCTTCCCTGGCTTCATCGCATCGGACGTCAACCCGGTGCTCGGTGGTCAGCTGCTCGGCTTCCCGCCGAACCGCTCGGTCGAGGTGATGTACCACAACCTCGATTGGCTCGCCGAACTCGGTTTCGACGGCCCTGCGACGACGCCAGAGGCCTTCGAGGAGCAGGCCTGCGCCGCGGCCGAGCACGGCTTCAGCGGCTCGGTCACCGGCGGCCGCAGCCTCGGCTACGAGATGACGCTCGACGCCAGCCGCTTCGCCTCCTGGACGTTCGCCTTCGGTGGCGACGTGTTCGACGTCGAGACCAACCGCTACACCTTCGACAGCGACGCGGCCATCGCGGCGATGACCTTCCTGCAGGACCTCTTCGAACGTGGCTGCGCCGACATCGTCACCGAGCGCTTCGGCGACCAGACGAACTTCGGGCTCGGCACCACCCTCTTCACCGTCGGCTCGAGCTCGGCGCTGCCTTTCTACCGCGACGCCGTCGAGGCCGGCGCTGGCTTCGACTGGAGCGTCGGCGCCGTGCCCCACACCACGCCGGAGCCCGTGGCGAACGTGTACGGCGCCTCGGTCAGCATCACCGCCGGCCATGCGCCGGAGGCGGAACTCGCCACCTGGCTGTTCGTCACGTACTTCACGAGCACCGAGGCACAAGCCGCCTGGGCCCGTGCATCGAACTACTTCCCGGTCCGCGCCAGCGTGGCGGCGGACTTGGGCGACTACTTCGACGCCGAGCCGGCATACGAGACCGCCTTCGCTCTGCTGCCTTTCGGTGTGTCCGAGCCGGTCGCGCCGGGCTACGCGTTCGTCCGTGACCTGGTTGCGGCCGAGATGGGGGCGATCGTCGAGGGGGCCGACGTGGTGACGTCGCTCAGCCGCCTCAGCGACGAGGCCAACCGGATCTTGCTCGACCAGCTCGCCGATCTCGATTGAGGGTCGCTCGACACGCGAGCCGGCGGCGCAGCGCCTGATGCGCCGCACCTGCTGAGCCGCCGGCGTCGGGGACCGTCGCTGGCGCGCGAGCGACGTGGCGGATGTCTCTTCGTGTCGCGTGCGGCGTCCTACACTGATGCATCCGTTCACGGTGTAGGCGCGGCTCGGGGTTCGCGTCGGCATCGGGGCGTGCGCTGCGCTGCGTCGACCAGGGTCGCCGCCACGCAGCACACGTCGACTCGGCGACCCCAGCGAGAGGCACCCACACATGCCCAAGCTCTATCTCGGTGAGGCGCTCGCGCTCCTCGGCAAGACGCTCCCTTTCATCTGGGTCCGGCTCGGCAGTTATGCCGTTCTGGGCGTCGGTCTGCTCGTCTACTTCGGTGTCCTCGGCGGCATCGGTTTGCTGCTCGGCCGCTTGTGGGCGCCGCTGGGCTTCATCTTCTTCCTGGTCGCGATCGGCGGCGCTTTCGCCGTCGTCAGTTGGGCGTCGCGCTACTACTTCCACCTGCTGCGCGCAGCCCATACGGCGGTGATGACCGAGTTCATCGTCTACGGCCATGGACCCGAGGGCGGGCAGATCGCGTACGGCCGCAAGGCCGTCATGGACCGCTTCCGCGACACCAGCATCCTGTTCGCCGTCGACGTCCTCGTCGAGGGCGCCGTCAAGGCGTTCGTGCGCACGTTCGCGCGCATCGCCAGCATCCTGCCCATCCCGGGCATGCGGGGCTTCGGCAACCTGGTCGAACGCATCGCCCTGATGTCGACGACCTACGTCGACGAGGCGATCTTGTCGCGCGCCTACAAGGAGCGCGAGCAGAACGTCTGGCAGGTCGCCTACGACGGCGTGTTGCTGTACGCACAGGCCTGGAAGCCGATTCTCACGAACGCCGTCGTGCTCGTCCTGATCGGCTACGTCGAGTTCCTGCTCCTGCTCGTGATCCTCGGCATCCCCGCCCTCGCCCTAGCGGCGGTCTTCCCGGGCCTCTCGGTGGCCCTGGGCATCCTCGTCCTGGTGGGCGCGTGGATGATCAAGCTGGCGGTCGCCGACGCGTTCTCGCTCGCCGCCACGCTGATCGCGTACCACCGCGGCACCGAGGGCTTGACGCCGAACGAGGAGTGGAAGGCGAAGCTCGAAGGCGTCAGCGACCGCTTCCGCGAGCTCGGTCAGAAGGCCGTCGACAACGCGCAGCGGAGCAGCGGCCCGGCCGCGTCGGCGCTCGCCGGTAGCGGCAGCGCGCCCAGTGCGCAAGACACGCCGCCTCCGGCGCCAGAGACCCCCGGCGGGCCCGGGGCGCCCGCGGCGCCCGAGACGCCGGCGCCACCGAGCGCACCGCCCAGCGGCGACGCGCCCGAGGGTCCGACCCCGCCACCGAGCGGTGAGCCCACCGATCCGCGGGAGCGTTCATGACCGTCCCCGCTGCGCCCCAGGCCCAACCGCCGCGCCGTGGTGGCGGCCGCTGGCTGTTCGGTTGCCTCGGCGTTGTGCTGGTGCTGGCCCTGGCCGTCGGCGTGGCCGCGTGGTGGTTCGTGCTGCGCCCACTGCAGCAGATGGCCGCCGTGGTCGAGGAAGTCGCCGCCATCGAAGAGCTCGATCAGCGCGTCACCAACCGCACCCCGTACGCCGTGCCAGACGACGGCGTGTTGACGGAGGAGCAAGTCGAGCGCTACGTGGCCGTGCTCGCGAGCGTGCGCGGCGACCTGGACCGCAATTTGCAGACGCTGCAACAGCGTTACGAGGACCTCGACGGTCGGGCACCCGAACTGATGGACATCCCGCGACTGGCGGGCGCCTACCTCGACCTCTTCAGACTGCTGGTCCAGGCCAAGGAGGCGCAGGTCGAGGCCCTGAACGCCGAGGGGTTCTCGGTCGCCGAGTACCAGTGGGTGCGCACCCAGGTCCTCTCGGCCATCGGCCTGCAGGGTGCCGGCTACGACATCGGCAGCTTCGCCCAAGCGTTGACGGACGGTCGTGACCCGACCGCCGCGCCCGCGCCCGCGACGCCCGTCCCGGCCGAGAACCGAGCGCTGGTCGAGGCGTACGCCGAGGACCTCGACGAGGTCGCGTTCCTCGCCCTGCTCGGTCTCTGACCGACGCATCCTTGCCAGCGACGCGCGCAGCGCGCGTCGCTGGCACGACGACCAGGAGGCCACGACCATGCCCACCACGGTGAGCGCTCGGTTCGTTCGCACCGCTCGATGGCTCGCCGTCACATGCACCCTCGTCGCCCTCGGGCACGTCGCCGCGCAGTGCGTCGACGTCCCGGCCCTGGGCAGCGACCGCTCCGTCGAGGTCGGCGACGTCACCTGCGTCGCGTCGCGCCTGGCGAGCGACGGGCGTCACACGGTCGCGTTCGACTTGCGTGTTGCGACCCCAGGACACGTCCACGACCTGGTGCTCCATGCCCCAGGTGCGACGGCGCTCGAGGTGTGCGTGCAGGTCGCCGGCGAGTGGTCGTGTCATGGCGCCGATGCCGACGGCGTGCGCTTCGTCGACCTGCTCCTGCCGGAGGGCACCGTAGGGGTGCGGGCGTCGCTGCGTGGCGACGTTGGTCAGGCGTTTCGCGTCGAGTTCGAGGACCGTGGCGCGCCGCAGCCTGGGTTCGCCTACGAGCCCAACGACCACGTCGCCACGGCCACGCTGCTCGGCGACGACCTGACGATCCGCGGCCGCTTCCAAGGCCGGAACATCGACGTCGTGCGCGTCGAGATCGAGGGCGATCCGCAGCTGTGGCGTGTGCAGGTGCTCGGGCCAACGGTCGACCAACTCAACCTGCTGGCGGCCTCGGGTCGAGCACAACAGACCCGCTCGCCGGCGGCGGGCGACCGTGGCGTTCGGATGTCGAACCTGTACCTGCTGCCCGGACCGCACTACCTGTCGGTGCGCGGCACCGACGGCGAGTACGCACTGCGGTTGATCCCCCTCGGGCCCGCCGACGAGCCGCCGTCCGAGGCCGCGCCTACGACCCCGGCAGAGGGTGCCGCGAGGTCGTTCGGAACGCCGACCGCCCCGCGCCAGAGCGCCGCCGCGGCAGCGGTCGAGGTCCCGGTGCCGAGCGGACCGCGGCCCGCAGGCCAGATGGAGCGCGAGCCGAACGACGACGCGCGCACCGCCTCGCTGCTGCGGCCCGACGAGCCCTGGGTCGGCCTCCTCTCCGACCCGGGCGACGTCGACGTGTACCGCTTCTACCTGGGCGAGGACGGACCGGTGCGCCTCACCGCGACGCCGCCGGACGGCATGCCGCTCTACGTGCGCGTCGACGGCGGGGGACGCATCGATCTGGCTCCGGGCGAGCCGTTCGTCCTGGAGCGCTGGTTCCTGGCGGGCGATCACACCATCGCCCTGAGTGCCGCCGAAAGCGTCGACGGGTACTACCAGGTCCTGCTCGAACGCCTCGAACCGTTCGCGCTCGGCGACCTGCCGCGACCGCACGGCGAGCTCTGGCGCGCACGCGCGCTCCCCGCCTACCACGAGATCCGCGCCGTGCTCGAGCGCACCGCCTACGTGCGCCTCCCCGAGCTCCATGCGCCTACGGTGCTCACGGTCGAGGTCGTCGAAGGCGCAGAGCACGTCAACCCGTTCGCTGCGTACACCGCCACCGGCTCGAACGTCGCCAGTTTCCGAGGGCGACGCGACGATGGCATCTACGTCGCGGAGCTGCCGGCGGGCGGCCCCTATCTCGTCCGCGTCGATGGCGGCGGCCACGCGCACCTGCGCTTCGCGTTCGACGACGCCGGACCCGCCGCGCAGCCACGGCCCGAGGCGCCGGCGGTGACCCTGACGCTCCACGGTGCGCGCGACGTCGCTGCCTACCACCCGTACGCGCAGCGCCTCGAGTTGGAGGTCGAGATCCGCAACGACGGTGCCCAGCCGCTCGACCTCGCGCTCGACACGCACGTGACGGATCACGGCTGGCGCCTGACGCCGCGCGAGACGACGGTCTCGTTGGCCGCCGGTGAGACGCGCCGCGTCGGCCTCGACGCCACGGTCGACCCGGTCGCCCGCGACGACCTCCCGGTCGAGCTGACGGTGGCCGTGCGCGCCGCCGATGGTGGCGTCGCGAGCGTGATGACGAGCGCCACGGCGGTCTGCGGTGTGCCGCTGGTCGGCGGCGTGCACGCCTTCGCCGTGCCCGAGCCGCTGCTCGGTGGCATCAACGTGGGCTGGACCAACCTCGGCGCCGAGGCGCCGAGCGGGGCGCGACGGGAACTCCTGCTCTACGACGGCCTCACGCAGCCGGGTGACGGTTGGCCGGGTGGCGTCGGTGACCACACGACGGTGCGGCTCGCGGGCGACGGCACGCCGCGCGTGGTCGGCGTGCTGCTCCATCCGCTCTCGCAGTTCCCGGTCCTCGCGCGGCTCGGCGACTTCGAGATCCAGACCTCGCTCGACGGGAGCAGCTTCACCACCGTGTACCGGGGTCGTCTGCGCTCGCCCACCGTCGAGCAGGCGTTCGTCTTCGACGAGGGCGTCGCGGCGCGCTACGTGCGCCTGGTGGCGCTGTCGAACCAAGACGGCAACCCGCGCGCCAACACGGGACTCGGTCAGTTCAAGGTGATCGCGGAGCCCGGCGCACGTGTGCTCGGAGACCGTGTCGACCTCGGCCTCCGCGAGCACGGCGGGCACGTTGCCGCGGCCCTGCCGTACGTCGCGAGTTACGAGCTCACCAGCGCGAGCCGGAGCAGCGGTCCCACGACGTACCGCCTCGACCATGGCCAGGACACGGTCTGGTGGGCGCACGCCTTCCATCACAACCGTGCCGCGCTCCTCGACGGTCTCGTGTGGCACCCGCATCCCGGGGCCGCCAACGCGCGGGGCGAGCACCTCGACGAGGTGCGTGTGTCGGTCTCGCTCGACAGCCCGATCGGTCCCTGGACCGAGGTCGGCGCGTGGCGCGTCGGTGAGACCGACGAATGGCGCTTCGACGCCCCGCTGTGGGCACGCTTCGTGCGCTTCGAGGCGCACTTCCCGGAGGCCGACCGGCCGACCGTCGTGCTCCCGGACAGGATCGGGCTGCTCGAGCATCCCGAGGGGCCCGAGTACCGCTCGGTCCTGGGCGAGTGGGGGCATTACGTGCGCGACGGCGCCTTCGAGTGGCGGCACCCACCGAGCGTCGCTGCCATCGTGTCCGGTGGCGAGCACGCCACGCGCGACCGAGCCGCTCAGTTGAGCGGCGGCGAGACCATCGGCACCACTGTGCTCGTGGGTGAGTACGACGCCTGGTTCAGCTTCGAGGTGCCGGCCGGCAGCAATTTCGTCCGGCTCGAGCTGCTCGGCGACCCGACCGTCGACTACCTCTACGAGTTCACCGACGCGGACGGCGAGCCGATCGTCGCGGACGTGCGCGTGGCGCCGGAGCGCATCGAGATCGAGGCATTCCTCGAGCCCGGCCGCTACTTCGTGCACGCCTGGGAGCCGCTGCGCAACGTCGTCTTCTCCTGGGACGACTCGGGCAGCATGGGGCCGTACGTCGACGCCACCATGCAGACCGTGTTCGGCTTCGCGCGCGACGTCGACCCGGCGCG
>REEJ01000213.1 GCA_007695125.1 Trueperaceae bacterium | reverse complement strand
GCTGTCGCGTGCGCAAGCGCGTCGCTCACGAGCTCCTGAGCCACACTCGACGCCAGGAGCGGCAGGCGCGCGCACCATTGGAGTGGGTAGCGTTGGCCCGTCGCCCAGCTAGCCAGCGCCGCGCGTCCCTCGCGCACGCAGGCGTCGTGGTCGCGCCGCCGCCACGCCAGCCAGGCGAGGTGACCGTGTGCGGCGCCCACGTACTCGGGCATCGTCAACTCGTGCGCCGCGCTGAGGCTCTCGTAGGCGTAGCGCTCCGTCGTCGCCGCGGCACCGAGCTTGCGATGGAGGAAGCAGAGGTAGGCGAGACAGCGGGTTCGGAGCACCGAGTCGCCCGTCGCCACGCTCGTCGCCAGAGCCGCCTCGAGATGCTCCGCAGCCTGTGCCAGGTCGTCGTGCCACAGGTACGCGAACCCGATGCTGAAGCGGGCCGCTGCGATGGTGGTGGTAGAGCCCGACTCCTCCGCCGCTGCGAGCGCCGCTCGGGCGTACGACAGGCGCTCCTCGGTGACGACGAGGCGCCGTTTCGCGAAGTCCTTGTCGCCCATGTCGCGGAAGTAGAAGCAGCGCTGGAGTGCGGTCCCGTGCTGCATCACGGCGTGTTCCAGCGACGCGAGCACGCGTTCGCACTCGCGCCACGCGAGTTGCCAGTAGTACGTGTTGCTGCGCGCCAGCTGCACGTCGATCCACGCCCGCCACCAGGTGGTGTCGGCGTCGGTCTCGGCGCTGCCCAGCGCCGCCTCGGCCGCCGCGTACGCCCGGCCGGCCTCGTCGTAGCCGTACTGCGCCATGGAGGTCAAGCCGACCTTGCGCCAGAGCCGTGCGGTGGCGATCGCGTCACCGCTCCGTTGTGCGAGCGCTCTCTCGAAGCGCTCGCGCGCGTCCGCGTGCTGCGCCTTCAGTTCGAGGACGTCGCCGACGCCTTCGTGGAACTCGGCCGCGACCAGGCGCAGCCAACCCTCCAGGACGGCGCTCGGCGACAGCGCCGCGATCAGCTCCAGAGCGCGTTCGCACGCGCTCAGCACTTCTTCGTGGGCGTAGCGGCTCCGCGCCGCGGCGGCCGCACGCCGGTAGTGCGCGATGGCACGCTCGTGGTCGCCGGCGCGGTCGTAATGGAAGGCGATCCGCCCGCTCACGTCGTCGCGCTCGCCGACGTCGAGCGCCTCGAGCGCTTCGGCCGTGTAGCGGTGGAGCAGCCTTCGATGCGTCAGGCTCAGTGCGCCGTACGTCACCTCGCGCAGCTTGTCGTGGCTGAAGTCGTACTGGCCGGCCCCCAGCTCACGCACGATTCGGCGGCGCCAGAGCTCGTCGAGGCTGTGCACGGCTACGTCTTCGTCCTGGCGGCTGACCTGCAGCAGGACGTCGAAGTCGAACTCGCGCCCGATGACGGCGGCCATGCCCAGGAGCTCGGAACTCGGGGCGCTCAACCGCTCCAGTCGTGAAGCGATCACGGCGCGCAGCCTTCGGGGCAGGGTCGTTGCGGAGCCCGTCTCACGAGCGCTGCGCGGGGTGCTCGAGGCGAGCGCACCTTCTCGCACCATCTCGACCACGAACAGGGGGTTGCCTTCGGTCTCGGCGACGAGTGCTGAGAGCGCACCCGGCTCGGGTTCGTCGCGGTGGAGGCTGCGAGCGAGGGTTCCGGTTTCGTCGTCGCTGAGAGGCGCGAGCTCGATCCGCGTCAGCAGTCCATCGCGCTCGAGATCCAGGAGCAGGTCGCCGAGCCGGGGGTTGGCGTCGAGCTCGTGCGTGCGCGCGGTCGCGACCAGCATGCGCCGGGCGTTGGCGTCGAAACGCAACAGGTAGTGGAGCCAGTCGAGGCTGTCGCCGTCGCACCACTGCACGTCATCGATGACCGCGACCAGCGGCTGACTCGCGAGTATGGCGTGCGAGAGCGCTTCGAAGAGCCGCTGGCGCTGCCACCCCTCGGTCAGCGGTCCAGGATCGCTGGGTTCGCCGTCGACGAGCTCCGGCAGCAGGCGGCTCACATCCCTGCGCCAGCCCGAGGCAAGGCCCGGAAGCGCTTCCCTGACGACCGTGGTGCGCAACAGCGCCACGACGGGTGTGAACGCCAGCGACCGCTCGGCCGCGCGGCAGCGCGTGGTGATCGCAGCGGCCTCGCGCCGTGGGAGCGATCGCGCGAACTCTTCGACAAGCCGCGTCTTGCCGATACCGGGGTCGCCCGTCACCAGGACGAGGCCCGTCGGCCCGCCCTGGGTCTCGTCCCAGGCGGCTCGGAGCGCGCCCAGCTCGCGGTATCGACCGACGAGCGGCGCGCCCGAGATGACGCCTTGACGATGCGCCTTGGGTGACGCCTCGACCGCGTGCGAGGCGCCGTTGGGCTGGAGCCGCAGCACGTCCTGGTAGAGCGCGACGGTCTCGTCGCTGGGACCGACCTGCAGCTGCTCCTGGAGGACCGAGGCACAGCTGTGGTAGACGTGCAACGCCTTCGCGCGCTCACCCGAGCGGGCGTGCAGTCGCATGAGCCGTCGATAGCTGGACTCGACCAACGGATCGTGCCGCACGAGCCGCTGGGCATAGCCCAGAGCGGCGCGATCGTCTCGCTGCTGCCAGAGCACGTCGACGAGACGTTCGAGGACGGTGGCGAAGCGCTGACGCAGGCGCTCACGTTCGGCCTCCAGCCAGTCGTCGTACATCTCGGGCAGGAGGTCGCCGCGGTAGATGCGCGCCGCCTCCTCGAGGTGCTCGCGCTCGAGCCCGCGTGCGCCCGATGCTTGGGCCTGCTGGGCTCGCTGGGTCGCCTGGTCGAACCGCTCGACGTCGACATCGAACCTGGCCCCGGGTCGCCACCGCAGCGTCTGGCCGTCCATGGCGAGCAACTGCGCCGCATCGGGTAGCGAGTGGCGCAGTTGGTGGAGTGTCTTGCGAACGTTGGTGCGGGCCTGCGCCTCGTCCGACTCGGGCCACATGACGTAGGCGAGGTGCGCGCGAGGGATCGGGCGGTAGCGGTGCACGACGAGGTACGCGATCAGATCACTGACGCGCTGTGGACCGAGTTCGAGCGCGTCGTCGCCACGCTCGACCCGAAGGCCGCCGAGGAGGCGGATGCTCAGCGTCGCCACGGGGCCCCTCCTACGTGGCCCGGCCGACCCCCAATGTGTTGCAGCATCAGTGTAGCGGACGAGGCGACGCCTGCGCACGACTGCCGGCGCACGTCCACGATGAGCGCTCCAGCACCGCCGTGCTGGAGCGCTCTCGGAGCGTGATCGAGGCCGTTCGGAACGGTGCCGGGTCGTTTACGCGCGCAGACGAACGCTGGCACCAGGCTGGGCGCGGCTCGTACCTGTCACTCGGCGTGGCCCAGTTGCCGCATCATCGTGCCCACGTCGTAGTAGATGCGACCGAACGTGATGGAATCGCCATCGATCTCGTAGATGCCGAGGATCGGCACCGAGACCCGTTGACCGGTCGGTGCCAACCCCATGAACTCGCCCGTGTTGGTCCCGTTGTACACGAACTCCAGCACGACGTGGTTGCCGTCGGCGAGGATCGTCCGGTACTCGACGTGGGTGTCGGTGAACGAGCCACCGTACAGTGCGCCCATGAGCCCGGCGATCGCCTCGCGTCCCTGGATCGGCTCTGGGTCGGCCATGATCTGGAACCTGGCATCCTCGGCGTAGAAGGCTGCGTCGTGATCGACGATGAACGCCAGGAAGACCTCCAGGCTTCCGGCCGAGGACCCGGCCTTCGCCTCCGGCAGCCCCTCGCTCGTCTGCGCGAGGGCGATCGGGAGAGCGAGCACGATGCTCAGGACGAAGAGGCTCACCAACTGAGCCGTGGATCTCCATGTGCGCATGATGGACCTCCTTCGAGCAACAGTGTGGAGAGGCGAGCGTTCCGAAAGCGTTCTGGCGCTGCGCGCACGCTGCTCGCGGTTCGCTTCGAGCCGAGGACGCACGCCCCGCTGCCGATGATCGCGCGGCCAGCGGCACGTGTCGTTCGATGATGGCGAGCGAGCTCATGGAAGGCTCTTGGCGACGACGCCGTCGCAACCGACGCTTCGAGGCACACTCAGGCCCAGTTGCTGGGGAACGCATCGGGATCCGGGCCGATGCGCTCGTGTCGGTCCAACGCGTCGATCCGCTCCATCTCCGCCTGCGTGAACTCGAACGAGAACACGTCGGCGTTCTCCGCGATCCGCTCAGGGTTCACCGGCTTCGGGATCGTCACGCTCCCGTGTTGAAGCGCTCGATGGAACCCTGCGTCGCCTCCGGTCCCGCGGCGATCTCGTCGTTCCACACCTTCGGCGCGATGAAGACCCGTTCCCGGTCCAGCGGATGCTTCGCGATGGCGCGCCCCACAGCTTGCGCGTTCCCGTAGAACGCCGCGGTGTCGCTGTGGCGATACCCGATGTCCGATGCGCCGCTGATCGCCTCCGCGACACCCTGCCGCGAACCGAGCATGCCCGCACGCAGTCGCCATGCCCTGGTCGCGTTGAAGAACCCGCTCGACAGGAGTGGCGTGTCGTGGGCTACGTTCGTGATAGGGCCACACCCGCGCGCTCGGTTCGCTGGGCGACACCCACGCCTTCGCGTAACGCTCGTGCCGGCGCGATGAACGAGCCGACCGTGGTGGGGAGGTCGGCCGACTCGTCGCCTTCGGCGACGCTGGCAACGCCGAGCAGCGTCAAGGTAGGCATCATGCGGTGGCCAGCGTACCCGTGTGTCTCGGGAGGCGCGACGCGGCTTGTTGAGGCGGCCATCGGTCGAGTACACTACCCACATACGTTAGTAAGACGCGCTTACGAAGTGTCGGTGAGGGAGCAACCGTGCGGGAGCAGGGCGTACTCAACCTGTTGAGAGTCGAGGGGCCGATGTCGCGCGCCGAGATTGCCCGGCGCTGCGGCGTCAGCAAGCCGACGGTCTCTTCGAACGTCGAGACGCTCCTCGCTCTGGGCCTGGTCGAAGAGAGGGGCCGTGGTGCGCGCGGCAACGGGAGGCCAGGTCGGCTCGTCGCCTTCACCCCCTCCGCGGGCTACGTCGTCGGTATGGACGTCGGTGGCACCACCACCAGGGCCGTCCTGGCGGATCTCGACGGACGCGTCGTCGCCAGCCACCGCGCAGCCTCCGAGGCCGGCTCGGCCGACGCGCTGCTCGACCAACTCGCCGGCGTCGTCGAGCGCCTCGTCGATGCGCGCAGTGGCGATGCTCCGATCCTCGAGATCGCGATCGGCACGCCCGGCGTCGTCGACGCAGTCCGACGGCGGGTCGCCATCGCGCCCAACCTCCCGGCCCTCGAGTCCGACGGCTTCCTCGACCGCCTCGACGCCGCGCTCGGGCAACCGGTCACCGTGCTCAACGACGTCAACGCCGCCACACGCGGCGAGCTCGAGCACGGCGCCGGTCGCGGCGTCGACGACCTCGTCTACGTCAGCGTCGGGACCGGACTGGGCCTCGGTGTGGTCGTCGCCGGCGTCGTGCACCACGGCGTCGGTGGGCGGGCCGGTGAACTCGGACTCCTGCCGTACCCGCCAGGGGGCACCTCCATCCTCGAAGACGCCCTCTCGGGCCGAGGGGTCCGTTCCCACTCGCTCGCCATGGGGGGTGACGGCGATCCGGAGACCGCGTTCCGCCAGGCCGACGCGGGGCTCGATCCTGGCGCGAGGGCGATCGGGCACTTCCTGGGCGACCTCGGGTGGGCGCTGGTTGCGGTGGTGACGCTGCTCGATCCGCGCCGCGTCGTGCTCGGCGGTGGCATCGGTCTGCGCTGCGCCCCCTTCATCGACCGTATCCGCGCCGATGTGGCGCGCCTCGCAGGTTTCGACATCGACGTCCGCGTCGCCGAGCTCGGTGACGACGCAGGCCTGACCGGCGCCGTCGCGACAGCGCTCGAACCGGCACGTGACGTCCGACGCTGGATGGAAGGAGGCCCGCAACGCTCGATCCACCATCACCCTCGACCCGTCAACGACATCGTCGACACGCACGCCACTCCCTTGGAGGAACCATGACCGAACGCATGACCCGCATCGCTCTCGCAGCCGTCCTCGCCGCGGCCCTCGCCTTCGCGCACGCCCAGACCACGATCGTCTGGTCGTTCTGGGGCGATCCCGGCGAACTGCCGCCCAACTACGAGGTCATCGAGGCCTTCCACGCCGCCCAGGACGACATTCGCATCGACGTGCAGCACGCCCCCTGGGGGAGCTACTTCGACCGCATCCAGACCCAGATGGCCGGCGGGACCGCGCCCGACGTGATGTTCCTGAACAACATCCCGTCGTACGCCTCGCGCGGCGTGCTCGCCCCGCTCGACGAATGGATCGCGCGTGACGGCTTCGACACGAGCACCTACCTCGATGGGCTGCTCGCCATCTTCAGCTACGACGGCCAGTCGTTCGGCTTCGCGCGCGACAACGACACCAACGTGCTCTACTTCAACAAGGACCTGTTCGACGCCGCCGGCATGGAGTACCCGAGCGCCGATTGGCGCTGGGACGACATCCGCGAGGCCGCCCAGGCGCTCACGGTCCGCGACGACCGGGGCCGCGCGACCCAGTACGGCCTGGCGCTCGAGAAGAACCGCTACCCGCAGTGGGTCTACCAGAACGGCGGCGCCCTGTTCGACGATCCGCTCGCGCCGACCGAGTTCTTGATGGACTCGCCCGAGGGCGTCGAGGCGATCCAGTTCATCGCCGACATGATCCTCGAGGACGGCTCCGTCCCCAGCTTCGATGCGATGGCCCAACTCGGCAGCACCACCGAGCTGTTCAGCACCGGCCGCGTCGCGATGGTGATGACCAACGCCGCGCGCATCCCCACCTTCATGGACGCCGCTTTCACCTGGGACGTCGCGCCGCTCCCGGCCGGCCCCACCGGCATCCGCGCCAACACGCTCGGCGGCGCCGGCTACGTCATCTCGTCCACCAGCCAGCACCCCGAAGAGGCCTGGACGTTCCTGCAGTTCCTGGCCGGCACCGAAGGGCAATCGGTCTTCGCCAGCACCGGCGTGGCGGTGCCCGCCTCGTACGCCAACCCCGACGTCGCCGGCGCCTTCATCTCGGCCTGCCCGGAGACGGTGAGCTGCCAGGTCTTCATCGACGAGACCGGCAACGGCCAGCTGGCCCCCAACTTCCCCGACTGGCGCGAGATCGAGAACACCATCGTGGTGCCGCACCTCGACCTGATCTACACGGGTGAGATGTCGGCCGCCGACGCGCTTGCCAGCATGGGTGACGAGGTTCGTCGCTTCTTCGCGTCGCGCTGAGCATGCGCATCTTCGACGCCCACGTCCACAACTTCTGGTGGGAAGGCCGCACCTCTGGTGAGGCCTTCCTCGACGCCCTGCAGAGCACCGCCGAGGAGGTGGGCATCGTCAAGATCGCCCTCCTCGGCACCCCCGGCACGGTGGGGCACCAGGCGCTCTCGCGAGCGCTCGAACGCGCCCCCGACTTGTTCGTGGGCATGGGCTGGCTGCGTCTCGACGAGGACCCCCCGAGCCTCATCGACGAGTTCGCCGAGCGCGGCTTCCATGGCATCAAGATCCTCGGACCGCGCAGGAACTACGACGACGAGGCCTACTACCGCCACTTCGAGAAGGCTCAGGCCCGCGGCATGCGCCTGCTCTTCCACACCGGCATCCTCGGCGGCCCGAACGACTACCTGATGGGCGCCGCCGAGGACGCCTGGAAGGCGCCGCCGACGGGCGATGACGAGGAGCGGCTGGTGACGCGCCTCGGCCGCGAAGCGCGCGGGCGCGGGTACGGCTTCAGCTCGGCGCGTATGCAGCCGATCTACCTCGACACCATCGCCTTCCACTTCCCCGAGCTGTTCATCATCGGCGCCCACCTCGGCTGGCCCGACTACCGCACCGCCTGCGCCATCGCGCGCTGGCGGCCGCGGCTGTTCTTCGACGTCTCCGGAGGCGACGTGGTGCGCAACCACATCATCCAAGGCGGCTACGTCATGAACGAGATCCGGCCCGAGAAGCTCGTCTACGGCTCGGACTCCGATCACCGCCGGATGAAGGCCGACGTCGAGGCGTGGCGCGGCGCGTTCACGGAGATGGGGCTCAGCACCGAGCAGCAAGAGCTCATCTTCTACCGCAACGCCGCACGCATCTTCGGCTTCGAGGATTGAGAGGTGAGGCCGTGGCCGTCGACGTGAACCGAAGCAGCACGCGCTCAGCCGGCCGCGATCGGCACAAGGCGTCGCGTCGACGGACGACGCTGACGGCCTACGGCTTCCTCCTCCCGAACCTCCTCGGCTTCCTCGCCTTCACCTTCCTGCCGGTCCTGGCCGCCCTGCTCATCAGCTTCACCAACTGGGACCTGCTCCGGCCGGCCCAGTGGGTGGGGCTGGCGAACTACGAGCGCCTGATCGGCGACACCACCTTCCACCGCGTCCTGCGCAACACCTTCGTGTACGTCCTCGGGACCGTTCCGGTGCAGATGGCGCTGGCGCTGCTGGTCGCCATGGCGCTCAACCAACGGATCCCCGGTCGTCTCTTCTTCCGTGCCGCGTATTTCATGCCCGTGGTCGCCTCGACCGTCGCCGTCGCCCTCGTGTGGCGCTGGATCTTCCATGCCGACTTCGGCCTCCTCAACAGCGCCCTCTTCATGATCGGGATCGACGACCCGCCCAGTTGGCTCCAGAGCACGCGCTGGGCGCTGCCGGCCATCATCATCATGAGCATCTGGCAGCAGATCGGCTTCTCGATGGTGCTGTTCCTGGCGGGCCTGCAGTCGGTGCCGCCGCACCTCTACGAGGCCGCCAAGATCGACGGCGCGAACGGCTGGCACCGCTTCGTGCACATCACCATCCCGATGCTGTCGTCGACGACCTTCTTCGTGCTCGTGATCAGCGTCATCAACTCGTTCCAGGTGTTCGACCAGGCGTTCATCATGACCGAGGGCGGCCCCGCCAACGCGACCAACACGCTGGTGTTCAACATCTACCGCTACGCGTTCCAGTTCTTCCAGATGGGCTACGCCACCGCCATGGCGTGGGTGCTGTTCGCCATCATCTTCGTCGTCACCGTCGTCCAGTTCCGCTATCAGCGCCAGTGGGTGCACTATGACTGAGTCCACGCCGCGACGGCGGCGCGCCCCCCGCCAGGTCTTCGGCTACACGCTCGGAACGTGGGTACTGGTGATCTTCCTGATCCCGACCGCGATCCTGATGCTGATGCCGTTCGTGTGGATGGTCTCGACCTCGCTCAAGAGCGCCGGCGCCGTCTTCGAGTACCCACCGACGTTCATCCCCAACCCCATCCGCTGGGACAACTACACGCGCCTGTTCGAGGTGTTGCCGTTCGCCCGCTTCTTCCTCAACAGCCTGATCGTCGCCGGCTCCGTCACGATCCTGGGCGTGGCGACGAGCGCGATGGCCGCCTACGCCTTCGCGCGCCTGCGCTTCCCCGGCCGCGACGCCCTCTTCCTCGGCTACCTCGGGACGCTGATGATCCCGGCCCAGGTGGTCATCATCCCCAACTTCATCCTGCTGCGCACGCTCGGCTGGATCGACACGTACCAGGCGCTCATCCTGCCCGCCGCCTTCAGCGCCTTCGGCACGTTCTTGTTGCGTCAGTACTTCCTCACCATCCCCGGCGAGCTCGAGGACGCCGCGGTGGTCGACGGCGCCAGCCACTGGCAGATCTTCACGCGCGTGATCCTGCCGCTCTCGGGGCCGGCGCTCTCGGCGCTGGCGATCTTCACGTTCTTGTTCAACTGGAACTCGTTCCTCTACCCGCTCGTCGTCACGAACTCGACCGCCATGAGCACGCTCACGGTCGGGCTCAACACCCTGCAGGGGCAGTACAACACCGCCTGGACGCTGCTGATGGCCGGCAGCGTGCTGGCCCTGCTGCCGGTGCTGACCGTCTTCCTGCTGGCGCAGCGCTACTTCATCAAGGGCATCACCCTCACGGGCATCGGAGGCCGCTGATGGGCATCTTTGAGGTCGGGCGCGAACGCGCCCTCGAGGTCCTGCACCGCTGCGTGGCGCCGCTGGGCTTCAAGGCGAGCGCCTTCGAGGGCGGCTACCCGCAGGTGTGGGCGCGCGACGCGGGCATCACGGCCTTGGGCGCCTTGACGACCGGCGATCCCGAGCTGGTCGAGTGCACCAAGGCGTCGCTAGAGACGCTCGGCGCGGCCCAGACCGAGCTCGGCATGATCCACCTCAACGTCGACACCCGCACGGGCGACGTCACCACCGAGAACGCCGGCGCGGTCGACGCGAACCTCTGGTTCATCCTGGCGCACGACGCCTACCGGCAGGCGACGGGCGACCTCGACTTCGCCCGCGCGTCGTGGCCGCGCCTGCAGCGCGCGGCGCTGTGGCTGCGCTACCAGGACATGAACGCCTGCGGCCTGCTCGAGGTCCCCGAGGCGGGCGACTGGGCCGACCTCTACAGCGTGCGCTACAACGTCTTGTACGACAACGTCCTCTACGTCGCGGCGCTGCGGGCCATGGCCTCGTTCGCCCGGGCGTTGGGCGAGGACGGCGACGCCTACGCGCTCGCCGCCAGCGACGTGGCGGCCAAGATCGACCTGGTCATGTGGCTCGACCGCCCCTGGGACGGCCACGCGTTCGGCGCGCAGCTCGAGCGCCTCAAGGCGCTCCGGCTCGAGTGGTTCCTGCTCTACCAGAACACCGCCACCCTCACGGAGATGCCGTACTACCTGCCGTGGACGGGGTTCCGGGAGTTCGGGAACACCTTCGACGCCTTCGGCAACTGCCTCGCCATCCTCCTCGGCATCGCCGACGAGTCGAAGCGCGAGCGCATCCTGACGCACGCGCACGCCGTCGGCGCCGACACGCCGCAGCCGATCAAGGCGTTCTACCCGCCGATCTACCCGGGCGACCGCGACTGGCGCGAGTACTTCCGCAGCCGCAACCTCAACCTCCCGTTCCAGTACCACAACGGCGGCAGCTGGCCGTTCCTGGGCGGGTTCTACGTCGCCGCGCTCCGCTTCGCCGGCTGGAGCGAGCGGGCCGAGGCGCAACTGGGCGCCCTGGCCGAGAGCAACCGCCTCGGCAAGCACGGCGAGTGGGAGTTCAACGAGTGGCACCACGGCCTGAGCGGCCGCCCGATGGGGCACCCGCAGCAGGCCTGGTCGGCGGCGATGTACCTCTACGCGCTCGACGCGGCCGAGACGGGGGAGGCGCGCTTCTTCGAGGGGTGGCGCTCGCGAGCTACCGAGACCTGATCAGCATGGTGCCGACGTCTCAGGGCTTCGGAGCGAGCATGACGAGGGGCCCGAGGTACGCGAGGATGAGCGCAGCCATCGCGGAGATGGAGAAGTGCAGGGGCGCTGGGATGGGGACGTAGGCGGCGATCTCGCCCGCAAGGGTCGGGACGTCGGCGTCACGTGCGGCAACGATCGAGCAGAGATGTGCGTTGCGGCGTGGTGGATCCCGCACCGGGCCTCGCGGGGCGATTCTGCCGTTGCGCTGCGCCGGCGCCAACCCGACATGCAACAGGTACGTGCGGCGCGATGCGCCTGGGCGCAGCGTGCCCGACATGCGTCGGACGATCGCGATCAGCTCCCGCCGGAGCTCCTTCGCCTCGACATCGGTCAGCTCGAGGTCCTGCCACGCCAACCAGGCGGGCGGGAACTCGGGGTGGTCGTAGCGTTCGAACATGTCGAACTCGCCCGCGTCGGGGTGCGGGCCACCCTCCGGGATCAGGGTGCCTCCCGGGTCAGGTGCACGCGTCGGCCCCACGTGCCGCGCAGGCGGGGCTCGACGGCAGCGGCGATGCTGCGGTGGAACAGCCGTACCAGCGGCATGTAGATCTCGTCGAGGCCCTCGACGAGGTCGACGGTGGGGAAGTCCTCGATCGCCACGAACCAGCCGTCGTCTGCGGCGCGGTACGTGCGAATGGGCCGTCCGCGGCGGGGCGCCTTGCCGACCTCGTCGCACGACGCATCCGCTTGGGGCTTCGTCTCGCCGGCGATCTCGTCGTCGTGCAGAAGGCGGCCGACGGCACCGCGTATACCTTCACGCCTCAGACTGGTGCCCTCGACCTGCCGACCGCGTCGACGTGGTCACGCAGGGCGTCGTTCGCTCGCTGTTGATCGCAGCGGATTGCAGCCTTGGTACCGAGGTGACGACCAACGCGCAACTCGGCGAGGTGGTGACTCGCTACGGCGCCTACCATGACGTGGACGGCTGGAACCTGCCGGCGGTCGGCGAGGCGTTCGTCGGCGGCGCGCCGTTCGGGCTCAACGCGGCGATCGAGACGCGCGTGAACGTCACCTTGGACGACGACGCGTTCGCGCGACCCGAGTGACCGGCTCGAGCTGCCGCGACGCGGGAGGCCCCGGCGCGCTGCGAGGGTCGACCCGACTGCTCCACGGCCCGGGGCGCATCGGTCGTGGCCGAGCTCATCGACGCCCTCGACGACCCGCACACGGCGATCCTCGCCCCCGAGGCCTTCGCCCGCATGCGACTGCAACTCGCTGGTGGGGCACCGCGCGCGACATCGGTGCCGTGCGCACGGCGCCCGCCGAGGGGCTCGGCCTGGTGGTCCTCGACGTGCTGCCCGGCTCGGCAGCGGCTGCAGCCGGCTTGGAGCGCGGCGACCGACGTCGCCCTCGATCGGACCGCGACGACGGCCACGCTTCCGTCGGGCGAGGTCTGGCTGCGCGTGCCGTCGTCGCGGTGACGGACGCGGCGGGGCGCACGTTCCCACAAGCGACCCTCGAACGTCGGGCGCGCTGGACGGGTGACGTCGTGGTGCTCGTCAATGCGCGGAACGCCTCCTGCGCCGAGTTCTTGGCGCGCGACCTGCAGCGCGCCGGGGCCACCGTGGTGGGCGAGCGCACCGCCGGCGCCGCCGCCAGCACGACCGCTTTCCTGGCGCGTGCGGTGGTGCCGGACGTGGTCGTCGTCGACGCGGCGATGGCGCTCACGGAGGGGCGCGACCCGGTCCTCGAGGCGGCCTTGGAGGTGCTCGGCGGCGCCCGTTGAGCCGTGGCGTGTGGGACGCGTCCGGGTCGACATTCCACGTATTCGACTGGTACGAGCACGAATGGCACCATCTTCGAATCGTGACCAGCCCTACGTTCAGCGTATGCGACCACGTATGCGCCTCCTCGCTGCTCTCCTTCTCACCCTCACCCTCGCGGCTTGCAGCACCCCCACCGCGCAGCAACCCAGCGGGCCCCGGACCACCATCACCGTCGCCGCCGGCGACGCGACCGGCGCGGTCGACACCC
Organism: Trueperaceae bacterium; assembly: GCA_007695125.1. Classification (GTDB taxonomy): domain Bacteria; phylum Deinococcota; class Deinococci; order Deinococcales; family Trueperaceae; genus CSSed10-48. The sequence goes on along the minus strand of REEJ01000213.1, from coordinate 21,686 downwards.
TAGGCGTCCCCTTCGACGGCGACGGCAACCCCTACGTCGACACGATCCACATCGCCGTCTACCACCACGACATCCGCGTCAGGTTCGATCTCGAAGACGGCGTCTACAGCTCAACCCCGACGGCGACCAAGGCACGCTCACCTTCGCCTTCCACGCAAGCACCACCGTCAAGCTCCCCGCCGGCGCCACGTACGAGTTCCGCACCTCCGGCCATGAACTCGACACCCGCATCGCCTACGGCATCACCACCGTCCCCGTCCACGTCCACACGAACCACGTCCAACTCGAGCTCCAAACCCTGATCCAAGCCGCGACCCTCTTGCCGCGCCTCCCCATCAACGTCGTCACCCCAGGCCAGACCATCGACCTCTACCTCGTGGTCACCTCACCCAACGGCCACCGCGTACCGATCGCCGATTACATCGTCGAGTACGCCGTCGACGGCACCTTCTTGAACACCAGCCAACTCGGTCACCGCAGCAGCGTCAACCCCGAGCCCAGCGACGACCACTTCCACACCGCCGCCGCCATCACCGGCTGGTTTGAGAGCATCAACGAAGACGAACCCATGTGGGGCACGGCCACCTACGCCTCCTACGAACGCCCCTACGCCCTCGACGCCTTCAGCCTCGACACCACCCGACCCGACCTGACCTTCGACGACCCCAACCCCGCCTACCAAGGCCAACCCACCACCCTCACCGGCACCGCCGACGACGACCACGGCATCGCCCGCATCCACCTCTACGAGGGCCCCACCCTCATCGCCTCCAGCGACCTCGACGACCTCGCGGACGGCGTCGCCCTCATCGAAGTCGACGGCACCACCTGGACGCTCACCTGGACCCCCACCACCCTCGGCACGCACCACCTCACCGTCATCGCCAACGACCACGCCGGCAACCAGAACGAAGCCAGCCACGACGCCGACGTCACCGAGCCATCGATCATCACCATCACCTTCGTCACCTCTGGCATCGGGGGAACCCTCACGTACGTGAGCCTCGGCGAAACCATCATCCTGACCGGCGAAGCGACGATCGACGGGTTCGACACGAGCAACATGTCGCTGGGTGCCCTGAATGGCAACGAGACGTACGTCGAAGAGATCTCCACGAACGACATCGTCGTCGAGGACGGCATGTGGCGCCTCCCTTGGACCGCCCCCCAGCAACCCAGACATCTACTATCTGTGGTTGGAGTACGACGCCGACACGACGTTGGAGCACTACTCCTACTCAGAACAACAGGTCAAGGTGCAGTAGCGACGACATGACCGTGCGCACGTGCGGGCACGTGCCCGCACGACCCTTGGCGATCGCCCGCACTCCCATCGGAGCGCGGGCGATCGCGTCATTCGAAGGCGTTCGCGCAGCGCGGAGCCTGGTTCGAGCAGGCGAAGGGGGTCGTCGAGCAGGGGTTGCGCCGCGCCCCTCCTGCGCTCGGGCTGGGAGGTGTCGAAGGTGAGGCACTGAATGACGGTCGGAGCGACCGAGCGACACCGACATGTCGCGACGCTAGGTTGCGTTCGTGCGCCGCGCACCAAGCCCACCGGGCCGGCGCTCATCGACGTCGCCGACGTCCACCGCGATCGAGGCCCGGCATACCCGCGAGAGCGCGTCCAGGTACCGACCGATCACGAAGCGAGTGACCGCCATGACGATGGGTCCTGTGCCACGCTTGGGTACGAGCTCGACGCCCCAGCGAACCTGGGTGCCCCCGTCCCTCGTCGCCTCGAACGTCACGGTCCCCATGTGGTGATTGACCGGATACGTCGTCCAGGACGGGTTGATCACCCGATAGGCGAGGACGTGCGGGTACGTGGTGGCGGTGATGCGCTCGCGGACGCCTCGCGTACCCACGCCGATGCGCCTCGTACAGCCGGTCCCATGGGCGTCGCCTGCTTCCTCGATGACCGGCCGCGGTCCGAGTCCCGCGCCCGCCACCCACAGCTCGGCGAGGAAGCAAGCCCACGTGCGATCCGGGCAGGTCGCGACCAGGCGGTGCCACGTGAGCGTCCGCATGCGCCGATCGATCACGCCGTCGCTGCCAGGGCGTCGTTCCACAGCCTTCTTCGCGCTGGGGATGGTGCAGGGTCCATGCCGTTCGTCACGTGCCGCATGGTGTCAGCGTAGCGGATGCCGACGTCGCGCCGCCGCAGACGATGTGTCGTGCCCCGTGTGGAGCACGCGCCCAGCCCGAATCGAACACCTTCGGCTCTCGGCCCGTCAACGCGGGAGCCACACCGACACCGAGCGACCGCGGCAGCGGAACTCGGCCCAGCCGGCGTCGTCGCTGACGACGGCGTCCTCGACGTGCTCCGTGACGTCGACGTAGGTGGTGTTGGGCGCGCCGACCCGCATCCACGTGGCGGCGTCATGGGCGTTGCTCAGCAGCACGGCCAGGCCGCCGGGGTGCTCCTCGGTGCCGCTGCGCGTCCAACCGATGCAGTGCGGGTCGTCGAAGTGGTCGTGTTGCTCACCGTACGCGTGGATGCGACGCGCCTGGAGGCAGCGGTCGATCATCCAGCGGTGGCTCTCCATCACGATCTCGTGTTCCTGGCCATCGGGGCCCACGTCGGTGTAGGTGGCACCGTCGTAATCGGGTTGGAAGATGCACGGGTAGCCGCCGCGCCGCAGCAGGATCGCCGCGTACGCGAGCGGGATGAACCACGCCTCCACCACCGACTCGAGCGACTGCAGCGGCTGTGTGTCGTGGTTGCTCACCAGCGTCACGGCGAGGTCCGGGTGGTCCTTGACCAAGCTGCGGTCGAAGAGGGTGCGGAGGTCGAAGCCGTCACCTGCGCGGCTCGCCTCCGCGAACGCGTAGTGGAGGCCCGTGTCGAACAGCATCATGCTGCCGTCGGTCGTGCCGAGGAAGTGCGTCAGCGCTTCGCCGACGGGCGACCAGTACTCCCCGACGGCGAACAGGGGGCGCCCACTGCGCTGGCGGAGGTGCTCGAGCCACTCGACGAAGAAGCCCGCCTCGACGTGCTTCACGGCGTCGAACCGGAACCCGTCGACGCCCGTCGTCTCCAGGTACCACTCGCCCCAGTGCTGCAACTCCGTGCGCACGTCGGGGTCGTCGATGTCGAGGTTGCACCCCATCAGGTAGTCGAAGTTGCCCTTCTCGAGGTCGACGTTCTCACGGAAGCGCTTGCCCTCGAACAGGTAGACCGCGGGCGTGCCGTCCGCGAGCGAGTTGGCATCGGTGGCGTTGAAGTGCCACCAGTGCCAATGCAGTTCCGAGTGGGCGCCTTGGCGGCCGGGGAAGGTGAAATGCGTCCAGGCCTTGATCGTCTGCGACGCGCCGATCTGGCGGTTTCGGTCGTCTGGGTCGAACGGCGTGGCCTGGAACGTCTCCTCGTGATCGCCACCGAGCTTGTGGTTGATCACGACGTCGGCGTAGACCCGGATCCCCGCGGCGTGCGCGGCCTCGATCGCCTGCAGGTACTCCTCGCGGGTGCCGTACTTGGTTCGCACCGAGCCCTTCTGGTCGAACTCACCCAGGTCGAACAGATCGTAGACGCCGTAGCCGGTGTCGAAGCCGCCGGCCGCCCCCTTGTAGGCTGGGGGCAGCCAGACCGAGGTGACGCCGGCCGCGGCCAACGTGGGAGCCTCCTGGGTGAGCTGCCGCCACAGCGAACCGTCGGCAGGCGTGTACCAGTGGAAGTACTGCATCATCACGCCGTTGAACTCCTTCATCGCATCTACTCTGGCACGCGCCCGCACGCCAGCGTGGTCCCGACGCGGCGGGTCGCGACCGGCAGCCTCCCGCTGGCGCCGCTGCGTCGACGCGGGCGGACGCTGCCGACGTCGCAATACACTGGACGCGCGTTCGGGGGGCACGACGGCACCCGGCGCGCATTGGATGGCGACGTCATACCGGGTCGACGAGGGGCGGACGTGATGAGCGGAGATCGAATCGACAACGGTGCGTGCTGCGCCCACTCGCGCGACGCCGTCGCGAGCAGCGTCGGCACCGCAGGCTCGTCGGACGCCCGGCCCGGCGCGGTCCGGTCGGCCGTCGCCTCGAGCGCCTCGACGGGTGCGCCGCGCCCGACGTTGGACGCGCGCGTGCGGCTTCCCGGTGGCGTGTTCCGCATGGGCACCGACGCGCCGACGTTCGTCCTGGACGGCGAGGGCCCGGTGCGTCGGGTCCGCGTCCCGCCGTTCGCGATCGACGCCTGCGCGGTGCGCGTCGCACGCTTCGCGGCGTTCGTGGACGCCACCGGCTACGTCACCGACTCCGAGCGCTTCGGTTGGTCGTTCGTGTTCCACGCGTTCGTGCCGCCACGCACCCGCGTCGGCGGCGCGCCGGCCGCGGCGCCGTGGTGGCGGCAGGTGTTCGGTGCAACGTGGCGGACGCCCGAGGGCCCGGAGAGCGACGTCGCCGAGCGCCTGGACCACCCAGTCGTGCACGTCAGCTGGAACGATGCGGCCGCGTTCGCGGCGTGGGCAGGGGGCCGGCTGCCGTCAGAGGCCGAGTGGGAGTACGCGGCGCGCGGTGGGCTCGACCAGGCCGTGTTCCCGTGGGGCGACGAGCTCGAACCGGGCGGCGAGCATCGCTGCAACGTGTGGCAAGGAACGTTCCCCGACCACGACGAGGCCGCCGACGGGTACTCGGGGACGGCGCCGGTCGACGCGTACGCACCGAACGCCTTCGGGCTCTACGGGGTCACGGGGAACGTCTGGGAGTGGTGCGCGGATCGTTTCTCCGCGACGCACGGCCGCGGGGCGCTCGACGACCCGCGGGGTCCCGCCGTGGGTCAGGGTCGGGTGATGAAGGGCGGCTCGTACCTCTGCCATGCGAGCTACTGCAACCGCTACCGGGTGGCTGCGCGCACGCTCGCGTCGGAAGACGATGCGCTCGGCCACGTAGGCTTCCGGGTCGCGTACCCGCAAGGGCCCGACGTCCGGCAGCGGACGTGACCTGGCGGCGCTCTGGGACACCCGACGTGCCTCCGCTCTTGCAACGACGGAAGTAGAACGTTATCCTCGCTCCCATCGCTTCGTGTGCGGAGGGGGCCGAAGCGCGCCCCCGACCGAGAGGTGGGGATGACGTGAAGACGGCCGTGCTCGAAACGCCCGGACGCAGGCAGGTCCTCGAACGCCTCGACGCCAGCGCCGGCCGCACCGTTGCGAGCCGAGACGGAAGGTGAGGACAGACATGAAGATCGCGTCGATCGTCGGCGTCCCCGTGCGTGTCCCGATCCCGCACGCGCCGTACGCGGCGGATCGCGCCGGCTCGAAGTTCCACCGCGACGGTCGGCGCAGCCGCATCACGCCCAAGCGGCCGACGCCGCTCCTGGAGTACGTGCTCGTACGCATCGAGACCGATACGGGTGCCGTGGGCTGGGGGGAGAGCCAAGTCGACATCGGCTTCTTCGGGCACACGATCGAGGACGTCCTCTCGGCCGTGGACGACTACCTCGGTCCGCAGCTCCTCGGCCGCGACCCGTTCGACCGCGCCCACCTGATGGCGCTGATCGACTTCCGCGGCCACAGCACCGCGAAGGCCGGCATCGACCTGGCGCTCCACGATCTGATCGGGCGCGTGCTCGGCACGTCGGTGTCGAGCCTGATCGGCGGGCGACACACCGAGCGCGTCGGCGTCTCGATCGAGATCGCTGGCGGTACGCCGGAGGCGATGGCGGCCGAATGCGTGCGGCTGGTCGAGCTCGGCGTGCGCGAGTTCAAGGCGAAGATCGGCTGGGATCCCGACGAGGACGCCGAGCGCGTGCGAGCGATCCGCACTGCGGTCGGTCCGGACGTCCTGTTGCGGGCGGACGCCAACCAGGGCTACACGCCCAAGGAGGCCATCCGGTTCTGCCGCCTCGTCGAGCGTGACGACCTGCGCATCGGGCTGCTCGAGCAACCGGTCGCCGTCCACGACCTCGACGGCATGGCGCTGGTGCGCGCATCGGTCGATACCCCGATCTGCGCCGACGAGGCGTGCTACAGCCCCGCCGACGCGCTGCGCATCGTGCGTGCGGGCGCCGCCGACGTGTTGAACGTGAAGATCGGGAAGGCCGGCGGCCTCCAGCAGGCTGCCAAGATCCTCGCGATCGGCGAGGCCGCCGGGGTCCGCTGCGTCCTCGGTACGGCCTTCGGTACCGGGCTCGAGATCGCCGCGAAGCTCCACCTGGCGGCCGCCCATCCCGGCTTGGCCGATGCCGTCGAGTTCACGGAACTGGCGCTGCACGGCTCGCTGCTCGCCGCTGCCGGGGGCGATCCGTTCGCGCTGCCGCTGGTCGACGGCGCGCTGCCCGTGCCCAAAGGGCCCGGACTCGGTGTCGACCTCGACATGGCTTCGATACGGTCGCACGCGGCGCAGAGAGGTGTAGCGGCATGATCAGCGTCGAAGAGCACCGCGAGCGGCGCACGCGTCTGGTCGAAGCGTTGCGGGCGAGTGGGCCCGATGGCGCGGCAGGCGTCGCCGTGTTGCAGGGCGCGCCCAAGGAGTCGATCCACGGCGTGTTCCGCCAGTACAACGACGTCATGTACCTGTGTGGGCTCGAGACGCCCCACGCGTACCTGACGGTCGACGCCCGCGACGGCTCGAGTCACTTGTTCCTCCCTCACCAGCCGCGCGAGCGGCGCGAGCGGGAGGGCCCACTCCTCAGCGCGGCCGATCCAGACGCTGCGCGCGCGGCCACTGGCGTCGACTCGGTGCGTGGCGTCGACGAACTCGCCACCTTCCTGGAACGCGTCCGCCACGTGTGGACGCCGCTTCGCCCGGGCGAGGGCGCGATACAGAGTTGGGATACGTTGCAGCGCTCCGCCCAGGAGCGGACGTCCGACCCATGGGACGGCCGACCCGACCGCCACCGCTGGTTCGTGCGCGTGCTGCGAGAACGGCTCCCGGCCGCCCAGGTGCACGACGCGGCGCCGCTGCTCGACGAGCTGCGGCTGATCAAGAGCTCGGCCGAGCTCGAGCTGATGCGCCGGTCCGGCGCGCTGGCGGGCGAGGCGCTGCTGGCAGCGATGCGGCGAACCAGGCCTGGAACCATGGAGTACCAACTCGACGCCGAGATGCGCTTCGTGTACCTGGACGGTGGCGCGCGCGACGTGGCGTACCGGGCGATCGTCGCAGGCGGCGACAACGCCTGGTACGGCCACTACGGCGCAAACGACGCCGAACTCAGGGACGGCGACCTGGTCCTCGTCGACTGCGGCCCGGACTACCGCTACTACGCCAGCGACATCACCCGCATCTGGCCGGTGAACGGCCGCTACGACCCGGTACAACGCGAGCTGTACGGCTTCATCGTCGAGTACCACCGAGCGTTGCTGCGTCGCCTCCGCCCGGGTGTCACCCGCGAGCAGGTCCAGGAGGAGGCGGCGGCCGACATGGCCCCGGTCGTCGAACGCACCCGATGGTCGAAGCCGATCTACGCCGAAGCCGCGCAGCGCTGCCTCGAGTTTCCGCACCACCTGTCGCACCCCGTGGGCATGGCGGTGCATGACGTGGGCCACTATCGGGGCCGTCCCATGGAACCGGGGTTGGTCCTCACCGTCGATCCGCAGCTGATCATCCCGGAGGAACGCCGCTACCTGCGCGTCGAGGACACCGTCGCGATCACGACGACGGGCATCGAGAACTTCCACGAGTTCGTGCCGCTCGACCTCGACGCCACGGAGGAACTGGTCGGCACCGGCCCGCGCTAGCGCTCACGTCACAGGCGCCTCAGCCTTGGGACCGTACCTGGCAGCTCTCGCGTACGACGAGTTCGGACTCGACGACGCGCACCTCACGCTTCGCGGGTCGATCCGGTCCGGCGTCGATCATGCCGACGAGCATGTGGACCGCCATGGTGCCCATGCGCTCACGCGGCGTGCGGATCGTGGTGATCGAGGGCGAGAAGTACGACGCCCACGGCGGGTCGTCGAAGGCGATCAGCGACACGTCCTCGCCGACACGCACCCCGCGTTCCTTGAGGCACTGCAGGGTGGCGCCGAGCATCGTCTCGTTCGACACCAACAGCGCTGTCGGCGGATCGGGCAAGCCCATCAGGCGGTCCGTCTCCGCGAACGCCGGCTCGAACCGATACTCCCCGTGCCCCACGAGGGTGTCGTCGATGGCGATCCCACGGGCGCGGAGTGCGTCGCGGTACCCGCGAAGGCGGTCCGCGCCCGAGGCCAGGGACTGATCGCCCGCCACCATGCCGATGCGCTCGTGGTCCAGCCCGAGTAGGTATGCGGTGGCCGAGTACGCCGCACGGTGGTCGGCGATGTTGATGCAGGGTGTCTTGATCGCGGCGGACGAGGACTCGGTGAGCACGACTGGGAACCCCGCGTCGACGAGGTCGCGGATACGCGACTCGTTCTCCTGGGTCGGCGTGATGATGAGTCCGTCGACGTTGCGCTGGTACAGGGCGCGGATGTGGTCGCGTTCGCGCGCCGGGTCGTCGCCCGTATGGCCGAGGATCACCTGGTAGCCGTGGTCGCTCGCAGCCGACTCGACGCCGCGGATGAAGGTGATCCAGTGGTAGCTCGAGATGTTGGTGACAGCCAAGCCCAGCGCCTTCGTGCGGCCCATCCGCAGCGATCGAGCGACGGCGTTCGGGCGGTACGAAAGCGTGCGCGCGGCTTCGACCACCCGCACCCGGGTTGCGTCGCTGAACGAGCCGTAGCCACCCAGCACCCGGCTCGCCATGCCGACGGAGACGCCCGCCTCCTTGGCGACGTCCTTGAGCGTCGCGGGCCGGCCGGCCCGCGAGCTCGATGCCGAGTGCTTCGCTTCGCTCACGACCTGCCTCGCCGCACGCCCCACGGCGCGCGGGGGTCGACGAAGGCCCGCGGCGTCAAGGCCGTTCTGGGGTAGGCAGGAGCCACGACTATCGATATACCACGCAGCCACGAACGTCGAGGAGACGGCACGCGTACCGAACAGGGCACTTCGTGGGGGTCGATGGCGAGTCCACCGCAGCTCCACGAGCACCTGTCGCACGTCGCGCAACGGTGTCGTGCACGCACGTTTGACATGCTCGGCGCGGACGTATAAGGTTATACCCCAACGTCCAGGTACGGTGGCCATCGAAGCCAACCGGCACGAGTCAGGGGGGTGCGCGGCATGCCGAACCCAGCAACCGATCGACCGCGTCCACCGGTCACGTGGTTCGCTCGTCCGGCCGACCGTTGGATCCACGCGCTGCCGGTCGGCAACGGTCGCCTCGGGGCCATGGTCTTCGGCGGCGTGCATCGAGAGACCGTCGCCCTCAACGAGGACTCCGTCTGGCAGCGCGGCCCCGAAGACCGCACCAACCCGGACGCGCGCCGCCACGTCGACGAGGTCCGTCGCCTGCTCGCCGCGGGGCAGGTCCAGGAGGCGCAGGAACTCGCCGAGGTCTCGCTGTTCGGGATGCCCAACCGTCAGCAGTCGTTCCTTCCGCTGGGGACGCTGGAGCTGACGTTCCTCGGTCGCGCCGGCAGGCCCTGGGCCGAGTACCGCCGCGAGCTCGACCTCGAGACCGGCGTCGCCAGTGTCCGCTACCGCGACGGCGCCGAGACGCTGCACCGCGAGGTCTTCGCCAGCGCGCACGACGACGTCGTCGTCGTGCGCATAGCGTCCGACGCCCCTGCGGGCGTAGCGCTCGCAGCGCGCCTCACGCGCGCCTGGGACGCGGCGACCGAGCGGCTCGCCGGCCACCGTCAAGCGCTCGTCGGTCGCTGCGGCACGCGCGGGAGCGCCTTCGTCGCCGTGCTCGACGTGCACGCCGACGGCGGCACGGTCGAGACCGTCGGCGACCACGTGATCGTGCGGGGCGCGTCGGCCGCCACCCTCATCGTCGCCGCCGCGACCGACTTCCGGCACGCGCGGCCGCTCGAGCGCGCCTGTAGCGACGCCGAACGGGCGCGAGCGCGCGGTTTCGCGGCTCTGCGCGACGACCACGTTCGCGAGCATGCAGAAGTCTTCAACCGGGCGCGCTTCGAACTCCACCATCCCGACGCCGCAGCGCACGACGCGTTGCCGACCGACGAGCGCTTGCAGCGCGTCAAGGACGGCGGCACCGATCTCGGCCTCGAAGCGCTCCACGTGCACTTCGGCCGCTACCTGCTGTTGGGCAGCAGCCGGCCCGGGAGCGCGGCGGCGAACCTCCAGGGCGTGTGGAACGACAGCATGATGCCGGCGTGGAACAGCAAGTACACGATCAACATCAACCTGCAGATGAACTACTGGCCGGCCGAGGTGTGGAACCTCGCCGACTGCCACGAGCCGCTGTTCGACCTGATCGACCGGGTGCGGGTGTCCGGTCGGACGGTGGCGGAGCGCCACTACGGCTGCAGGGGCTTCGTCGCACACCACAACGTCGACCTCTGGGGCGACGCGGCACCACTCGACAACGTGTGGTGCGGCCTGTGGCCCACCGGCGCGGCCTGGTTGAGCCTGCACCTGTGGGAACACTACGCCTTCGGCGGCGACCTCGCGTTCCTGCGCGAGCGCGCCCACCCGGTGCTGAAGGAAGCCGCGCGCTTCGTCCTCGACTTCCTGGTCGAAGACGCCGACGGCGTGCTGCAGTTCGGGCCCTCGCACTCGCCCGAGAACTCCTTCCTGGACGCCGATGGCAAGCGAGCCGCGCTCTGCATGAGCCCGGCGATGGACGTCCAGATCGTCGCGGCGCTGTTCCGCCGCTGCCTCGCTGCCGCCGACGCCCTCGGCGTGCACGGCCCGTTCGAGGACGAGGTCGCAGCCGCTCTGGGACGGCTTCCGCCGCTGCGCATCGGTCGCCACGGGCAGCTCCAAGAGTGGGCGGAGGACGTCGAAGAGTGGGAGCCTGAGCACCGCCACCTCTCGCACCTGTTCGCCGTGTTCCCCGACGACGGCATCACGGAGGCCACGTCGCCGGAGCTCTTCGCGGCTGCCCGTACGGCGCTGGAGCGTCGCATCGCCGCCGGCAGCGGCCAGAGCGGCTGGAGTCGCGCGTGGGCGATGGGGCTCGCAGCCCGGTTCCGCGACGGTGAGGGTGCCTACGCGCACTTCCTCCACCTGTTGCGTGCCCACACCGAGGCCAACTTGTTCGACATGCACTACTACCGTGGGCACCCGCCGTTCGTGTACCAGATGGACGGCAACTCCGGTGCGACGGCCGCGGTAGCCGAGCTCTTGCTCCAATCGCACGAGGGGTACCTCGACCTGCTGCCGGCGCTGCCGACTGCATGGGCGGCGGGCAGGGTGGCCGGCTTGCGGGCACGCGGAGGCTTCGAGGTCGGCGTGTGCTGGGCCGATGGTCGTCTGGTGGAAGCCGACGTGGTCGCGCAGCGCGACGGTCCCTGCACCGTTCGAGCGGCCGTCGCCCTCGACGTGCTCGACGCGGACGCCATCGAGCGCACGCCGGCGGGCTCGACCTTCACGGCGCTGGCCGGGCGGACCTACCGGGTCGTGCCGCGTGCGAACGCCGAAGCGAAGGTCGCGGTGACGGCGTGAGTACGTACCTGATCAAGCGCCTCTTGATGGTGTTCCCGACGGTGTTCGGCGCCGTGACGCTGGTGTTCTTCGCCATCCACTTGGCGCCCGGCGACCCCATCGCGCTCTACATCCCACCGGACTTCCCGGTCGACGCCAGCCCCGAGCGCATCGCGGAGCTGCGCGCCCGCGTCGGCCTGGACCGACCGCTCCACGTCCAGTACGTCTCCTTCATCGCGGGGATCTTCCAAGGCGACCTCGGCACCTCGCTGCACCACCGGAATCCCGTGGCAGTGGGCCTGCTCGAGCGCTTGCCCGCCACGTTGGAGCTCGGGATCTTGTCGCTCGCGATCGCGGTCGTGCTCGGGGTGACCGTGGGCATCGTGTCCGCCATCCGGCGCGGCACGTGGCTCGACAACGTCGCGATGACCCTGGCGCTCTTCGGCGTGTCGATCCCGAACTTCTGGTTGGGCATGCTGCTCATGCAACTCGTGGGGCTGCACTGGCCGATCCTGCCACCGTCGGGCTTCGGCGGTTCGATCTTCACCGCCGAGGGCCTGCGCTTCGCGCTGCTGCCAGCGATCACGATCGGCATCAGCGGGGCGGGCGGGCTCGCACGCTACACGCGCTCGTCGATGTTGGACGTCCTGAACGAGGACTACGTGCGCACCGCTCGCTCGAAGGGGCTCTCCGAGCGCATCGTCGTGTACAAACACGCGCTCCGCAACGCGCTCATCCCCATCATCACGCTGCTCGGCCTCAGCTTCGGCTCGATGCTGAGCGGCGCGGTCATCGTCGAGACCGTGTTCGGGTGGCCAGGCCTGGGGCGCTACCTGGTCACCGGCATCTCCAACCGCGACTTCCCGGTCGTCCAAGGTGTGGTGCTCGTCATCGCCGTTGGTTTCGTGTTGGCCAACCTGATCACCGACCTCATCTACGGGTTCGTCGACCCGAGGATTCGCTATGAGTGAGTCCGTGTCGCCCGCAACCGGCGGCGACGCCCTCCGGCAATCGCTCCAGTACCGCTTCTGGCGCGAGATCCGCGGCAACCGCATGGCCTTCGCGAGCGCCATCTACCTCGTCCTCATCGTGCTCGTCGCCATCTTCGGGCCCATCGTGTACGACGTCGACCCGCGCCTACAGACCCTCGCCAACCGCCTGCAGCCCCCGTCGTGGGAGCACCCCTTCGGCACCGATCAGTTCGGTCGCGACGTGCTCTCGCGCATCCTCCACGGCGCGCGCATCTCGCTCTTCGTCGGCTTCGCCGGCGCGGTCGGTGGGGTCGTCTTCGGCACCATCATCGGCCTGGCGACGGGCTTCTGGGCCGGCAGCTGGTTCGACCACCTCGCGATGCGCATCGTCGACGTGATGTACGCCTTCCCGGGCATCCTGCTGGCGATCCTGATCGCCGCCGTATTGGGGCCGAGCCTGTTCAACGTGATCGTGGCGCTCTCGATCTGGGGCATCCCGACGCTGTCGCGCATCGTGCGCGGCGTGGTGCTGTCACTGCGCGAGCAGGAGTTCATCATCGCGAGCCACTCGATCGGCGCCGGTTCCGCCCGGATCATGTTCCGGCACCTGGTGGTCAACGCCGTCGGTCCGATCATCGTCTACGCCACGCTCTCGGTGGCCGGCTCGATCCTCACCGCCGCCGGGCTCGGCTTCCTCGGCATCGGTGTGCCACCACCGACGCCCGAGTGGGGTGCGATGCTCAGCGACGCCCGCAACGCCATCTTCAGGGCCCCGTACCTCAGCTACTTCCCAGGCGCCGCGATCTTCCTGACCGTGCTCGCCGTGAACTTCGTCGGCGACGCCCTCCGGGACGCTTTCGACCCGAGATCGGAGGTGCGCCGGATGACCTGACCCCGGCCGGCCACCACGGCGTTGCGCCTCGTGCGCAGCGGACACCGCGCTGACGACGAGCGACCGCACCGTGCGCCCGCCTCGACCGCGCCCCCCGAACGAAGGACGCTGGAGGATTCCATCCTATGAACCGAAGCACGCTCGCACGCATCACACTCGCAGCCCTGACGGCGCTCGCCTTGACCGTGTCCGGCACGGTCGCAGCGCAGCAGGACGTACCCCAAGGCGGCACGCTGACCGTCGCGTGGCCCGAGGCCGTGAACAACATCGACCTCGCGTACATCGCCGGCTGGGTGGCGTTCGGCGCCGCCCACCACCTGACCGACCCGCTGATCCAGCTCGACGCCGAAGGGCAGCCGCAACCCTGGTTGGCCGAGTCGTGGGAGGTCAGTGACGACGCGATGGTCTACACGTTGTTCCTCCGTGACGACGTCACCTTCCACGACGGCGCCCGCTTCGACGCCGAAGCCGTGCGCGCGAACATCCAGCGGACGCTCGACGATCCGGACGCGATGCAGCACGCCCGCTTCACCGAGACCATCGGCTCTGTCGACGTGGTCGACGACTTCACCGTGCAGATCACGCTCCAGGAGCTCGATGCCAGCTTCCTGTTCGACGTGCTGGCGCACTGGCAGGTGCGGCCGATCAGCCCGAACGACATCCCGAACCGCAGCGCTGCGACCATGACCCAGGGCTACGCCGGCACCGGCCCCTTCAAGTTCGAGTCCTTCGTCGCTGACGACTCGTTCACGTTGGTCAAGAACGAGGACTACTGGCGCGGCGCGCCCAACATCGACCGCGTCGTGTTCCGCTTCCTGCCCGAACTCAGCGTGCACACGGTCGAACTGCTCGCGGGCAGCGTCGACGTGTCGACCTCCCTCATCATCGACGACATCGCGCTGTTGGAGTCCCGCGGCCTCGAGATCATCACGGCGCCGGCGGTGGGCGTCAACATGCTCACCATGAACGTCGCGCGAGGCTTCACGGCCGAGCTCGCCGTTCGCCAGGCGATCCGCCACGCCGTCAACCGCCAGGAGATCGTCGACTCCGTGCTGAGCGGGTTCGGCGAGCTGAGCCGCGCTGGCGTGCCCGAAGGCACGGTGCTGTACTCCGAGCACGTCTCCACCGTCGACTACGACCCGGAGCTGGCCGGACGCATCCTCGACGAAGCCGGCTGGGTCATGGGTGCCGACGGCGTCCGCTCCCGCGACGGCGTGGCGCTGCGACCGCACTTCCTCAACCCGCCTGGCGGTCACGCCGCGAACGCCGAGATCGTCCAGGAGCAGCTGCGCCTGGTAGGTATCGACACGCGCTTCGAGGTCGCCGAAGGCGGCACGTACGGCCCGCGCTGGCGCGAGGGTGACTACGAGCTGTCGATGACAGCGCAGGGCGGCACCAACTGGGGCAGCTTCATCGGTGGCTCCGTGCACCCTGACGACTTCTGGACCGTCAACCAGATCCGCTTCAGTGAGGACCCGGAGCTGCTCGCCGTCGCCGACGAGCTGCGCGAGATCATCGGTGAGGCGCGCTCGACGGTCGACCTCGACGAGCGCCGGGAGACCTGGGCTCGTGGCCAGCAGCTGTTCCAGGACTACGCCCTGGCGTACTGGCTGTGGCACGCGCCGACCGTCACCGCGTTGCAGCCTTGGGTCCAGGGCTACGACTTCTACAACCGGACGCTCTTCCTGCACGACGCCTACATCGACCGCTGATCCGTTCACGGAGCGCTGCGAGGACGACGATCGTCGTCCTCGCAGCGCTCCGACCCCGTTCGGCTATCTTGCTTCCGAACCACCCCCTCGACCGCACCTATCCCCCGCGAGGAGCCCCGACGTGAACGAACGCATGCGCGCGATCTGCGATGCCCCTGGCGTCTCCGGCTTCGAAGACGCCGTTCGAGACGTCGTCACCAAGCTCTTGGAGCCCTACGTCGACGAACTCTGGCGCGACCGGATGGGCAACGTGATCGCCCTCAAGCGCGCGCGGGCCGGCATCCCGTCGCCGCGCAGGCTCGTCTACGCCGCCCACCTCGACGAGATCGGCATGATGGTCAGCCACATCGACGACGCCGGGTTCGTGCGCTTCCGTGCCGTCGGCGGGTTGGACGCGCGCACGCTACCGAGTCAGCGCGTGACGGTGCACGCTTCGTCCGGCGACCGACCGACGCTCGCAGGCGTGATCGCCGCGCACTCGGGTTGGCTCGGCACGCCCGAAGACCGCGACCGCGTGTTCCCGATCGACGAGCTCTACATCGACCTCGGCCGCAGCGCCGCCGACGTCCGCGGCCGTGTCGAGGTCGGCGACGTCGTCACCTTCGCGGCCACCCTCGACGACCTCAGCGACGAGGTGCTGGTCGGTCGGAACTTCGACGACCGCATCGGTGTCTACTGCCTGGTCGAAGCGATGCGGCGCCTTGGGCCCGTCGACGTCGACGTCTACGCGGTCGCCACCGTGCAAGAGGAGGTCGGCGTCCGCGGCATGCCGACCGCCGCCCATGCCATCCAGGCCGACATCGCCGTGGCGATCGACGGAGCGTTGCCGTCCGACACGCCCTACGCGCGCCCTGAACAGCGCCAGTGCGCGCTCGGTTCCGGCACCGGCATCTACCTGATGGACAACCGGACGATCGGAACGCCGCAGCTCGTGCGCGGCCTCATCGACACGTGCGAGCGCCACGGCATCCCGTACCAGCGCAACCTCGGCGGCGGCACCGACGCCTCCGAGATTCAACGCCACGGCCTCGGCGCGTGGGCGACGACGATCGGCGCACCGACCCGCTACATGCACTCGACCGTGCAGCTCGCCCACCGCGCCGACGTCGAGGCCACGGTCGCGCTGCTCGTGACGTTCGCGGGCGAGGCGGCGGGGCTGCTGCCCGCCGACTGGCGATGAGCGAGGCTGCACCCCGCCCCAACGTCTTGTGGATCGTCGCCGACCAGCTGCGCTACCAGGCGCTCTCGTCGAGCGGCGACGTCAACGTGCCCACCCCCCACATCGACCGCCTGGTCGCCGAGGGCGTCACCTGCACCGGAGCGGTCAGCCAGTACCCGGTGTGCGTCCCGTTCCGTGCGAGCCTCATGACGGGGAACCTCTCGCCCCGCAACGGCACCGTCCGCCACGGCGACTACCTCCCGCCCGGCACCCCGACGGCAGCCCACGCGTTCGCGGCGGCCGGCTACCGGACCTCGTACGTCGGGAAGTGGCACCTGGCGCCCGAGACCGGCGCGTCGTTCGTGACGCCCGAGGGCTGGATCGGGCAGAGCTACTGGGTCCACCCGGACTTCCGTGGCGGGTTCCAGGAGTGGTGCGGCTTCAACGTCTCGAACAACTACTGGCGGAACTTCGTCGCCACCGGTGAGGAGGTGAAGCCGGAGCAGCTCGAGGGCCACCAGACCGACGCCCTGACCGACAGGACCCTGGAGATGCTCGCGCGCCAGCCGGCCGGCACGCCGTGGTTCCACGTCCTCGCGTACGAGGCGCCGCACCCTGGGGCCGGCGGAACCCCGCGGTCGCCGGGCTATCCCGTCCCCGAAGCCTACGAGGACCTCGTCGACCCCGAAGCGCTGCACCTGCGCCCCAACGTCCCCGCCGACGCCGAGGCCGCCGCGCGCGTCCAGCTCGCCGGTTACTACCAGATGATCCGCCACCTCGACGACAACGTCGGCCGGCTCCTGGACTTCCTGGACGACAGCGGACTCGCGAGCTCGACGCTCGTCGTGTTCCTGTCCGACCATGGCGAGATGGGGGGTAGCCAAGGCCTGCGCCACAAGCACGTGCCGTACGCCGAGTCCATCGACGTGCCGATGGTCTGGCGTTGGCCGGGCGTGCTGCCCGCCGGCGCGACGTACGGTGGTCCGATCTGCGGCGTCGACGTCTACCCGACGGCGGCGGGGCTGAGCCACGTCGCCACGATCGACGTGGCCGCCGGCATCGACCACGCGTCGGTGCTGCGCGATCCGACGACCCCGCCCCCGCGAGACGACGTGCTCCTTCAGTGGGACACGCCTCGCTTCGCCTTCGGCGACCACCCGTACCGCGGGCTCCGCACCGATCGCTACACGTACACCGTCGGTCGCGACGCACCGTTCTGCCTCCTGTTCGACCACGAAGACGATCCCTTCGAGTTGCGCAACCGCTTCGACGATCCAGCGGCTGCGGCCGTGCGCGCCGACCTACAGCGCCGACTCGAGGCGAGGCTGCTCGAGCACGAGGGGGCGCTGCCCGAGTACGTGGTGCACGCCCGGCCGGCGACGTGAGGCGGTCGGCACGATGAGCGATCCGCTGCGACCCAACGTCGTCGTGATCGTCGCCGACGACATCGGTGTCGGTGACGTCGGCTGCTACCATCCCGCCTCGAAGGTACCGACGCCGAACATCGACGCGCTCGCGGCCCAGGGCGTGCGGTTCGCCGACGCCCACGCGGCGGCCGCGGTTTGCACGCCGTCGCGCTACGCGCTCCTGACCGGCCGCTACGCCTGGCGGACGCCGCTCCAGCGCGGCGTCATCAGCGGTTACGCACCGCCCTTGATCGAGCCCGATCGTCCGACGCTCGCCTCGCTGCTCCGTGACGCCGGGTACACCACCGCCTGCGTCGGCAAGTGGCACCTGGGGATGGAGTTCCGGGCGCGCCCCGGTGTCGACCTCGACTTCGCCCGCGCGCCGTACACCGACCGCACCTTCGAGGCGGCGATCGACTTCGACGCGCGGCTGGGCGGCGGCCCGCTCGCCGTCGGTTTCGACCACTTCTTCGGTACGGCCGGGTGTCCCACCTGCCACGCGCCCTACGCCTTCATCGAGGACGACCGCTTCCCGGTTCCGCCGCAGGAGTTCGACGACGAGCCTGTGTACACGAGCCGCGAAGGGATGCGGGCGCCGGGCTGGTCGCACCGCGACGTCGACGTGGCCTTCACCGAGCGAGCTGTCGCGTGGATCGAGGAGCAGGCTGCAGGCCCGCGTCCGTTCTTCCTCTACCTTGCCGCCTCGGCGCCCCACGAACCCTGCACCACGCCCTTGGTCCCGCCGTTCGCCCGCGGCCGCAGCGAAGCCGGCCCGCGCGGGGATCTCGCCTGGCTCTACGACTGGATGGTCGGACGCGTGCTCGACGCGCTCGAGCGCGGAGGCGTCGCGGACCGCACGCTCGTGGTCGTGACCAGCGACCACGGCGCCCTGCCGGGCGACCGCGTGCTGGCCGCCGACGGTTCCGTCATGCTCGACGAAGCCGGCGAGGAGGTGTACCGCACCTACGGCCACGATCCGTCGGGCGGATGGCGGGGCTCGAAGGGGCACGCATGGGAGGGGGGCCACCGCGTTCCGCTCGTCGTGCGGCCACCCGAGTCGCGGCTCGAGGGGGCCGTCGACGAGCGGCTGGTGTCGCTGGTCGACCTCGTCCCGACGATCGCCGGGCTGACCGGTGTCCCCCTGCCGACCGGCGCCGCTCCGGACGGCGTCGCGTTCGCCTCGGCGTTGAGCCCCCACGCTTCGGCGAGCCCCGAGCGCGACCACGTCGTCCTCCACTCCGAGGCCGGCGTGTTCGGCCTCCGCGCCGGCCGGTGGAAGCTCATCGAAGGCACCGAGGGCTCTGGGGGATGGCCGCCACCAGCCGGTGGACCACCGCTGCCTGGGGCGCCGGGTCAGCTCTACGACCTCGTGGCCGACCCCGGCGAGACCACGAACCGCTACGCCGAGCGCCCCGACCTCGTACGCGACATGGGGGCGCTGCTCGACGCGGTGCGCCGAGGCGACCGCGCGGCCACGTAGGCTTCCGGGTCGCGTACCCGCAAGGGCCCGACGTCCGGCAGCGGACGTGACCTGGCGGCGCTCTGGGACACCCGACGTGCCTCCGTTCGTGCAGCGACGGACGAAGAACGTTGTCCCACATCGCTTCGTGTGCGGTCCGCTCGCCCTGCGAGCGAGACGCATGTGACCGTGCGCTCACGAAGACACAGGGGCACACCTGTCGTTGGCCGCAGGCGCCGACGTCAGACCCAGCCCACCTGCTTCATCATCTCGTGGTCGTTCCACACCTTCTCGGCGTGGTTGATGCGCTCGTTCTCGAAGTACAGGACGAGCATGCAGCGCGACTCCATGCTCTTGCCCGTGGGCGGGAACGGCAGGCCTTCGCCGGTGTGCGTGCCCCGGACCAGGTAGTGGATGAGCACCCGCTGCTGCCGCTCGTCGACGCCGACCGAGAGCACCTCGTGCTGGAAGTCCGGGACGGGCGTGAAGACGTGCTCGATGAAGGCGGCGTACGCCTGCAGGGTGCTCGTGTCGGCGAACATCGTGCCCTCGTGCGTGAAGGTGGCGTCTGAGGTGCAGTACTGTTCGCACGCCTGCCAGCCTTTGCCGGTCATGCAGGCGTGATGGAAGTTCGTCGCGATGGTCTCGATGGTGTTCATGGGGACCTCCAAGCGGGTCTCGGTGCCGCGTTCGCGGTTTCGGGCGCGTCAGTCGGCTGCGTCGAGCACGAACGAGGCGGTGCCATGACCCGCGCCGATGGCCGGCGCGGACTCGGTCAGGAGCGCCGCTATGTCGGGCATCACGAAGGTCATGCGTATGGCGCCCTCGACGAACGCGAGGCCCGGCACCCCGGTCATGCTCTCGACCGTGAAGTGCATGCCGTGTAGGAACACGCCCATGACGGGATCGAAGCTCGACTCGTTGGCGTAGAAGCTGGCGGTCATGACACTGCCATCGTCGGAGCGAAGCGTCATGAAGCCGTCGGTCGTCAGGCGGCCGCGGAGCAGGCGCTCGCCGTCTTCCTCCTCCCAGATCAGCTGACCGCAGTGCTCGGTCTCGGATGTGAATGGGCCGGTGGGGAAGGTGAGGCCCTCGGCGTAGCCCTGGGCGAGGTAGTCCGACGGCACCGAGCAGCGACCGTCGAAGGTGCTCGTCTCGCTCGAGAGCGGTTCGTCGCGCGCCCACTCGATCTCGACGACGTGCCAGTAGCCGATCGTCATCATCTCGAGGTCGATCGTCTGGGCGGCGTCGTGCGCGGTGGCGATCCCAAAGGCGAGGCTGGCGGTCAGAATGGCAACGAACAGCAGTTTCGTCATGGCACCCTCCGGTGCAGCGCTCATGCACGCTGGCGTGCGGCGCGTGTTGCCTGCCTCCCGTGCGCTCTCCCGTCTCCTCTCGTGTGCTCCCGGCGCCGGTGCGGTTCGCGACTGGGGGCGTCGGTCGGAACGCATGCGGTCGATCGGGCGTCCGCCACCGGTCCGACACGCGGGTCGTTCGGGTCGGTGCTGTGTGCAGCACCGACCCTCGTGTGTGATGTGAGCGTAGTCGGGTGGGCGTTCCGTGATCGTTCCTTGTAGTGCCGAGCCCGACCCGTGCCCCTGGACGCCCGTCGTCGGAGGCATTGCGCGCCCCTCCTCGGTCACGAGCCCTCCGCGCGAACGGTGCCCTCCGAGAGGGAGGGAGCCCATGCCAGCGATCGATCGCTCCGAGCCCTACGCCGACCTCATGCGCCTCGCGGTCGCGCTGCTCGAGGCGGTGCGCCGAGGCGAGCGCGCGGCGAGCTGACGAGCGCACCCGACCACAGGAGTCTGACGATCGCGAGGCACGGCAGGCGTGTCCTGTGCGCCGCCAGCGCGGTCAGTCGTTGTGGTACACGGACTCCATGACGCTCCAGGACGTCGTCCCGGGCAACGGTACCTGCATCGGGTCGCAGCGAGCGAGCCACGCTCGGTTGCGTGGCTCGGCGTCGAGCGCAGCGAGGTCGCCCGCCAGGTCGCTGCCGTCGTACTCGAAGTACGCGAACTCGTACAGGCGCCCGTCGGGGAGCCGGTGCACGAAGATGCTGAAGTTCGTGATGTGGTGCTTCCGCAACAGGTCGCGCACACCCGGCTCGTCGTCGGCGTGGAGGCGGCGGTACGCCTCCACCGCGTCGTCGCGCAGTCCGATGACCATGCCGACGCGCTGCACCGAACGGTTTCGTGGTCGTGCCATGGTCCGTCCTCCTGGGCCTCCTCGAGAAGGCCTCCTCGAGAGGGCCTACGCACCCGCCGCGTTCGAGGGCGTTCTCCCGAACGCGTCGAGGAGCATCCGATGGATGTCGTCGCGCTCTGCGATCCGTGGGTTGTTCTTGTAGTCGGGCAAGTCCCGGCTGTGATCGGCGATCAGCGAGAGGTCGGCTTCCGTGACACCGTGCTCCGCGAGGTTGGTCCACAGGTCGATCGTCTTGAGGAACGTCTCGATCACGACCGGCGAGCGCTCGGCCGCTGCCTCGTCAGCAACGTCCTCGAGGGCTGGTTCGAGGATGCGCGCCATCGTCGCGAAGCGCTCGATCGCCGAGGCGTACGTGAACTCGACCACCTGCGGGTACACGAACGCGAGGGCCTCGGCGTGCGCGACCGTGGGGCACTGGCCGCCGATCGTCATGGCGATGCCGTGCGGCAGCGTCACGCCCGTGTTCGCGA
>REEJ01000318.1 GCA_007695125.1 Trueperaceae bacterium | reverse complement strand
TCGGCGAGCAGCGCCTCTTCCCCGCCGTGCGCGCGCATGACGGCGCCACCGTCGCTTGCGGCTTCAGCTGCCGCCACCAGATCGCCGACGGCACCGGGCGCAGCGCCATGCACGTGAGCGAGGCGTTGGCGGGGGCGTTGCGGGGGTGACCGCGATGGTTCGGCAATGCCAGCGGTACCCTTCGACAGCGAGCAACACCGGCGCGCAGATGAGCACCTCGCTGCAACTGCGCGCCGTCTTGCGCCTAACGAATTGCGGTGCATTGCGGTATTGCGCTCGACGCCTCGCCACAGCACGACTGGCCTGAATGGGCCGCATAGCGCACGCTTCTCGACCACGCACATGCGATCGAAGGCCGTCGAAGGCGCGCATCTGACGCTCGAACAAGCATGGGGCGCACCCGCTCGGCCGCGCACGCTGCTTCGAGGCAGCACACCTGTTGCGCCTGCGTGGCCCCTATGATAGACTTCTGCACAAGCAAATCTTGCGGCTAACGTTGCGCCTTCGCCCTTCGTGCAACGCCGAGCCTTCGGCAGCGGCTCCTGTGACCTAAGGTAGGCTCCATGAAGCCCGTCACCCTCGCCCACATCGCCTCAGAGCTTGGAATCTCGAAATTCTCGGTCTCGCGTGCCCTGACAGGCAAACCCGGCGTGAGCGCGGCCACGCGCCAACGCGTGCTGAACAAGGCCAGGACGCTCGGCTACCGTCACGCATCGCTCGCTCCGTCGCTGCCGCGAATCGCCTTGCTCATTCCCCACCAGGATGTCGACGACATGGAGTTCTGGATGGGTGTCATCAGCGGTGCCAGCCAGGAGGCCGAAGCGCTCGGCTACACCTTCGTCACCCGCCCGCTCGAGAATCCACCCAGCCACGACGAGCCCGCTGCGCTCAACACGATCGGAGGGGTCATCGTAGCGGGTTCACGCGCACGGCCCGCCCTCGCGCCCTATCTCGATGCCGGTCTCCCAGCCGTGCTCGTGACGTACGCCCAGCCGCTCGAGCCCCACGACGCGGTGCATCCTGCCGACTGGGAAGGAGGTCACACCGTCGCGGAGCACCTGATTCGGCTCGGTCACACGCGATTGGCATACGTGACGGAGGCGCCTGAGAAGCCCTCGTTCGCCGGACGCGCAAGGGGCTTCCGGGACGCCGCCTCGCGCGTCGCCGGGGTCGACGTTCAGGAGTTGCACATCGAAACCGACGATCCCGGCGTCTCGTTCGAACGGGCCTACCGGAGGCTGGCGCGCCGCGGCGCAGGGCCCACCGGCATCCTCACGTCGACCGACGGGATCGCCTTCACCGTCGCCTGGGCGCTCGGTCGCATGGGCCTCGCGGTTCCGGGGGACGTGTCCCTCGTCGGCTTCAACGACGCAACCGCATCAGCCCGGTTCATACCCAAACTGACGACACTCAAGATCCCGACGCGGGACCTCGGCCGAGCGGCGATGCGATTCTTGCATGAACGGATCGCCGGTCCCGCGCGACCCCCGCGGCGGCTCCAGCTCGCACCGGAGTTCATCCTACGCGACTCGACTGGACCGGCACCCGCCGAGGCCGTTCGCCTCGAGCGGAGAGCGGCACCTTCGACACGCTGAGCATAGGCGGAGGTAAGCATGTCCGACGTGACCATCGCCGTTCTCGGGACGCTCGACACCAAGGAGCAGGAGCTGTCGTTCCTCGCGGAGCGCATCGAGAGCGCCGGCGCGAACGCCCTTCTCATCGACTGCGGCGTGATGACCGATCCAGCGACGGCCCCCGACATCACGAGCACCGAGGTGGCGCGCCGCGGCGGAAGCACGTTGGAGGCGCTGCGTGCGAGTCACGATCGCGGTGAGGCAGTTCGTGTGATGGCCGAGGGGGCGCGCGACACCCTTGTCGAGCTGGCCGAGTCGGGGCGCGTGCACGGCGCGATCGCCGCCGGCGGCAGCGGCAACACCTGGATCGCCGCGAACGCGATGCAGGCGCTGCCGGTCGGCTTCCCCAAGCTCATCGTCTCGACCATGGCCTCGGGCGACGTGTCGCACTACGTCGGCATCAGCGACATCACCATGATGTACAGCGTCGGCGACGTCGAGGGACTCAATCGGCTCACGATGCTCGTGCTCAACAACGCTGCCGGCGCGATCGTCGGTATGGCCGGCATGGCCAAGCCTGCGGTCGAGGCGAAGCCGACCATCGCCATCACCATGTTCGGCGTGACCACGCCAGCCGTGAAGGCCATCCGCAGCCAGCTCGAGGCCCGCGCGTTCGAGGTGCTGGTCTTCCACGCCACGGGCACGGGCGGCCGGGCGATGGAGAACCTCGTCAACCAGGGCATCGTCCAAGGCGTCATCGACCTGACGACCACCGAGCTCGCCGACGAAGTGGTGGGTGGCGTGTTGTCCGCTGGCCCGGAGCGACTCAAGGCCGCCGTTGCGCGCGGAGTACCCCAGGTGATCGCCCCAGGCGCCGTCGACATGGTGAACTTCGGCCCCAAGGACACCGTACCCGCGCACTTCGCGGACCGGAACCTCTACGTCCACAACCCCCAAGTCACGCTGATGCGAACCACGCCCGACGAGAACGTCAGGATCGCAGAGCTGATGGCGAGCAACCTCGCGGGCGCCGACCCAGCCTTGGTCACCGTCGTGGTGCCGAAGGAAGGCGTGAGCATGATCGACAAGCCGTCGGCGCCGTTCTACGACGCGACCGCCGACAGGGCCTTTCGCGACACGTTGAGCGCGCGACTCGCGGGGCGACTGCCGCTGGTCGAGGTGGACGCGCACATCAACGACGAGGCCTTCGCCGCGGCCGTGGTCGAGCGGTTTCTCGACAACTGGGAGCGCCACAGCCAGAGCGCGCGGATCTGAAGGAGGAGCACAGCCATGCAAGCGAAGCGCGAAGCCATCCTCGCCGGGTTCAGAGCGCAGGTTGCTGCCGGCACACCGATCATCGGAGGAGGGGCCGGGACCGGCATCACGGCGAAGAGCGCCGAGGCAGGCGGGATCGACCTGTTGATCATCTACAACTCGGGCCGGTATCGGATGGCGGGCCGCGGCAGCCTGGCGGGTCTCCTTGCCTACGGCAGCGCCAACGAGATCGTCCTCGACATGGCCAAGGAGGTCCTGCCCGTCGTGTCGAAGACGCCGGTCCTGGCAGGCGTGAACGGCACCGATCCGTTCGTGGTCATGGGACCTCTGCTCGACACCATCAAGGCGATCGGTTTCGCCGGCGTTCAGAACTTCCCGACCGTCGGCATCATCGACGGTCTGTTCCGCCAGAACCTGGAAGAGACCGGCATGGGCTACGACAAAGAGATCGAGATGATCCGGCAAGCCCGCGAGAAGGACTTGCTCACGGCCCCCTACGTCTTCGACGAAGAACAGACGCGCCTCATGGTCGAAGCCGGCGCGGACATCATCGTCCCGCACATGGGCCTCACCAGCAGCGGCGCGATCGGCGCCAAGACGCACATGAGCCTGGAGGAAGCCAGTGAGCGCGTTCAGGCCATGGTCGAAGCCGCCCGCGCGGTGAGCCCGGAGGTCATCGTGCTGTGCCACGGCGGCCCGATCGCCAACCCGGAAGACGCGGCCTACGTGCTCGACCACACTGACGCCCAAGGCTTCTTCGGAGCCAGCAGCATCGAGCGGCTGCCGACCGAGATCGCCATCAGGGGGCAGACTGAACGGTTCAAGGCGCTCGACCTGCGAAGGCGTTGAGGAGCTCCAACCCCGATGACCACCATCATCATCCTCAATGGCCTATCCCATGCCGGCCTCTTGTTCATCATGGCAAGCGGGCTGACGCTCGCGTTCGGGCTGATGCGGGTCGTCAACCTCGCACACGGGGCCTTCTACCTGTGGGGCGGGTACATCGGCATCAGCGTCTTCCGCGCGACGGGCAACTGGTGGCTCGCCCTGCTGGCTGGTGGCGCGGCGATCGCGCTGCTCGGCTTCATCAAGGAGCGCATCCTGCTGCACTGGGTTCGCGGCAAGGTGCTCTCGGAGTCGCTCATGGCCATCGGCCTAGCGACGATTCTTGCCGACCTGGCCTTGTCCATCTGGGGCGGCAGCCCGCTCTCCATCCGCGTACCGGCCGATCTGAACCCACGGATCACCCTGCTTGGCATCACGTATCCGGGCTTTCGGCTGCTGGTCATCCTGATGAGTGTGGTGATCGGCCTCGGACTGTGGCTGCTCCTCGCCAAGACCAAGTTGGGCGCACTCATCCGTGCTGGCGTGGACGATCGCGAGACGACCGCAGCCCTCGGCATCAACATCTACGTGCTGTTCACCCTGGTGTTCATGCTCAGCGCGTTCCTGGCAGGAATCGCTGGCGTCATCGGCGGCACCTTCCTCACCATCCAGCCGGGGGCCGACTTCCAGGTCCTCACCCTGGCACTCGTCGTCATCATCATCGGCGGGATGGGCAGTCTGCCCGGGGCTGCGATCGGCGCCCTCGTCACCGGGTTGATCCTGAGCTTCGGGCGGGCCTACGTCCCTGAGCTCTCGTTCTTCCTGACCTTCGCGCCCATGGCCATCATCCTGGCCATCCGTCCACAGGGGTTGTTCGGAAGGGCCTTCGGATGACGTCACGCGCCCTGGTGTTCCTTCTCGTGCTGGCGGCAGCCGCCGCCCTCATCTCGCTCCCGTGGTGGATGCCGAGCTTCTACCTGACGCTCACCATCCGGATCCTGTTCTTCAGCCTGCTGGCCATGAGCTTCACCTTCCTGGCTGGACAGGGTGGCATGGTGTCGTTGGCGCAGGTCGCCGTGTTCGGCACCAGCGCCTACGTTCTGGCCATCCTCTCGACGCAGCACGGTGTTGCCTGGAGCGCAGCCGTCCCCCTGGCACTCGCGTCGGGAACCACGTTGGCAGCGGTGTTCGGGGTGTTCGCCGTACGTACCTTGGGCATCTACTTCCTGATGATCACCCTGGCCCTCGGACAGATCGTGTGGGGCGTAGCGTTCCAGTGGGTCAGCATGACGGGCGGCTTCGACGGCATCGGCGGGTTGCGCGCCCCGACCGTGTTGGGCGTGGCGTTCCGCTCGCCCGAGTCCTTCTACCTGCTCGTTCTAGCAGCTACCGTGCTCACCGGCTGGTTGCTTCACCGCATCATCAACTCGCCCTTCGGTCTGGCACTCAATGGCGTACGCGACAGCCCGACACGCATGCAGGCCCTCGGGTACCCCGTCTCGCTCATCCGCTACCTGGCCTTCGTCGTGGCCGGCCTCGTGGCCTCCATCGCTGGCGTGTTCTTCGCCTACTTCACCGGCGTGGTGAACCCCAGTGCGCTGGACCTGTTCCGCAGCGTCTGGGTGCTCGTCGTCAGCATCCTAGGCGGCGTCGGAAGCTTGATCGGAGCGGTGATCGGCACCACCATCGTCGTGCTGCTGCAGACCGTCGTGAGCCAGATCACCCCCCGGTACATGACGATCATCGGTCTTGTCTTCCTGCTCACGATTCTCTTCGCCCCCGATGGCATCACCGGTCGGTTCCATGCCCTACGTAAGCGCCTGAAGCGAGAGCGGCCCTCTGGTGGCCCGACCATCGACGATCGAGGGCCGGTGGAGAGGGAGGTGTAGAGGTCGTTCTTGGCGCCCCTCGCGGAACCGTCGCACGCACGACCCATGACGAGAACGAGAAGGGAGATGAGGACTGGGCCATACGAGCAACCGAGTGGGGTGTATCGCCACCCATGAGGCCACCCCAGACCACCGTTGGAGAAGGGGGACACAGAAATGCCTTTCAGGACACTCACATCGTTCGTCATCACCACGCTACTCATCGTTGCGCTCGGGTTCGGCGCGGCCCAAGAACCCATTCGCGTCGGCGTCATCGGGCCGTTCACCGGTGGGTTCGCAGCGTTCGGCGGCTACCTCGAAGAGGGCGTACGAATGGCGCTCGACGAGCTCGGCAACGAGATCGCCGGACGCCCGGTCGAACTGTACGTCGAGGACTCCCGTGGCGACGTGGAAGAGTTCGTGACACGCGTGCGCGCGCTCCACGAGCGCGACAACGTGCATGTCATCGTCGGCCCCGTTCTCGGCTCGGAAGGCATGGCGGTCGTGGACTGGGCGAGGGATTCCGGGGTTCCGGTCATCGTCGCCTACTCCGCTCCCGAGGACGTCACCATGCGCCAACGCACCCACAGCGTGGTGCGCTCCAGTTGGACGGGTGCGCAGCCGATGTTCCCCTTCGGCGAGTACATCGCCGAGGAGCTCGGCTTCAGGAACGTCGTCGTGGTCGGTCAGGATTACTCCTTCCCCCACAACCAGGCGGGCGGCTTCATCCGTGGCTTCTGCGCCGCCGGAGGCGAGGAAGTCCAGCGCATCTGGCACCCGGTGGGTGTGGACGACTTCAGCAGCATCCTGGCCACGCTGCCCCGGGACGTCGACGCTGCGCTCTACGTCGGCGGTGGCGCGGACGTCATCACCTTCGTCCGCCAATGGCATGACTTCGGACTCGACCAGGTGATGCCGCTGCTCGGTGGATCCAACATCCCTGACACGACCGTGTTGCCGGAGCTCGGTGACGATGCCCTGGGAATGCTGAGCGCGATGCAGTACGCCGAGGGCCTCGAGACCGAGCGCTTCGTCGCCTGGCGGGAGGCGTACGAGGAGCGCTACGGGCGCATCCCAGCGGCCACCGCAGAGCACGCCTACACTGGCTTGATGATGGCAGCGCGGGCAGCGGAAGCCGTCGACGGCAACGTCGAAGACCGCGACGCCTTCATCGAGGCGCTGCGAACCCTCGAGGTGACCGACGCCCCTCGCGGCAACTTCACGCTCGATGCGTACGGAAACCCCGTCCAGACCATCTACATCCGTGAAGTCAGGCCTCGCGAGGACGGTCAACTCGTCAACGTGCCCATCGCCGCCATCGAGAACGTGAGCCAGTTCGGTCCCTACGTCGGCGACCCTGAAGCGTACATGGCCCTTCCACCCGACTCGAGCGACTACCCCCCCGGTGTCTGCGCAGACATCGAACTCCCGTAACACGCCTTGCTGGCCGGGTTCCGCACCTGCAACGGTGCGGAACCCGGCGGCCAAGCACCAGCCGGTGCGCTGAGGAACCGAACCATGCAGCAGAAGGACGTCGCGCTCGAGGTCGTGAACGCCTCCAAGGCGTTCGCCGGCATCCAGGCCGTCGCAGGGGTCACGCTCGCGGTACCGGCCGGCCAGCGACGCGGCATCATCGGGCCCAACGGTGCCGGCAAGACCACCTTGTTCAACTTGATCACCGGGACGCTCGCCATGGACGCCGGCACCATCACGTTGTTCGGCCGCGACGTGAGCCGACGGCCAGTCCATCACCGCGCCAACCTCGGCCTCGGGCGCACGTATCAGATCACCAACCTGTTCCTCGATCTCAGCGTGGAGGAGAACCTGGTGCTGGCGGCCAACCCTCGCAAGCTTCCGGACTTCTTCGCGCCCTGGAGAAGCCAACGTTCGGTGCGCGCTCGCGCTGGTGACGTTGCCGAGCAAGTGGCGCTCGGCGACAAGCTCGACACCCCCGTCAGGGACCTGTCGCACGGCGAGCAGCGCCAACTCGAGTTGGGGATGGCGTTGGCCCCTCAGCCACGCCTGATCATGATGGACGAGCCGGCCGCCGGCCTGTCAGGGACGGAACGCCACCACATCATGGCGCTGATCAGCCGACTCGATCGCAGCATCACCATCTTGCTGGTCGAACACAACATGGAGGTCCTGCTGGGCCTCACCGATGTGGTCACCGTCATGCATCAAGGACAGATCATCGCCGAAGACACACCGGCGGCCATCAGCCAGGAGAAGACCGTTCAAGACATCTACATGGGGACGCTCGACGCATGACCGGCGACGTTCTCTCCGTCAAGGGGCTGCATGCCTACTACGGCACGAGCCATGTCCTCCAAGGCGTCGACCTGACCGTTGGGCACGAGTGCGTCGCCATCTTGGGACGCAACGGTATGGGCAAGACCACGTTGCTGCGCGCCATCCTGGGGTTGAGTCCACCGAAACGACGCGGCACGATCCGGTTCGACGGCGACGACGTCACCAAGCGACCGTCGCATCACGTAGCCCGTCGCGGCCTCGGGTACGTTCCCCAGGGTCGTCGGCTGTTCCCTTCGCTGTCGGTGCATGAACACCTCGTCATCACCCATCGGCAGACGGACGGCCACAGGGACTGGACGCCGGATGCCGTCTACGACCTCTTTCCCGAGCTCGCCGAACGCCGCCGGGTGTCTGGCACCCGACTGAGTGGTGGCGAGCAGCAGATGCTCGCGATCGGCCGAGCACTGGTCACCAACCCCAAACTCCTCATGATGGACGAGCCTTCCGAAGGCCTGGCGCCGGTCGCGGTCGAGCGCGTGCTGGCGGCCTGCACGAAGCTCGTCGACGCAGGCATCGCCATTCTCCTGGTCGAGCAGAACCTGCGTGCGGCCCAGATGGTTGCCGGCCGCGTGCTCGTCATGCTCACGGGTCAAGTGGTCCACCAGGCACCGATGGCTGAGTTCGCGCTCGATCACGAGACCAAGAAGCGCTACCTGGGCGTGTGATGTGCGCTAACCAAGGCTCGTGTTTGGCGTCGTCGCTCGAACGGCGCCTTCCGAGCGACCAGGGCGCCAGGGTGGTGACGGGCCCGTACCTCCGCGGCTTCAGCTGCCGCCACCAGATCGCCGACGGTGTCCTTCGAC